>NZ_CP041614.1:0-300000 GCF_007197555.1 Shewanella psychropiezotolerans
TTTGGGGATAAGTACGTGGCGGTTACACTTTGGCAGCAATGTCTCGGGCGACTACAAGATGAGCTCTCGTCTCAACAATTCAGCATGTGGATCAGACCGTTGCAAGCAGAAATGGATGGGGACACACTCGTTCTCTACGCGCCAAATCGCTTCGTACTAGATTGGGTCAGAGACAAATATATTAACATCATCAATCAGTTTTTTACTGAGCAATTGGGTAGTGATGCACCTAAGTTACGTTTCGATATAGGCAGCAAACCTGCCGCTCCACGCCCGGTTCAGGCTACGCCTGCAATGGCTCCCCCTAGAGTTCAGATGAATACCAGGCCGACTAAGACTTCATTTAATGTGAATATGCCCGAACCGGCTATCACGGCGAATCACAGAAGTAATATTAATCCGGCTTATCAGTTTGAAAACTTTGTCGAGGGTAAATCGAACCAATTAGGCAAAGCTGCGGCACTTCAAGTTGCCGAGAATCCTGGTGGTGCTTACAACCCCTTATTCCTCTACGGTGGAACCGGTCTGGGTAAGACCCACCTGTTACACGCCGTGGGCAATGCCATCATCAAGAATAATCCCAATGCCAAAGTGGTCTACATGCATTCTGAGCGTTTCGTTCAGGATATGGTGAAAGCCCTGCAAAATAATGCCATCGAAGAGTTCAAACGCTATTACCGTAGCGTCGATGCATTATTTATCGATGATATTCAATTCTTTGCCAATAAAGACAGATCACAAGAAGAGTTCTTCCATACCTTCAATGCGTTATTGGAAGGTAATCATCAAGTGATCTTGACCTCAGATAAATATCCGAAAGAGATCGATGGCGTAGAAGATCGTCTCAAGTCTCGTTTCGGCTGGGGCTTGACCGTAGCGATCGAGCCTCCAGAATTAGAGACTCGTGTGGCGATCCTTATGCGTAAGGCGCAGGAAAGTGGCGTCAATCTCCCCGATGAAGTCGCTTTCTTCATCGCTAAGCGATTACGTTCTAATGTTCGTGAGCTCGAAGGTGCATTGAATCGAGTCATAGCGAATGCTAATTTTACCGGTCGCCCAATCACTATCGATTTCGTCCGCGAAGCCTTGCGAGATCTGTTGGCGTTGCAGGAAAAATTAGTCACCATAGATAACATTCAGAAGACTGTTGCCGAATATTATAAGATCAAGATGGCCGATATGCTGTCTAAGCGTCGTTCCCGTAGTGTCGCCAGGCCTCGTCAGGTGGCTATGGCGCTATCGAAAGAATTAACCAACCAGAGCTTACCTGAGATAGGGGATGCTTTTGGCGGTCGTGACCATACAACTGTTTTACACGCATGTCGTAAAATTGCACAGTTGCGCGAAGAAAATCACGACATTAAAGAAGATTATGCTAATTTGATCCGTACGTTATCTTCATAAATCTGGGAAATTGAAACTGATGAAATTTTCAATTGATAGGGATGCCCTATTAAAGCCGCTGCAATTAGTTAATGGAGCGGTGGAGAGACGACATAACTTGCCTATTCTGGCAAACCTCTTAGTTGAAGTAAGTGGTCACACACTTAAGATGACTGGTACCGACCTTGAGGTCGAATTAGTCGGTCAGGTTCAGTTAGAGGGTGATGTTCTAGAGGGACGTACTACCGTTCCGGCGAAGAAATTACTCGATATCGTTAAATCACTCCCCGATCAGGTCGAGATAAAAATTGAGCAACAGGAAAATCGCCTGTTACTCAGATCTGGCCGCAGTCGCTTTACCTTAGCGACACTGCCGGCGGAAGAGTATCCCAATGTAGAAGCCTTCGAGTCTGATATCGAATTTACCATCAAGCAGGGCACACTCAAGTCGCTTATCGATGCGACTCAGTTCTCCATGGCTAATCAGGATGTGCGTTATTACCTTAACGGCCTGCTACTGGAAACCGATGGCAATGTGCTGCGTGCCATTGCAACCGACGGACATCGCTTAGCCTTGAGTCATCGTCAAATTGAGGCGACCCTGCCAGAGAAGCAAGTGATCGTGCCCCGTAAAGGGGTTGTCGAGCTGCAACGTCTGTTCGAAGGCGAAGATTTAGATGTGACTATCGCCATAGGTGATAATGCCATACGCGCAACGACATCGAGTGCTGTACTGACCAGTAAGTTAGTGGATGGTCGTTTCCCTGATTATCGCCGAGTCTTGCCCAAGGGGGGCGATAAAATCGTTATTGCCAGCAGAAACCAGCTTAAGCAGGCTCTGCTTCGCGCCTCTATCCTGTCGAATGAGAAGTTTCGTGGTGTGCGGGTACAGCTGGAAAATAATCTGATTAAGATCACCGCCAACAATCCTGAGCAGGAAGAAGCCGAGGAGATCTTAGATGTGGAATATGACAATACACCTCTGGAGATAGGCTTCAACGTCAGTTACCTGTTGGACGTGCTTAATAACTTACCTTCAGACGATGTACGCATCACGCTTATCGATGGCAATTCCAGTGCCTTGATCGAAAATCATATCGAAGAAAACTCTATGTATGTGGTTATGCCGATGAGGCTCTAGTCTTAATTCGACTAGATAAACCGCAATTAATATTGAAGAGGCTGCTAACGCAGCCTTTTTTGTGTCTGCCATTGACCCATAGGGATGTGGGAAATGTCTTTAAAGCGTATGGAACGCTTAAGACCTTGGCAGTCAACACCTATGCCGGTTGACTATGGACGGTAAACAACCGGCTTTGTGTCTTACCCTGGGTAAATTCTGCGCTTTGATGTGGTCTGTGGATATGCTAATCTTCTTGGCTATTTAAATTTTTCCACCTGATGATTTGCGACGTTTTATCCGTTAAATTAAGTGCATTTTGTTAGTTTGCCCGAATAAGTGATTAATGAGCCATAAATGAGTCTGACGCGTCTTCATATTGAAACTTTTCGGAATATCGTCTCTGCTCAACTGCTTCCGGCCGAAGGGATTAATCTCATTTATGGTCAGAATGGCAGTGGCAAAACCAGTATTTTAGAAGCTATCTATTTTCTTGGTATGGGTCGCTCCTTTCGCAGTCATCTTTCCCAGCGTGTGATTCAACACTCGGATGATAAGTTAACCTTATTCGCTAACTTAAATGTGCAGGATAAAGAGAGCAAAATAGGCCTGAGACGATTTCGCAGCGGCGAGACCGAGGTCAAGATTGACGGCGATAAGGTCAAACGATTATCGACCCTGGCCGAATCTTTGCCGATACAAGTGATCACCCCCGAGAGTTTTGCCTTGCTGTTTGAAGGGCCTAAGTCTAGGCGTCAGTTTATCGATTGGGGAGCGTTCCATTGTGATAAAACTTTTCATTCCGCCTGGGTCAATGTAAAGCGAATTTTAAAGCAACGAAATCAGTTGCTTAAAAATGAGGCTAGCTACGATCAGATTCAATATTGGGATAGAGAGTTAGTTCGTTATTCTGAAGTCGTGACCGATATCAGAACTCAATATGTAAACTCGTTAAATGAGCTACTTAAGGGTATAATCGAAGAGTTTTTACCTCAGGTCGATGTGAAGATTTCTTTTACCCGAGGCTGGGATAGTAAAACAGATTATGCGCAGCTCTTAGAGACGCAATATCCCAGAGATGTATCTAGCGGCAATACCGCTAGTGGTCCCCATAAAGCCGATTTGAGGTTACGTGTTGGCACCTTGCCAATTCAGGATGCTTTATCCCGGGGACAGCTGAAATTGTTAGTCTGTGCACTGCGTATTGCACAGGGAAAGTTACTCAAGCAGCAAATAGATAAGAATAGTATTTATCTGGTGGATGATCTTCCATCGGAATTGGATGCAAAGCACAGGCAATTGTTGCTGCAGCAGTTAACCGATACCGGCGCACAAGTTTTTGTCACCGCCATCGAGCCTGCAGCGATACTAGATTCGTTAAACACGCCGCCGAGTAAGGTGTTCCATGTGGAACAGGGGCGTGTAACGGTAATTGAACAACCGACGAGAGAATAATATGTCAGAGAATAGTTACGATTCTTCGAGTATTAAGGTATTAAAAGGCCTTGATGCAGTACGGAAAAGACCAGGGATGTATATCGGCGATACCGACGACGGTTCCGGGCTACATCACATGGTATTCGAAGTGGTCGATAACTCTATCGATGAAGCTTTAGCGGGCCATTGTAGCGAAGTTGTCATCACTATCCATGTCGATGGTTCGGTATCGGTGAAAGATGATGGTCGTGGTATTCCAGTCGAAATTCACCCGGAAGAGGGTATCTCGGCCGCAGAAGTGATCATGACCGTACTCCATGCGGGCGGTAAGTTCGATGATAACTCATATAAAGTCTCCGGTGGTCTCCATGGCGTGGGGGTTTCGGTAGTAAACGCTCTGTCTGAGAAGCTACAGTTGACTATTCGTCGTAACGGTAAGCTCTACGAGCAGTTCTATACCTCGGGTGAGCCCGATGCGCCGATCAAAGAGATTGGCGATGCGACGAGCACTGGTACCGAGCTAAGATTTTGGCCAAGCCATGAAACCTTCACTACTAATATCGAATTTCATTTCGATATTCTGGTTAAACGCGTTCGTGAGCTGTCATTCCTAAACTCGGGTGTCGGTATCCGCTTGATCGATGAGCGTGATAACCGTGATGAGTTTTTCCAGTATCAAGGTGGCATCAGCGCCTTCGTCGATTACCTGAACGTGAACAAGACGCCGGTCAACAAAGACGTGTTCCACTTCATTCAGGAACGCGATGACGGTATCACTGTCGAAGTGGCTATGCAGTGGAACGATGGTTTCCAGGAGAACATCTTCTGTTTCACCAACAATATTCCTCAGCGTGATGGTGGTACTCACCTTGCTGGCTTCCGTGGTGCATTGACCCGTAACCTAAACGCTTACATGGAGCGTGAAGGTTATAACAAGAAGGGCAAGACCAGTGCTACCGGCGATGATGCCCGTGAAGGCCTGACTGCGGTTGTTTCGGTTAAAGTTCCGGATCCTAAGTTCAGTTCTCAGACTAAAGACAAGTTGGTTTCAAGCGAAGTTAAATCGGCAGTTGAGCAGACCATGGGTGAGAAGTTGGGTGATTACCTGATGGAGCATCCAAACGAAGCCAGATTGATCGTCGGTAAGATTATCGATGCGGCTCGTGCTCGTGAAGCGGCGCGTAAAGCCCGTGAGATGACGCGTCGTAAAGGTGCATTAGATTTAGGTGGTCTGCCGGGTAAGCTGGCTGATTGTCAGGAAAAAGATCCTGCACTTTCTGAAATATACATAGTGGAAGGTGACTCTGCTGGCGGTAGCGCCAAGCAGGGGCGTAACCGTAAGAATCAAGCAATTCTACCGCTAAAGGGTAAGATTCTTAACGTTGAGAAGGCTAGATTCGATAAGATGCTCTCTTCTCAGGAAGTCGCGACTCTGATCACCGCATTGGGTTGTGGTATCGGTCGTGATGAATACGATCCTGATAAGACCCGTTACCACAACATCGTCATCATGACAGATGCGGACGTCGATGGATCTCACATTCGAACTTTGCTGCTGACCTTCTTCTTCCGTCAGATGCCTGAGCTTATCGAACGTGGCTATATTTACATCGCCCAGCCACCTCTCTATAAGGTGAAAAAAGGCAGACAGGAACAGTATCTGAAAGATGAGCTGGCCTTGACTGAGTTTCTGACTAACTTAGCCTTAGATGGTGGTGAGCTTCATTCTTCTGCTGACGCACCAGCTATCTCAGGTGCACCGTTAGAGAAGTTGGTTTATCAGTATCGTGAAGTTGAAACCATCTTTGAGCGTTTAAATCTGCGTTATCCGACTCTGCTGACCGAACGTATGCTTTATCATCCAGCTCTGGATGCTGAGGTGTTAGCCGATGAAGCTAAGGTTAAGCTGTGGTGTGACGCATTTGTCGCTGATCTAACAGAGAAAGAATCTGGCGGTGTTATCTATAAAGCCGAACCGATTATGGATCCTGAGCGTAAAGTATATCTGCCTAATGTGCACATACGTAAGCACGGTATCGATACCAGTTATCTGTTTACCTACGAGTTCCTCAATTCTAGTGACTATGAGCGTATGGCTAAACTTGCTGCGGCGCTCGAAGGACTCATAGTTGAAGGCGGTTATATTAAACGTGGTGAACGCATAAAGGAGATTTCTACCTTCGTCGAGGCACTTAACTGGCTGATGAATGATTCCAGACGTGGTCTCTATATCCAACGTTATAAGGGATTGGGTGAGATGAACCCTGAGCAGCTTTGGGAAACCACCATGGATCCTGAGTCACGTCGTATGCTGGTTGTGACCATCGAAGATGCTATCGGTGCCGATCAGCTGTTTACCTGCTTGATGGGTGATCAAGTTGAACCGCGTCGTAACTTCATCGAAGAGAATGCGTTGAACGTAGCTAACTTGGATGTCTAAATAGATCTGCTGCGCATCTCTATTGATGCCACTACGTGGCGTTAAGAGCTAAGCGTTAACAGTGAAAGATAAAGCCTCAGAGAAATCCGGGGCTTTTTTGTACATGGAAGTAGTTATCCCCGAAGACCATGGATGGTCTAGGAGGGGGTTTGTGTCTGGAACATTTATGTCATTCTTTATTAGATAAGAGGGACAGGGATGTATACAAATAGACGTTGCACATGGCAGGAGATGTTTCTACATCTCTGTGCATTCCTATCATCCCTGATAGTCAGAGTCGTTATCCCAAAGACCATAGCTGCCTGATGTTCCCTTGTTGTAGACAAAGAGTATTGGTGTTTCCCTCTCCCTCTTAATCCTTCTCGCTCACCTTCTTTATTCCCTCTTTCCCAGCCCTGATTAACTTTTCTCAACGCTTTAAATCAAGAAGTTTGAATATTCTTAACCGTCCTGTTAAGGCTAAATTAGCGACACGTTAAGTGAGCCTTCAGCTAATGCTAGAAGGCTCACTGAAAATTATACCAATGGGTATGAGTCGTTAATTTATTGAGCAAGCTATGGAGGCTGTAATGCCCATGTTTAATCTCAGAAGTGCCGAGCCAGCATTGAGTCTGACGCTATCAAGCTTAGTCATGCTTGCTGTTTTGGCGTCTTCGGCTGCTCAGGCTGGAGAATCACCTCAGTTACTCAATATGTGTATTGCCTGCCATGGCACTGTGGGCACTAATGACTTTCCCAATATTGCAGACTTACGATGGCAGAATCAGGAATATCTGGTTAAACAACTTCAGGCATTTAAATCCGGTGAGCGCAGTGACAAGACCATGTCTAAGGTGGCGCAGTTATTAACCGATGAAGATATGCAGAGCCTGGCGCAATATTTTTACACTGGAGAGAATAAATAATTATGAGTTTAGACAGACGAGCTTTTATTAAAGGGGCTATTGCTACCTCTGCGGTTGCTATATTGCCGGTTAAATGGGTATTTGCTGGAAATATGCCTCTGGGAATGGCCTCTCTGGATATTTCATCTTTAACCTGGAGTAAGGCTGAAGATCTTCCCGATTACTTCACTGTTTTGAACACAAAACCGTTAAATGCTTACCCAGCAGAGCACATGCTGGATAAGGCTGTGACTCCTGGTGATGTAGCATTCATTCGATGGAATGGTCAGATGCCTGACTTTAAGGCTATGGATCTTAAAACCTGGACCTTCAAGGTGGATGGCGAATCTGTAAAGACACCTAAGACCTATACCTTAGATGAGCTAAAGCAAAGATTTAAACATCATACCCGCAGACTTGTGCTTGAGTGTGGCGGTAATAGTCGGGTTAACTTCTTTCCCGGTACTAAGGGCAATCAGTGGAATAATGCTGCTGTGTACTGTTCTGAGTGGACAGGGGTCTTAGTCAGGGATGTGCTGTATGACTGTGGCATCAAGGAAGATGCCGTGTATACCGGACATCATGGTATCGACAAGCATCTTAGTGGTCACGGTGAGGCTATTTCGCGAGGCGTGCCTATCGATGCCGCTTTGAGTGATGATGCCTTGATCGCCTGGTCGATGAACGGTGAAGATATCCCTTATATGCATGGTTATCCACTGCGTATTGTTTTCGGTGGACGGCCCGCTTCGGTATCACAGAAATGCGCGGTGGGGATCAGTGTACGAAACAAGTTACACGACGGTCATAAGATGGCGGCTCCCGCTTATCAGGTGCCTAAGTATCCAGTGGCCCCAGGTGAAAAAGTCGATAACAAAGACTTTGAGATCATTGAGCAGATGATTGTAAAGTCATTGATCACTTTCCCTGAGTCCGGTACCGAGATGAAGCTTGGCAAGAAAACAGTGCTTCGTGGTCATGCCTGGGCTGGTTTGAGAGAAGTTATCAAGGTTGAGGTTAGCTATGACTATGGTACTCGCTGGCATGTCGTTGAGCTAGAGAAGCCCAAGAACGCAACTGCCTGGCAGCAATGGCAGACAGAGTTAGACTTACCTGAGCAAGGGTATTATGAGATTTGGGCCAGAGCCACCGATAGTGAGGGTGATACCCAGCCTGTGGTGCAGCCTCAGTGGAACCCAAAAGGTTATATGTTTAATGGCTGCCATAGAATAGCCGTTAGGGTGGTCTGATGAAGTCCTTTATTCGGTTTGTCTGTCTGCTCCTGCTCTCTACATGCCTGCATGCTCAAGCCGTTGAGCTAAGCGACACCAATACTTCAATTGCTAAGATTGACTACCCCGTCGATGCTAAATCCGGTTTGATTAAGGCACCTGGCTGGGAGTTAGTGAATGGTCAGTGTAACGCCTGCCATTCTAGTTTAATCGTGCCGCAAAACCATGGTGACAGAGACTTTTGGCAAGAGACTATTCAGTGGATGGTAGATACACAGGGATTATGGGATCTGTCCGATACATGGGAGCCGACATTGGATTACTTAAGTACTTATTACAATCAAGTCGATATTGATATGACCCTGTTTCGACGTAAGCCAATAGATAAAGACTCGCTGCCGCCAAGTCAGAAAGCCGATATAGGCACTGTGATAAAGAGGGACGAGTAAGATGAAAAAATTAATTGGTATCGCATTTATATTTCTTATTTCCATTGTCGCTGTTGGCGTGAGCGCAGCAGAACCACAACAAGGGAATATTGAGCAGGGGAGACAGCTAGCCAACACCAGATGTGAAGCTTGTCATGGACCAGTGATGTTAAGTCAGGCGGGTTTATTTCCTAGCCTCAGGGGACAAAAGCAAGCTTATTTGTATAAGCAGCTTAAGGATTTTAAATCTGGGGACAGAGCCGATATTAATATGCAGGCTCAGGCTGGTGGCCTGACCGATGAGCAAATGAGAGATCTTACTTTCTACTATAGCCTTCTGACTCCTATTAATCTGAATACCAAGGTTAAATAAGTTATCTTTGGCGTTTGATTGGCTGCTGATTTGATAGCGATCGGTGTTATTTATTTTTAAGGTATTCTGCAATTTTCTGGGCGAACCTTAAGGCATGCTCATTATCCCCATGTAAACAGATACTATCGGCCTTGAGCTGCAGCATGGATCCATCTAATGTCGTTAGTGGTCGATTAGCTAACACTTGCTCAACTTGTTTTATGGATTGATTGTCATCTTCTATTATCGCTCCAGGCATAGTTCTGGGAGCCAGAGAGCCGTCAGCTAAATAGGTGCGATCGGCAAAAGCCTCTTCAATTACCGTTAATCCGTGCTGTCTTGCCAATGGCACCAGTGGACTGGCAGCGAGAATCATTAATTTTAAGCTTGGGTCTATTCGTTTTATGGCGTTAATTAAGATTTGCCCTAAACGCTCACTGAAGGCCGCTTGATTATAAAGGGCACCATGAGGTTTCACGTGGAACAATTTTGCGCCTAGTGAGCTACATACGGCTTTTAATGAGCCAATTTGCTGATTGAGTGAGGTTGATAGCTCTTGGTCTGAAATGATCATGGGCTGACGACCAAAATTTTCACGATCGGGGAAGCTGGGATGAGCACCAATATTAACCCCAGATGCTAATGCTATCTTCACTGTTGTCTGCATACTCGATTGATCACCGGCATGACCTCCACAAGCTATATTTGCCGAAGTGATCAGTTGCAGTAAGGCTTCATCATTGGTTCCACCTTCACCTAAGTCGGCATTAAGATCGATCGGGTAGCCTTTCGGATTTAATTTCACTATATAACCTTACTGTTATTATTAGCTACGAGCTTTAAACTCGCAGCTTTCTTAGCTTTGTCTTTAGCTCGCAACTCGAGGCTTTCTTAGCCTTAGCTATTAGCATCCACTGCCCTTTGCAGACGATAAAAATATTGTTGCCACTTGCAGTTTACAGACATCTTCCGTGATTGCTGTTATCAACTACAACTATCAATTGCCTTTTGGAGACGATAAAAATATTGTTGCCATTCATAGTTCGCATCTTCCGCCTGGTTTGGACTCACGTGAATAAATTGCAGCTTCTCTCCTGGCCTGGTCTGAGCCAGTTTCCAAAGATCGGCCTCAATCACAGTAGCTATCTTAGGATAGCCACCAGTCGTCTGTCCGTCGGCTAGCAGGACTATGGGCTGACCCGATGGCGGAACCTGAATGGTACCAGGCATCACAGCATGTGAGTTTAAGTTCGGCTCTTGTTCTAAGTTTAATGCCTCGCCGGATAAGCGTGCACCCATACGATTACTGTCGTTAGATAGCCGCCACTGGCGACTCCAGAATACTTTACGTGAATCTTGGGTAAACAGGGCCATCTCGGGTCCGGCTAGGGCGCGTACCTCATTAGAATAACCTCTTTGCACCGCACCAATTGGCTTAGAAAGTGAGAGTTTATCTCCTAAGGGGATTCGATCCCCTACTTTGAGGGCTCTACCTTGGTGTCCGCCTAGTTCGGCGGCAGTTAGCGTAGATCTCGAGCTCAAAGAGATAGGCACATCTATGCCGCCATCTATAGCTAAGTAAGCACGCATTCCGGATTTTGGCCCTTTCAGGATGAGGGTTTCTCCGGCGTTAATCTTGCTGCGCCAACCATGCCAGATCTCTCTGGAACCAATCTTGATCTCATAGTTAGCTCCTGTCAGGCTAAACCAGGCATCACGGTGAAACTTGAGCTCCAATGTTCCTGCCGTGAGCTCTAGGCCCGCAGCGTTATCCGGATTAGCGACTAAACGATTGGCAAGCATCAAGGCTTGTCGATCTAAAGCGCCCGAGACTGATACCCCTAAGTGGCGATAACCTGTGCGTCCAAGGTCTTGAACTGTGGTGTGAAAGCCGGGAATGAGCACCTCTATCATCTTGAGGACTCCTTATGGCTGGTTTTAGCTTGCTTTGAAATAGCTTTCTCGGGATTAGATCGGTCTGAAATTGCTTGGTCTAAAATAGGCTGCTCTGAAATAGATGGATCTAAAATAGATCGAACCGAGACAAACTCTACCCTGTCTCCAGGTTTCAGCAGGGCACCATGCTCAGATGAGGAATCGAATAGTGTCAGGGCACTTCGACCAATCAATTGCCAGCCTCCGGGAGACTGAGCCGGATATATGCCAGTCTGCTCGCCACCAATACCGACAGACCCTGCTGGAATCGATAATCTTGGAGTTGCCAATCTTGGGGTAAAGAGTTGCTTATCCAGTCCATCGAGATAGGGAAAGCCAGGTTGGAAGCCCAGAAACAGCACACTGTATTGGGTTGAGGTATGTATTGCTATTACCTCTCGTGGAGTTAGCTTGTGGTACTCGGCAACAGCATTAAGATCTGGCCCATATTCCCCACCATATTGGACCGGGATTTGGATGAGTTTACTAGGCTTGTCTTGAACCTGTTTATTGGTCCAAAGCTTGTTGATTTGATTACTCCAGAAAGAGATTTTTTTACTGTCTTTGAAAAAAAGAGTGAGATTATTATTACCCGGAACAATATCGTCAAAGTCACCACTGGTTTTACATAGATCCGCTATGTGCCAAATTTGTCTCTGTATTTGCAGTTTACTGTTTGAGCCTGATAGAGAGGCGCAATCCAGCACCAGGGCTTTTTCACCGAGTCGGAATAATTTAGGTAGCAGATCGTCGCTCATGTGATGTTTGCTTCATATCTATAAGATAAAGAATCAGGGTAATACTTAAAAGCTAGTTTGTAACCCGATAAACCGCACCGATTATCTTTCTAAGCGCTATGATTAAGTTTCTATTCTGGCGTTTCTGTTTATTCACCCGGTCATACAAATTGGTTATAAAACTTTTTAATAAGCTCTTTAATATCAGAGATAAAACCTCTATTTCCGAGCCGAAAGGCTTTAGGCAAGACACGAGTGTCCAAGATAAATTAGCCGATACCTCGGCTAAACCACAAGACCCAACAGCGACAGAGGAGGTGCTTACCTCTGATTCGGTTGATGTCGCTGCGCTGTTTTATAGTCTACTTTTCCCGACTAAATCCAATGACACCGGAGGAATCGCTAATAATTTAGAGAAAGCGGTTATGGATGATGTAGAGAATGCCCTGATGTCACCACAAGATGTGGCCGACAAGGTCCTTAAACTGCCAAGCAAGCTAACCGAGTTAGATAGACGGCTTAAGGATGAGAGTGTCGATATAAAGGTATTGGTAGACGAGATTCATGACGATCCTGTCTTGAGTGTCGAAGTGATAAAATTATGTAACTCTCCGTTATTTAAGCGTGGTGATAGGGAGGTCACCAGCTTGCAACAGGCCTTCGTGCAGTTGGGCAGAGATCAGCTTAGGCGTTTGGTTACCACCTGTATGGTGCGTGAGATGATAGTGATTAAACCTATCTACTATCGCCGCTTCGGTCTGCAGATATGGCGCCATTCAATGCAAGTCGCCTATCTGTCATCGGAATTGGCCGCTGATCATTCCGATCAGGATCCTGACACGGCATTTCTCTTAGGCCTTCTTCATGACGTAGGAAAAATTGCCATCTTTAAGATGCTGTTAGATGAGTTTCAGATAGCCGAACCAGGAGAGCAGCCCAGCTCCTGGCTGTTCAGGCAAGTGATGACCACTAAATCCCTCAGCCTGAGTGCCTTATTGGCTCAATGTTGGCATTTACCTGTTTGCTTTGAATCATCTTTGAGCCAACTAGCCAACCTAGATTCAACGCCCACAGAGCCGTTAGCAGCCTTGGTATGGCGCGCAAACCTGATCAGTGAGTGTTCCATGCTTTATCATGGTAAAAAGCTAGATGAGCCTTGTTTGGCACGCTTGTTAATCGATGCAAATCTAAGCCGGGATGAGTTTGAGGTTCTACACGAGAAGCTGAAAGAGGTTTAAAAGAAGAAGCCTCAGCGAGAGCTGAGGCTTCTTTAAGTTTCTAGGACCAGTTTACTGCAGCAAAGATATATCTGCCGCATGGAGGAACTGATCGCGTAGGCTTGAAAGCAGGGCTAAACGGTTGTTCTTCAATGCTTCGTCATCGACCATAACCATGACGTCTTCGAAGAAGGTATCAACGCTCTCACGTAGATCAGCCAGAAGTGCCAGTGCTTCCTGATAGTTTGCCGAGGCAAACAAAGGAGCCAGCTTAGGTTGAAGATCCTTGAGCTTCTCTGCCAGTGCTTTTTCAGCGTTCTCAGTCAATAAACTCGCATCGATATTTGCCGGAATATCACCTTCAACTTTAGCCAGGATATTAGACACACGCTTGTTAGCGGCGGCCAATGCCAAAGCCTGCTCCAACGTTCTGAAGTGAGATACGGCCTTGATGCGACTATCGAAGTCGGCTGGTGACGTTGGACGACGAGCCAGTACGGCTAAAATTACGTCGACGCTAACGCCTTGATCTTGATACCAGGCGCGGAAACGATTCATGAAGAACTCGAGTACCTGCTCGGCAGTTGTATCATTACTCAAGTTACTGCCATGTAGTGCCTGTGCCTTAGCGATAAGGTCAACCAGATCCAGCTGCAGGTTATTTTCGACGCAAATACGTAGGATACCGATAGCGGCGCGGCGCAGTGCGAATGGATCGGCTGCGCCCTTAGGTGCCTGACCGATACCGAAGATACCTACCAGAGTATCCAGCTTTTCAGCCAGCGCTACACAGACTGAAATAGCTGCCGCAGGAACCGTGTCGCCGGAGAACTTTGGCTTGTATTGCTCTTGCAGAGCCAGAGCAACCGCTTCGGTCTCACCATTGAGACGTGCGTAATGCATGCCCATAGTGCCTTGAAGATCGGTGAATTCCATGACCATGTTTGTCATCAGATCTGATTTAGAAAGTAGGCCTGCACGAGATGCTTCCTCGGCATTTGCATCTATGCTGGTGGCGATGAAGCCTGCTATTTCAGAGATGCGTTCGACACGTTGCTTAATCGTACCCAGCTGCTTTTGGAACACAACAGTTTCCAGGCTCACAAGGCGATCTTCCAATGTCTGTTTCTTATCGTTTTCGAAGAAAAACTCGGCATCGGCAAGGCGAGGACGAACTACTTTCTCGTTACCCGAGATGATCACCTGAGGATCTTTAGACACTATGTTAGTGACGAAGATAAAGTTAGGCAGTAGCTGACCCGCTTTATCGAATACGGGGAAGTACTTCTGATCGCCTTTCATGGTGTATACCAAGGCTTCAGCAGGTACATCGAGGAACTTCTCTTCGAAGCTAGCGGTTAATACCACTGGCCATTCGACCAGAGAGCAGACCTCTTCGAGCAGCTCGTTTTCAAGATCGGCAATACCGCCAATCTCAGCCGCCGCAGCTTCAGCATCAGTCTTGATGATTGCCTTACGCGCTTCGTAGTCGGCGAGTACCTTGCCTTTTTCTTTCAGTGCTGACAGGTAGTTATCGGCGTGATCCAACTCGAAGCTGGCTTGACCCATGAAGCGGTGACCACGAATAACGCGATCTGACTTGATGCCCAGTAGCTCACCCGCAACGATTTCACTGCCAAGTAGCATAGTCACTGTATGCACAGGGCGGATAAACTGAGTCTTGTTACTGCCCCAGCGCATTGGCTTAGGGATAGGGAGCTTATCCAGTGCGCGTTGCGCCATAGCGGAGATCAGGCTCTTAGTCTCTACACCGACAACTTTTGCCTGATGCAGTAACCATTCGCCTTTATCAGTTTTCAAACGGCTCGCTTGTTCGACTGTGATGCCATTGCCACGAGCCCAGCCCATGGCGGCTTTAGTCGGGTTGCCATCGGCATCGAAGGCCTGAGCCACTGCTGGACCACGCTTTTCGACGACCTTGTCGGCTTGAGCGGTAGCGAGTTGGTTTACGCTAAGGGCTAAGCGACGTGGGGCGGCATGCCAAACGGCTGTTTCGAAGCTAAGCTCCGCTTTCTTCAATTCGTCGGTAAAGTTGCTCAGGAAAGACTCTGCTAGCTTGCGCAGAGATTTAGGAGGCAACTCTTCGGTACCTATTTCAATGAGTAAGTTTTCGAAATTCATGGTTATTACCTCTACTTACACATTGGGAAGCCGAGGGCTTCACGGGCTTGATAATAGGATTGTGCAACACCTTTAGCCAAGGTGCGAACGCGTAGAATATAACGCTGACGTTCGGTTACCGAGATGGCGTGGCGGGCATCCAGCATGTTAAAAGCATGAGAGGCTTTCATCACTTGCTCATAGGCCGGAAGCGGCAGAGGCTTTTCGAGAGACAGGAGACGCTCACACGCTTTCTCACAATCATCGAATAATTTGAAAAGTACATCGACATCCGCATGTTCGAAGTTGTAGGTAGATTGCTCTACTTCGTTCTGGTGGAAGATGTCACCGTACATGATCTTACCCATGGGACCATCGGTCCAGACCAGGTCATAGACGCTATCAACTTCCTGGATATACATGGCAAGACGTTCCAGACCGTAAGTGATCTCACCGGTTACTGGGCTACATTCGATACCGCCAACCTGTTGAAAGTAAGTGAATTGAGACACTTCCATGCCATTCAACCAGACTTCCCAACCTAGACCCCAGGCACCTAATGTAGGTGATTCCCAATTGTCTTCTACGAAACGTACATCATGAACGCCCATGTCTACACCCACTGCTTCCAATGAGCCCAGGTATAATTCCTGAATGTTGCTCGGAGATGGTTTCAATACGACCTGAAACTGATAATAGTGCTGTAGACGGTTAGGGTTATCACCATAACGGCCATCGGTAGGGCGGCGACATGGCTGCACATAGGCACTGCTCATTGGCTCCGGGCCTAATGAACGTAGGAAAGTTTGTGGGTGGAATGTACCGGCACCAACCTCGATATCGAGAGGTTGAACGATAGCGCAACCTTGCTGCGCCCAGTACTCCTGCAGGGTCATAATAAAACCCTGGAATGTCTTTACGTCATGTTTCGTCGTCATGTCTACTGTCTACGCCGTCAGGATGATACCAATACCTTGTCTAGATGCTTATTAGCAACTAGAGCTAGCTTGGAAATATAAAAATGGTTTCGATTATACCTTGTAGAAATAGGCATATGTAGGTTATTTTTTATCTCCTAAAGGAAATAAACATAAAAATTATATTTCGGGAGTAAGACCATGGACAAGAAGCGCTGCGGCTGGGTCGGGGATGATCAAATTTACCTGGATTATCATGATTACGTCTGGGGCCGCCCTGTGTACGACAATCAGGAGCTTTTCGCCAAACTCTGCCTCGATGGGCAGCAGGCGGGTCTTTCCTGGATCACCATTCTCAAGAAACAAAAGACCTATGAAGCGGCATTTGCCAACTTCGACCCAGCAGTGATCGCCAAATTCGATGATGCTAAGGTCGCAGAATTGCTCCAGGATAAAGGTATAGTCAGAAATCGTCTTAAGGTTAATTCCATCATCAAGAATGCTCGTGGTTACATGGCCAACTTTTCTGATACTAAGGGCGAGCAGGGCAATGATTTTTCTGAATTTCTCTGGAGCTTCGTCGGAGGCAGCCCGATTGTGAACCACTTCGAGGCTATGGAAGAGATCCCCGTGCAGACTCCAGAATCAGTAGCCATGTCTAAGGCTTTGAAAAAAATGGGATTTAACTTCGTAGGGCCAACAATCTGTTATGCGTTTATGCAAGCGGTGGGTATGGTTAACGACCATGCAACATATTGTTTTTGTTATGATAAGTGTAATAAAGAAGAGATTAGTTCCTAGGAACTAGGTTTTAGGGAAATAGCTAAGGTCAAGAGAGAGCAAAACCAAGACCTGGTCAGTGCTTGTTGGAGCGAATAGAGTGTACTATACCGATTGGCATTAGTACTTCCTGCTACTGCTCGATCAACTTTATCTGTGATAAAAAGAAATCGATCTCTTGTTGTGTATATTCATTGAACGTCAGTTCAAGCAGCATTTTTTCGCTGTAAACATTAACTCTTATATGTTTATTCAGATCAGTCTCTCCAAACTGAAACCCTTGATATCCTTTATCTAGTTTAAATTCTAATATGTTTCCATTGAAAGGTATGAAAGTTGACTTGATAATTTTGGACATCATTGCCAGCTTAAAGTCATCTAATGAAGAAAAAAAACTTAAGTCATCTATTTCAAATTTAAACATAAACTTGATAAGTTCAAAATCAGAACTTAAGGGCTTAATACCAACTAAACTCTTTAATTCTTCAGAGTTCTCTTCGGTTAACAGCTGTTTAATATAATTTGAGTCTACAACTACTTTTCTAATATTCATTGACTTATAAATGTCATTTTTCTCAGAAAAAAACATCTTGCTATTTGTAAGTGGAAACTTGTTATTACTTTTGTAAATTTCCAAAGGAATTAACGATTTAGATAACATAAAGCTTAATGATATATCTGTTGATACATCAGAGCTTTGACGATGATATTCTATTTTTCTCAACTTAAGCGGGTTGGTATTATTAGTGCTTGTTTCTTGGTTCAGGTATTCATTGAAGGCGAGGAAATAGACCATTCGCGGTAGTGTATACAAGGATAAAATAGTTACTAGGGTAACAATAGTAACGGTTATCGCTATGTTGAACCGACTATTCTTAATTTTTTTTAATAGATAATATGCTACTTGATAAACAAGAACGGATGTAAAAAAGGTTGCCACTGAAGTTTATGGGATTCAAAGCTTCAGGTTCCAGAAGGAAGAAGTACTTCTTAGCGATGAATAAAATACTTAAACTAGAAATTGTTGCAAAGTAAAGTGTGGTTAGCTTCCACTTTAACTTCTTAAAAATGGTCATGCATAAAATGAAGAGAGACAAGACTGTCAGTAGAATAATTTGCATGAACCTTCTCTAATTTTGGGCGGATGAAGTATGTATATTATGATAAGAAAAAGAGTGTTCCACGTGGAACACCCTTTGTCTTATTTAATATCGAAGTATTACTTTTTCTATCTCACTTTTCTTCGCGAAGCGAAAATTTAATTATTTTTTGGTTCTTTTTCTTAAAAAAATAATTTTCCTGAAATTAAAATTTGGCAGTAAAGTTAGCCAGATTTTAAAATAAAAAACAGATATTAATGTTCAAAAAAGAAAGGCTTTCTCTCCTTTCCTCTATTTTTTGATCCACCGTTTAACTGATTCATGGTTTCGGCGTTGTAGAGTTTGCCGTTAACCATAGTATAAGTAACTCGATCTGTGACTCGAATATTTTTGAGTGGATCTCCATCGATGACGATCAGGTCGGCGAGCTTGCCTTGTTTGATTGAGCCGAGCTGATGATCCATGGCGAAGTGTGTGGCCGGATTGATGGTTGCAGTCTTGAGCACCTCGAGGTTGCTCATGCCACCTTGGGCAAACATCCACATCTCCCAATGAGCCGCTAAACCTTCACGTTGACCATGGGCACCTATATTTGGTTTAACACCCAAATCATTCATCTCATTGGCCACACGAGCAACATTGAAATGGTTGTAATGTTCATCCGGTGCGGTAGGGCGTCTCATGGATCTGGCATCTAATAGATCACTTGGTACATACATGGACAGTCTTGGGTGTGCCCACACATCTGTCTTATCGTACCAATAGTTCTCACCCGAGATTCCGCCATAGGCGACGACGAGAGTCGGGGTGTAACCGACTTCAGTCTGACTCCAGAGTTGCTTTATGTCGTTGTAGATAGATGCCGCTGGTAATGAATGTTCGATACCCGTATGACCATCGACAATCATGGTCAGGTTATGTTGTAGTAAACTGCCACCTTCAGGCACTACCATCATCTTGAGTTCACGAGCGGCCGCTATGACTTGTTGACGCTGATTACGACGTGGCTGGTTATAACTTTTCACACTGAATGCACCGACTTTCTTCAGACGCTCCAGGTGGAATTTAGCATCCTCCAATGAATCTATGTGAGATGTGTAGCCGGGACCATTGGCTCCATAGAGAATGGTACCAGTCGAGAAGATGCGTGGGCCGGCAATATTACCCGCTTTCTGTTGCTCGGAAGCGGCGAATATTTCTGTAGTATCGTTAGACGGATCATGGATAGCCGTGACACCCAGAGACAGGTTCGAGTAGAGTTCCCAGTTTTGCTGAGGGATAATTTCATCTTCACCTTGTGCGCCATGTGCATGTGCATCGAATAGGCCTGGCATCAAGGTCTTGCCTTTGATGTCTATGATTGTTGCTTCACCAGGGATTTCAGTCGATGCGTCACCGACAGAGATAATCTTATTATCCTTGACGATCACCACACCATTCTCAATCACCTTGTCATCTTCCATGGTGATGATCTTGCCCCCGACGAAGGCAATTGTTCCACGTGGAACATCGGCCTTCTGAGTGAATCCTAGATCGGTGGTCTTAGGTTCGACCTTAGCTATATCTGACTTAGTTTGCTCATCACCCTTGGTTTTACGCTGATTTTTATATTCTGTATCTACTGGCATCTGATACAGCTCTGGGCCCAAGGTCCAGTAGAGTTGATCGCTGTTACCGTTCCAGCTAATACTCTCACCGGCACGTACACTCAACTGGCTGACAGGTAAGTTACTCGCCTTAGGACCTATCTCTATGGTCTCGCCGTGCTTAGCGAATGGGGTAACCCAGACCTTGAAGCGTTCAGCGAAAGCTAGCTGCTTTCCATCGGGAGATATGCGAAACTCTGTACCTAGCTTGCTGGTGTAGTGAACTCGCTTCTGGAAGCCATCCAGGTTTATTGAGGCGAACTCTGGGGTCTCACCTTGATCCATAAAGTAGACACGCCCTGAGTCGGCACCAAACTGTGGCTGATAACCGTCGGGCGTGATTCGGGTATTTTGTTTGCCTTTGATATCTACCTTATAGAGTCCAGTATCCTGAGACCAGGTTTTCGGTGTGATAAAACCGCCTTTAGCTTTACGGTAAACCACGAAATAACCATCGGGGAGAAGGTGGGTTCTACATATTTACCTGGCTCCTTGGTTAGGGTTTTGCTGCGCTTGTTTCTGACACTGACAACTTTAACGGTACCTTGTTGCTGATCATCCCAGGTGGTAAACACGATACTTTTGCTGTCACGAGACCACTGGGGATACAGCTCCCTCAGGTCTGAATCTAGCTTAGTGAGGCGGCTGTGCTTGTCAGATTTATTAGATAAGTTCTTAATCCACAGCTTGCCCAGAGCTTCATAAACGACTTTCTTACCATCGGGTGAAACTTGAGCCATACGCAGCATCTTGACGTCGAACACATCCTTATCAAGGTCTTGCTCGAATCGTACCGCAGGTTGAACTGCCAATTCGGTCTTTACCGAGAAGGGGATCTGTTTAACTGATTTGGACTCAACATCTAGTTTGTTAATCTTACCGCCAGCCCAGAAGACTATCTCTTGGTTGTCGGCGGTCCAACTCATGGTCGGATAGACACCGTGAATGGCCCAGGTCTCTTGCATATCTCTGTCTAGCTTGCCGTATAGCTTCTCTTTCTTGCCTGATTTGAGGTCGAGCAGGTACAGAGAAGACTGAAATCCGTCACGCTTGATATAGGCTAGTTTAGTGCCGTCCGGGCTAGGGGTCGGCCGTATGGCGCCACCTGTACCTTGGACTAATACTTCTATGTCACCGGTTTCGGTATCGTAGCGCTTGATCTTATAGATGCCCTTGACCGAATCTTTCGAGTAATGGAATGTCTTACCCGGAGTGGCATCTTGGCTAAAGTAGATGTAGCGGCCATCCGGAGAGTAGGCGGGTTCGCCCAGATCTTTCTGTTCGTTAGGGCGCTCGGTGAGTTTAATGCCTTCGCCGCCTGCCACATGATATAGCCAGACTTCTCCGGCACCTAGACTACGAGATCCTGTGTAGTGCTTACGCGCGACCAGGTATTGTGAATCTGGGCTCCAGGCTGGGCTATTGAGCAGGCGGAATGTTTCGTCCGTTAGGGCTCTTGGATTACTGCCATCGGCATCCATGATCCAGATATTATCGCCACCATTCTCATCGGAGGTGAAGGCGATATACTTTCCGTCCGGGCTGTATGTTGGCTGCATCTGCCAGGCTATGCCTTTGGCTAGTACTTTAGCTTCACCACCTTGCATGGGGATCTGATAGATATCACCCAGCATGTCGAACACGATAGTTTTACCATTTGGACTGACACTGATGTTCATCCAGGTGCCTTCTGATACATCAATCTTAACCTGTTCAAAGGGGGCGTTAGTCGGTGCATTTACCTGCCACTTAGGTTCTTTGTCTGAGGTCGATTCGCTTGCCATTATCGGCAAACTTAAGCTAAGTGCGATTGCTGCACATAGCGGAGTTAACTTATGTTTTATCATTTTAATCCCTGATTTATTCTTCTAATCTAAAACTGTTGGCAATAATTATTCTCTGTTGATTGTGCCAGACTTTTCTTAAAGCGAGCTGAGTTGTTATTTTTGTGACGCTTGTGTTTTTTATGCTTTATTTTCGTTGGGTTTTTACCTGTCTTTTATCGCATATTTAAGGGACTGGTAAAACAAATATCGTGTAGCAAATTGTTAACTCAGATTGGGTTCAAGACTCGATTTATGATTAAGCTTATCGGGAAATTAGCAGGAGAGGTTCTAAGCAGGATTTTTGATACTTGCCATAAACGAGTTTGTTTTGAAAATTGGTCTTGCTGTTGGTTAGCAAGAAAGAGAAAGAAGAGTGTCTGGACTAATTCAACTCGATGAACAGAGCTAAGCCTGTCATCGAGTCTGCTTTTACAGGTAAGCTTGGTTTAGCTCAGCAGAACGGAATCTCCTGTATTTATCTCCGCATCGTTTAATACCCGGCAGGTGACACCGCCGCGCCAATCAGGTCTTAATGCGGCTTCGAGTCCTGCATGGGCTATTTCCATCTTCTTGCATGGGTCTGTCTCGCCGGTGATTTCCAGCTTGAGTTCACCTATCTGGAGTATCTTGCCGACGTGTGCCGGAGTAAAACTCAGTCCTTCCACCAGTAGATTCGCTCTACGGGTCGTCCAAGGTAGCATGGTATTTAGTTCAGCGCAGACGGTTTGCCATTGCTCTTTAGACATTACGGTGACTTGTCGTTTTCCTGGTCGGCCGAAGAAATCCTGTTCGACGCCATGGTTGCAGGTGACATTCGCCTTAGTAACGAGTGTCATAGGCTTCTGCTTAATGGGTTTAAACCCGATGGCAATGAGTGTCGACATAGATGATTCCTTTATGTAGTTAGGGCTTTCAGTTCAGAGACCTTTTTGGATTAAATACTGGTAAGGGGTTTTATCTGTACTGCTCGAGAGTAGCTTATGATCCATAAATTCACAGAAGCTGGGAATATCGCGTGTAGTGGCAGGGTCATCTGCGACAATCAGCAGAGTCTCGCCAGCTTCCATTTTTCGTACTGATTTACGCACCATCATAACGGGCTCCGGACATCTGAGCCCAATGGCATCTAAATGATGGTCGGCCTGATTCATGCCATCGATAATCGTATCACTCACTCGGTCGCTCATAATTCCTCAACCATATATCTGCCATCAAACCTACTGAAATCAGAGGTGAGGCGTGCTTGTAAAGAGTGACTAATATTACTCCAGCAAAAAGCTTTATCCAAGCTCTGAGGGGGATTTTGTGAAAGTAGGGCTTAGGATTTCAATTCACTCGTGAGGGGAGATACTTGTGCCTTAGTCATCTGTTGTAGCTGCTCTGGCGCTAGTTCGATATCTAATCCTCGCTGACCGCCGCTGACATATATTTGTGGGTGATTCTCTGCACTGATGTCTATGTAAGTCTTTAGGGCTTTCTTCTGGGCGATTGGACTGACGCCTCCCAATTTATAACCCGTGGATCTTTGCACATCATCGGCATTGGCCATGACCGCTTTTTTCGCGTTCGCTGCCTTGGCTATGAGTTTCATACTGAGTTTTGAGGCGACGGGAATTATGGCAACCACAAGCTGTTTGCCATCGAGTTGCACGACCAAGGTCTTAAATACCTGTTCAAGTTGCAGACCTAGTTTTTCTGCCGCCTCTAACCCATAGGAATCACAACCCGGTTCATGGTGATATTCATGAATGGTGAACTCTACCTTAGCTTTCTTTAGTGCATCGATTGCAGGCGTCATGCTCGTTTCTGCTCTTCGCAAACTCGCTCATTCACCTTCAATTTCATCACCAGTACTTTCACTCCGTGATAGGTCACCTGTTCGACGGCTTTCCAGCCCATCTTCTTATACAGGCCACCTGAATGATCTTCTGTTTGTAGATAGAGTTCGCTCACCTGGTGTCGTCTGGCTAAATCTAAGATGCCATTAATCAGGGACTGACCAATGGCTTTCCCTCTGTGAGCCTTATCGACGTAAACGCCGCCGAGCCAATGTGAGGTTTCAGGGTAAGTGGTCATCTCCTGAAAACGCAATTGAGCCGTTGCAACCATCTGGTTATTGACTGTAGCCAAAAGCATTAAGGGGAGTTTGTCTGTATTGAGATAACCATTCAGCTTAGTTTCTAACGCTGAAGTTGATCGACTACTGTCGTTACTTATGTGTCCCCACTCATCGCTATACCATTTAGCAATTTGTGGAATCGCTTTAGGCTTATCTGCCAGTAATACCAGTTCCATATCTTGATTCCAAAGTTGTTTGAGGAAGACTAGTTTTGACAGGTTTTGATTAATTATTCAAGGGGAGGTCGATCTGTTTGTGGGAGCATTTTCAGGAACTTGCAGTAGATATGTTTCACGTGGAACAAAAAAACCTAAGCTAAATACGCTTAGGTTTTTTTTAAGGTTAACTTCGTTAACAAGTTTTATTTGATGGTAAACCTAAGGTCTTTCGAATATCGTTGCGATACCTTGGCCTAAACCGATACACATGGTCGCAAGACCATATTTTGCATCTTTGCTTTCCATCAGGTTGATAAGCGTTGTAGAGATACGCGTACCGGAGCAACCCAATGGATGGCCTAGGGCGATAGCTCCGCCGTTGAGGTTAATCTTCTCATCGACAACATCCATTAAGCCTAACTCTTTCACACAAGGCAGAGACTGGGCGGCGAAGGCTTCGTTGAGTTCGATAACATCAAGGTCATCGATAGTCAGGCCTGCGCGTTCCAGTGCTTTCTTAGTCGCCGGAACCGGACCATAACCCATGATGGCTGCATCACAACCTGCGACAGCCATTGAGCGGATACGAGCACGAATTGGTAAGCCTAAAGCCTTGGCTTTCTCTTCTTCCATAACCAGCATGGCAGAAGCACCATCGGACAGGGCTGAGGATGTCCCCGCTGTTACAGTACCGTTAACTGGATCGAAAGCAGGTCTAAGTCCTGATAGAGATTCCATGGTCGTGTCAGGGCGGATAACTTCGTCATGCTCAACCATGATCAAGGCACCATTGGCATCATGACCTTCGATTGGGTGGATCTCATTGGCGAAGCGACCTTCGACTGTGGCTGCATGAGCACGTTTATGTGAACGTACTGCAAATTCATCTTGCTGCTCACGTGTGATGCCGTGCATTTTACCTAGCATCTCAGCCGTTAGACCCATCATGCCCGATGCCTTAGCGACATTACTGGCAAGACCCGGGTGGAAGTCGACACCATGATTCATAGGTACATGACCCATGTGCTCGACACCACCGACGATAAACGTATCACCTTGGCCTGTCATGATGGCGCGCGCGGCTTGGTGCAGGGCATCCATAGATGAACCACATAGACGGTTAACGGTCACGCCGCCAATCTGCTTAGGCAGACCCGCAAGCAGTGATGCATTACGGGCGATATTGAAGCCTTGCTCCAGAGTCTGCTGCACACAGCCCCAGATCACGTCTTCAATGGTATTAGGATCCAGTTTAGGGTTACGTTCAACCAGGGCCTTCATTAGTTCAGCAGAGAGAGTCTCTGCACGTACATTTCTAAATACTCCAGCCTTAGAGCGGCCCATGGGAGTACGGATGCAATCTACGATAACTGCTTGTTTCATTGTATTATTCCTTCCCACTTATTTAGACTGGTAGTAGCTGCCATTGTTTGCGGCAAGTTCACGCATGGCATCTGTTACTTGATATAGGCCACCTAAGTGAGCATATTTATCGGCAAGAGCGACGAAGTTTGCGACGCCCATGGTATCTACATAACGGAATACACCGCCTCGAAATGGTGGGAAACCTAAGCCGTAAACCAGACCCATATCCGCTTCAGCGGGTGAAGCGATAATGCCTTCTTCGAGACAACGCACGGTTTCTATGATCATAGGGATCATAGTGCGGGCGATGATCTCATCTGATTCGAATTGCTTAAGCTCGCCGAATTCGGCACCTAGCAGTTCATAGCTAACGGCATCGACATCTTTCTTCGGCTTGCCACGACGGTCGACTGAGTAAGCATAGAAACCTTTGCTATTCTTCTGACCGAAGCGTTCCGCCTCGAACATGATATCGATAGCATCTTTGCCTTCTTTCGCCATGCGGTCAGGGAAGCCTTCAGCCATAACAGCCTGTGCGTGATGGCCTGTATCTAAACCGACAACATCGAGCAGGTATGCTGGGCCCATTGGCCAACCGAACTGCTTCTCCATCACCTTATCGATAGCGGCGAAATCACCACCATCGGCGAGTAGGCCGCTGAAGCCTGCAAAATAAGGGAACAGCACACGGTTAACGAAGAAACCAGGGCAATCATTCACTACGATAGGTGTCTTACCCATCTTACTGGCGTAAGCTACTACAGTCGCGATAGTCTCTTCCGAGCTGTTCTCACCACGAATAATTTCAACCAATGGCATCTTATGTACCGGGTTGAAGAAGTGCATGCCACAGAAACGTTCAGGCTTCTTTAGCGCCTTAGCCAGCAGATTGATCGAAATAGTAGAAGTATTAGAGGTGATGATGGCATCGTCGGCAACATGCTGCTCAACTTCGGCCAGTACCATTGACTTGACCTTAGGATGTTCGACAACGGCTTCGACAACAACATCGACATCTTTAACCGGGGTATAGTCCAGAGTCGCTGTGATGTTGTTAAGCACCTTAGCCATCTTCTCTGGTGTGGAACGACCACGTTTAATCTGTGCAGCAAGCAGCTTAGATGCTTCACCCAGACCTAACTCCAGAGCTGGCTGTGCGATATCCTTCATGACAATAGGAGTGCCCTTGCTGGCGCTCTGGTAGGCGATGCCGCCACCCATGATGCCAGCACCCAGTACGGCGGCTGTGTCTACTTTCTTAGCCAGTTTACCGGCCTTCTTAGCCTTGCCTTTGACTAACTGGTCATTGAGGAAGATACCAATCAATGCCTGAGCCACGTCTGTCTTGGCTAGCTTAACAAAAGCCTGATGCTCTATCTTAAGAGCTTCATCTCGCTTAAGGTTTGCTGCTTGCTCTATGACGCTGATGGCTGTCATAGGTGCAGGGTAATGCTTGCCCGCTATCTTGAAGACCATGCCTTTCGCCGTGGCGAATGACATCATGGCTTCTAGCTTAGGTAATGTAAGTGGCGCCTGCTTGCGAGCGCGGCGACTCTGCCAGTCGAGTTTTTCTGCGACGGCATCCTTCAGCATCTGAATCGCTGAAGCTTGTAAATTCTCTGGTGCAACGATAGCGTCGATAGCGCCGACTTTAAGTGCCGCTTCCGGACGTTGGTCCTTACCGCTAGTGATCCACTCGAGGGCGTTGTCTGTACCGATTAGACGCGGAAGGCGAACCGTACCACCAAAACCAGGAACCAATCCTAGCTTAGACTCAGGTAATCCCACTCTTGCCGTAGTATCGGCAATACGGAAATCGGTTGCTAGTACGGTTTCGAAACCACCACCTAGTGCAAAGCCGTTGATGGCTGAGATAGTCGGAAAGGGAAGATCTTCTAACTTATTAAATACGACATTCGCTTCTGCTATCCAAGGTAGTAGCACGCTATCGTCTTGGGCGAACAAGCCTAAAAATTCAGTGATGTCGGCGCCAACGATGAAGGCGCTTTTACCTGAAGTCAGGACTAAAGCTTGGATGTCTGAATTTTGCTTGATTGCATCGAGTGCAGCGTTAAGAGAGTCAATCGTTTCTCTATCTAGCTTGTTGACTGAACCCGGTGCGTTAAAGCATAGCCGAGCGATATTATCTTCAAGTAACTCAACCTGAATCGTAGGACTTTGGTAGATCATTGCTTGCTTCCTTTTGCGTGATACCCGTCTTTGAATATTATTAACTAGGGGTTATTTTTCTATCTCAGCGCAGGTCATCATCTGACCAGTTACTACTCAGTGTGCGACGAATTTGGATAAATTACAACACCCAATTTAAACACTCGTTTGATTGACGCTTTGGTGGAGGTCTTTTTAAGCTTTATGTTAGACTGTTTTTAGATGCTGAACAGGCATAAATAGTCTAGTTAAGTGACGCTGAAAAGCGAGTCAGATACTTACTATGCTTTAATAATAAGAACAACTAACAACAGGAAGTCACTCATGGATCAGCTCGCTAGCCATTATCTTGCTCATATCACCGAACTGAACCGTCGTGTGGCGGACATAGTTACCCGAGAAAATTTATCTGGTCTGGTGATCCATTCAGGCCAACCTCATCGTCAGTTTTTAGACGATATGGATTACCCTTTTAAGGTTAATCCGCACTTTAAGGCCTGGTTACCTATCTTGGATAATCCTCACTGTTGGTTGTTAGTCAATGGCCGGGATAAGCCGCAATTGATCTTCTTTCGTCCGGTAGATTTCTGGCATAAGGTTGCCGATGTTCCCGATGCATTCTGGAGCGAGCATGTTGAGATCAAACTGCTGACTAAAGCCGATAAGGTTGCCGAGTTACTGCCAAAAGATATCGCAAACTGGGCCTATATAGGGGAACACTTAGATGTTGCCGAGGTACTTGGGTTTAAGTCTCGAAATCCAGATGCAGTGATGAGTTACCTTCATTACCATAGAGCGACCAAGACTCAATATGAGCTCGAGTGTATGCGACGCTCTAACGAGATAGCTGTACATGGTCACGTAGCGGCTAGAAAGGCCT
Source organism: Shewanella psychropiezotolerans (assembly GCF_007197555.1). Taxonomy (NCBI): domain Bacteria; kingdom Pseudomonadati; phylum Pseudomonadota; class Gammaproteobacteria; order Alteromonadales; family Shewanellaceae; genus Shewanella; species Shewanella psychropiezotolerans. The sequence goes on from NZ_CP041614.1 coordinate 28,247, forward strand.
TCTATAATGGTGGCAGCGAGTTTGAGATCCAGCAGGAATACCTAACAGCTTCTTGTCAGGGCGAGAACGAAGTGCCTTACGGTAATATTATCGCGCTTAACCAGAATGCTTCGATTCTGCATTACACTAAGCTTGAACATGCCAGTCCTCATCCGAGAAAATCCTTTCTTATCGATGCCGGGGCAAATTTCTTTGGTTATGCCTCGGATATTACCCGCACCTACGCCTTCGAGAAAAATATCTTCAGCGAGTTGATCGAGGCGATGAACAAGGCGCAACTTGAGCTTGTGGATATGATGAGGCCGGGAGTCAAATATGTTGATTTACATATTGAGACTCATAAGAAAGTTGCCCAGATCATGTTGGATTTTAATATGGCCAGAGGGGATGTCGAGAGCTTAGTCGAGCAGGGTATCACCAGTGTCTTTTACCCCCATGGGTTAGGCCACATGTTAGGGCTACAAGTCCACGACATGGGTGGCTATCTTCATGATGAACGCGGCACTCATATTGCCGCACCAGATGCGCATCCCTTCCTGCGTTGTACCCGTACTCTTGCCGTGAACCAGGTGCTGACCATAGAGCCTGGCATCTACATCATCGACTCTCTGCTCGATGGCTTAAAGCAAGATAAACGTCAGGCACAGATCAACTGGAATACCATAGATCTGTTACGTCCATTCGGCGGCATTCGCATCGAAGATAATGTCATCGTTCATGCCGATAGAAACGAGAATATGACTCGTGATTGTGGCTTAGGCTAATGATTGATAGTTATCAGATCCCATCTGTCGACATAGTAGTAGAAGAAGAGATAAAGCATAGTCGCTTTATCTCTTTTCTTTTTCACTGTCAGTCTGATGAAGAGCTGAAGTGTGCGCTTACTAACATTAAGGTCGAGTATCCTGGGGCCAGCCATTATTGCTATGCGTTCGTAAATGCAGCACCGGGTAACAGCATGGCTATCGGTTCCAGTGATGATGGGGAGCCAGCTGGAAGTGCCGGGCGTCCCATGTTGGCGACTTTACAGGGATCTGGTGTGGGTGAGATAGGCGCCATTGTGGTGCGTTACTTCGGTGGTACTAAGCTCGGAGTGGGTGGGTTAGTCAGGGCCTATAGTTCGGGTATCAGACAAGGACTGACTCAGTTACAAACTGAGCTTAAACAGATCCGTTATCCGGGGCTATTGGAGTGTGATTATAGCCAGCTTCAGGATGTGGAGTATCTGCTTAAGCAGAGTGACGGCGTGATATCGGACAGATCCTTTACCGATAAGGTTCTGGTGACTTTTGAGCTTCCTAAACGGCATCAAGACAAACTCAATACTGATTTAGCCACCATGAGTCAGGGAAAGCTCAAAGCGAACTTTGAGCTGGAGTGATCTCTGGCTTAAGAGGTTTATACCAGTTGCATTAATGATGAGTGAGCACGATGATTTGTCTCTGTGCTGGGTTATCGAAATGTGCGAAAATAACAAAATGTGCGCTTTCCTCGCTCTCTTCTTATGGGGAGTGAGTTTCGCTAATGAATAATAGATAGGCCTAGATGCAATATAGAACGATAATAAGAATAACAGGTATGCTTATGGGCTTGTTTTCCCTATCTCTGCTCCCGCCAGCTCTGGTTGCGGTGATCTATAAGGATGGAGGCGGTACCGCATTTATTCAGGCGTTTGTGTTGAGTCTATTTCTTGGTTTCATGCTCTGGTATCCCAATCGAAGGCACAAAAAAGATCTTCGTACCCGTGAAGGCTTCCTCTTGGTGGTGCTTTTTTGGGGGTGCTAGGTTCTATTGGTGCGGTACCCTTTATTTTTTCCAGTCAGCCAGACTTATCTATTACTGACAGTTTCTTTGAGTCTTTCTCGGCCTTAACCACCACAGGTGCCACTGTGATTGTAGGCTTAGATTCTCTACCCAAAGCCATACTTTTCTACCGACATCTGCTGCAATGGCTGGGTGGTATGGGGATCATTGTCTTGGCCGTCGCCATTCTGCCTGTACTTGGTATCGGTGGAATGCAGCTCTATCGCGCCGAGATGCCTGGTCCGGTGAAAGACAGTAAGATGACCCCAAGGATAGCCGAGACAGCTAAGGCTTTATGGTATATCTATTTTTTACTGACAGTCGCCTGTGCCTTCTCTTACTGGGTGGCGGGAATGAATGTCTTCGATGCTATCTGCCACTCTTTCTCAACTATCGCCATCGGCGGCTTCTCTACCTATGATGCCAGTATCGGCCATTTCGATAGCCCGGCAATTAACATGGTCTGTGTGGTCTTTCTCTTAATAGCAGCGCTCAATTTCAGCCTTCACTTTGCTGCCTTCACCCGTCGCGGTATTAACCTCAGAGTCTACTTTAAAGACGCCGAGTTTAAGGTGCTGATTATAGTGCAGCTTGCGTTGACTGCGATCTGCTTTGCGACTCTCTATCACTCGGGGATCTATGATTCTCCGGAAGAGACCTTCGATTATGCCCTATTTCAGGCGGTGTCAATTTCGACAACGGCTGGATTCGGCACCGAGAGTTTCCACATGTGGCCGCTGTTTCTGCCTATGTTACTCATCTTCTCTAGCTTTATCGGCGGCTGTGGCGGTTCGACTGCCGGCGGTATCAAGGTGATGCGGATGATCTTGTTACTCAAGCAGGGCTCCCGTGAACTTAAACGTCTGGTACACCCCAGAGGCATGTTCTCGATTCGGATCGGCAATAAAGTCTTACCCGAGCGCGTCATAGATGCGGTATGGGGTTTTTTCTCTGCTTACGCCCTGGTTTTTGTTATCTGCATGCTGGCATTGATGGGGATGGGGATGGATAATATCACCGCCTTTAGCGCCACCGCGGCTTGCCTAAATAACTTAGGCCCAGGTTTAGGTGAAGTGGCAAGTAACTATGCCAGTATCAATGATGGTTCTAAATGGATACTCTTGTTAGCCATGTTGTTTGGCCGACTCGAAGTTTTTACGCTTTTAGTCTTGTTTACGCCTACTTTTTGGCGAAATTAGGGTCGAATTAAACCTTTACCTTATAGCTTTATTGGCTACATTTTTATTTAATTGATATAGACTTATGGTCCATAAGTGGCCGCTGGTATTTCTACCTTTATTATTCAGGAAAGCTGATGAGCAATACGTTAATTATCTACTCCACCGTCGATGGCCAAACAAAAGCAATTTGTGAGCTTGTGCAGGGGATCAGTGAAGGTGCGGGTGATAGTGTGACTTTAGCTTCACTGGAAGAGGCCCAAGGTTTAAACCTCTCTTACTTTGATAAGATCTTGATTGGTGCCAGTATCCGTTATGGTAAGCACAGACCGGAACTGTATCAGTATATCAACCGTCATCAAGCCGTACTTAATGCCAAGAAGAATGCCTTCTTTACAGTGAATGTAGTTGCCAGGAAACCGGAGAAGAACACCCCGGAAACCAATCCTTATATGAAGAAGTTTCTATCGCTTTCTTTATGGAAACCACAGCAGTTAGGCGTTTTCGCCGGTAAGATCGATTATCCTAAGTACCGTTTCTTCGATAAGAGCATGATACGTTTTATCATGTGGATGACCAAGGGACCGACTGATACGTCTGGAACCTATGAGTTTACCAACTGGGAGCAAGTTGAAGAATTCGCTAAAGCTTTCACAGATAGATAGGGTTAGCTATTAGCAATAAACAGTAGATGACCAAGGGGGCGTCAATGGATACCTCTGGGACTTATGAGTTTACCAACTGGGATCAGGTTGAAGAATTCGCTAAAGCTTTCACCGATAAATAGGGTTAGCTGTTAACAATAAACAGTAGATGACCAAGGGGTCGCCAATGGATACCTCTGGGACTTATGAGTTTACCAACTGGGATCAAGTCGAAGAGTTCGCCAAGGCTTTTACCGATAGATAGTTCTAGCTGTGATGAAAACTAAAAATGCCAGTCGAGTGACTGGCATTTTGCTGTATAAACTTATCCAAAAGAATTATGTACAAAACTGCTTATGCATGATCGAGATGATTTCAGTGACCTGTTCATTCTTGAGTGAGTAATACACCACCTGGGAGCTCTTACGTGTAGACACCAGATCCTGTGTTCTTAAAACGGCAAGATGCTGAGACAGGGCTGATTGGCTCAGCGGGATGGTCTCATTTAGTTGAGTCACACTTAATTCATTATCCAGCAGTAGGCACAAGATCATCAATCGATTTGGGTTGGCAATCGCTTTTAGCCATTTAGCCGCATTCTCTGCATTGGTCACCATGGCATTTACATCGATATCTTTTTGCATATCTGTACTCACTTCACTCTTGGATTAGTTTATTCTAATTGAGCCGTTTAGCTAAGACAATGATACTAACTTGGCTACAGATCTCAATTCTAACTTCTATTTATATGAGCTAGCGCTAATTTGTGATCAATTCCTGTGTTTATAAAATGACTTGCTGCAACAATACGCGCTGAAAATAGTTTTGAATTGGACATATCGATGAAGTCAGTACTGGTACTTTACTACTCCAGAGGTGGTCATACCGCCAGAATCAGCCGCGCCGTCGCCGAACAAATTGAAAGCAGCGGAAACAGATGCACTGTGATGCATATCAGTGAGGCGACGCAAAGTGGCTTGGATTGGTCACAATATGACTGCGTCGCTTTAGGTGCCTGTGTACTTTACGGTAGCTATGATAAATCAGTATTCGCCTTTGCCACTGAACATCAAGCAGCCTTAGATAGCATTCCCAGCAGTTTTTACAGCGTTAATGTTGTCGCTCGTAATCCCGAGAAGCGCATCCCGGAGAATAACAAGTATCTGCAGAAATTCATCGAGCTTTCCCCCTGGAAACCCAAGGACGTTAAAGTGATCGCCGGCAAGGTTGATTACCCCTCATGGCGCTGGTGGGACAGACTCGCTATTCAGATGATCATGAAGATGACAGATGGCCCAACAGACCCTAAATCGGTGATCGACTACACCGACTGGGATGACGTTAAAGTCTATGCCGATCATTTGGTTAGTTTAGCTAAATAACGTTTAGCTTTTTATAAATCAAGCTTTGCTTGATAAAGGTCGTGGATTTCCAACCCACACCCGGGCAAGGAGGACTGCATCCACCTATGACGCTCCGGCGAAGTTGTGTTCCTTCTTTTGTTTTTGAAAATAGCTAACGCTTCCGATGGGGCATCAAAGCCCCCCCCCCCCCCCGAAAGCTCTTGCCACATTCATGTGGTAATCACGCTATTTACTTCAACAAACTTCGGCAACTTCCAACGGGTTTATATGTTTCTTCGACGTGACCCTTTTGAGTGACGTAGTGCATTTTTAATATATATTCCCTATGAAATATTGCTTTTTCTCAATATGTTATAATTTCTACTCGTCAATTTATGTAAGTAATTACTATCAGAATAGCTAATTATTTGTTGAGGTTAGGAAGGAGTGGAAGTGTGTGAGGGTACTTAAACATTTGTTAGCGACAGGGAGCCTTCTAATTATTGTTTCTTTAATAATGTGCAGGTCTCAAATTTATGCATTTATTGAAGAGAAAGAACTCTTAGGTACTCTTTTAACTGGAGCTCTAGCTGTTATTACAGTATCAATTGTTCAGGTGTGTTTCTATGCACGGCAGAAAAAAGACCATGAACATAATGCTTTAATGAAGTCCGAGGAGCGACGACTTGATAAAAAAGAAGAGGTGCTTGGGCTGTTATGTGAGATGAATGAGATGCTTGATGAGCTATGTCAGTGTCAACATAAGATCTTTATATGCCCTGTAACTGTTGATAACATGGAGTTAAGGGATAAATATAAACTTTATATAAATCAGCTTACTACGAAGTTTAATTTGTCTGGTAATTTATTTATTATTTACTTACCTTCATTAATCCCTAATTATAAAGAGTTTAAAACTGAATTTACTAATTTTCGAAAAATAGCTACGGACGTTGAGAGTTATACAACTCATCAAAGTCTAGATAAATCATCAAGTCATCTTCAGTCTATTTTGATAAAACTTATAACAGATGTCAGAGAGTCTCCGAACAAACTTATTAATACGTGAAAATCTTGGAGAGGATTCAGAATGTAGAGTTTCCATTTTGTCAGTGTTTACACTAACTGCCTAATCGAAGAAGGGGCATTACCTAGTATAAGCGCGGCTGTGACCTTCGGCAACAGGGATGTTGTCGCAGAGCTCACAGGGATTGTGCTTGCAGCGTGTCACAGAAGTGCTTGTACATGCGCACGCTGCAGGCGATAGATATGAATAAAGTCTAAATCTACTGGGCAACTCTCAAATAAAATAAATCTAAACAATCATCGACCAAAATACTTCGAACTAGTATTTCCAAAAGCCTGGGTGGAACAGCACCGCTACCGTCAGTATTTCCAAGCGTCCTAACAACATACCTATGGCCAGTGCCCACTTGGCCACGTCGGGCAAGCTAGAGAAATTACCCGCTGGACCAATAATATGGCCAAGACCAGGACCTACGTTAGTCACTGCTGTTATTGCGCCGGTGAAACTGGTGGTGGGATCTAGTCCTGTCATGACTAATATGACTGAAAGTGCGATTATCACGAACATGAACAGCAGAATAAAGGTCACTAGGGAGCGGACGATATCTTCGCCTATGGGGCGGTTGTTATAGCGTTCCTTGAATACACCGTTAGGGTGAAACTGCTGCTTGAGTTGTTCACGCATGATGGCGATGGCTATCTGAAAGCGGAAGATCTTGATGCCTCCTGAAGTCGAGCCTGAGCAGCTACCGGCAAACATTAAGAACAGGAAGATGACATTGGCCAGCGCACCCCAGGCGGTGTAATCCGTTAAGCCGTAACCCGTAGTGGTGACAACCGAGACTACGTTGAAGCTAGCGAGACGCATGGCATCGATAGGGGGATCTCGCGACTGTTCCAGAGCCAGAACGCCAGGCAAGATGACACAGTAAAGATGAATAGCAGGAAGCCTTTCACCTGGGCGTCGTTCCATACCAGCAGAGATCTCTGTTGAATACAGTTGACGAACATCAGCATCGGCAAGCCACCGGCGGCCATAAAGACGATGCCGACCCAATGGGCATTATCAGAGAAAGCTGCCATCGAACTATCGGAAGTGGAGTAGCCACCTGTAGAGAGGGTGGTCATGGCATGGTTGAGTGCCTCAAACCAGCTCATGCCTGCCATATGGTAGGCGAATCCACAGAGTACCGTGAGTAAGATATAGATGTAGAAAAGGTTCTTGGCCATATCTTGGGTACGGGGTATTGCCTTGTCACTCCAGTCGGAGGATTCGGTTCTAAACAGCCGCATACCACCGACATTAAGAAATGGTAGCACAGCCACGGCCATCACGATAAAGCCAATGCCACCCAGCCATTGTAATAGGGATCGCCAGATCAATATGCTGTGATCCATGCTGTCCAAGCCTGATAATACCGTCGAACCTGTGGTAGTGATCCCCGACATAGTCTCGAAGAAGGCGTCGGTATAGTTGATGCCGTGATAGAGGGTGAAGGGCATGGCCGCGAAAACACTGACTATCAGCCAAGTCAGGCTGGTCAGTAGGAACATGTCGCGAATATTAAGGTTGAGCTGCTTACTTTTTCCCTGGTGCATGCAAGCGGTAGCCACCGTGGCCGTGACCAGAGATGAGATCATGAAGGCACCAACGGTTTCTTCACTATAGAATAGCGCGAAGAGCAAGGGGATAAACATAAATACCGTCAGGGTCGACAGAAATATGCCCAAAATAAACAGCAGTGGCCGAAAGTTCAGCATGAGTCAATCCTTTGAAAAACAAACGAGCGGCCGGTCTCTATTATTCTCAGTAAAACCGAGTGTAAAGCCAAGCCGCTATTCAAAAGTGTCTGATGGCAAATATTAAAAGAAGAATGCGCTTGGCTGGAAAAGCTTCTCAACTTCGCCGATAAACTTCTTGTTTACCAAGAAGAGAACGACATGGTCGCCTTGTTCTATTACTGTCTTGTCATGAGCCATCAACACCTCTTCATCCCGCACTATGGCACCGATAGTTGTACCCGGTGGCAGCTTAATATCACCTATCTTCTTGCCTACTACTTTGGAGGTCTTGGAATCGCCGTGAGCTATGGCCTCAATGGCCTCGGCAGCTCCGCGGCGTAGGGAGTAGACGTTACAGATATCGCCCTGACGAATATGGGTCAAGAGTGCAGATATAGTGGCTTGCTGAGGAGAGATGGCGATATCGATATTGGCTTCTTGAACGATATCGACATAAGCCTCACGTTGAATCAGTACCATTACCTTCTTGGCACCCATGCGCTTAGCGAGTAGTGCGGCCATGATGTTGGCTTCATCGTCATTGGTGACGGCGATAAACACATCGGTCTGATCGATATGCTCTTCGAGCAGGAGCTCCTGATCTGAGGCATCACCACAAAATACTGTGGTGTTTTCCAATCGCTCGGAAAGCTCCTCGGCCCGCTCTTGTCTATGTTCGATAAGCTTGACTGAGTGATTGCGCTGCAGCTGTTTGGCGAGTCCCATTCCTATATTACCACCACCGGCAATCATGATATTGCGGTAGGAGTTATCGAGCTTTTGCATCTCACTCATCACTGCGCGTACATGGCGGCTATCGGCAAGGAAGAAGACTTCGTCATCGGCTTCGATGATAGTAGTACCGCGCGGCATGATTGCGCGGCCTTGTCTGAATATGGCCGCGACTCGGGTATCGATATTAGGCATATGCTCGCGCAGGGCGGCGAGAGCATTACCCACCAAGGGGCCACCATAATAGGCTTTTACCGCGACTAAGCTGAGGCGCCCCTCGGCAAATTCCAGTACCTGTAGAGCTCCGGGGTATTCCACCAAGCGGCGGATGTAGGAGGTCACTAACTGTTCTGGGGCGATAAGCTCATCGATAATGAAACCACCACGAGTTCGATTATCACTTTGCTTGGTTTCACTATTGATAAACAACTTATCTTTAAGCGCTAAGTATTGCTCCGAACGGATCCGGGCAATTTTAGTTGGTGTTCCAAACAGGGTATAAGCGATCTGACAGGCCGCCATATTACATTCATCGCTGTTGGTCACGGCGATCAGCATATCGGCATCTTCGGCGCCTGCTTCCTTGAGCACATCCGGGTGAGCACCATGGCCGAGTACGACTCGTAGATCGTATTTGTCCTGCAGTGAACGCAACCGGGTCTTGTCGTAATCGACGACTGTGATGTCATTGTTTTCACCGACTAAGTTCTCAGCCAGCGTGCCACCGACCTGACCCGCACCCAAAATGATAATCTTCATGGCCTTACTTTATCCCTTTACTAGGCGAGCGTAATAGAATCCGTCCATATTCTCTGTTCCCGGGGTAATTTGCCAGCCGATATCGTCGGAATTTGGCTGTTCACTGATAGGAACTAGAGTGGCGTCATCGGCTCTTGCTAAGAATGAGCGGATTTGCTGTTCATTCTCTTGTGGGAGAATCGAGCAGGTTGCATACAGGAGTGTGCCACCTGGCTTAAGCCACTGCCAGCAATGATCTAAAATTTTACTCTGTAGTGAGGCTAGCTCATCAATATCGGCTTGTTTTCTTAGCCACTTGATATCCGGATGGCGACGTATTACACCCGTTGCCGAACAGGGGGCGTCGAGTAAGATACGATCGAACTTGTCACCTTGCCACCAGGAATCAATATCGGCAGCATCTCCATGAACTAGCTTGGCCTCGAGTGATAGGCGATCCAGATTCTGTTGCACACGCTCGAGACGTTTCTCATCGAAATCGACGGCGACCAGCTGAATATTTGCCAGCTCTAATAGATGGCAAGTCTTGCCCCCTGGCGCTGCACAAGCATCGAGTACCAGCTCACCATCTTTAGGGGCCAGTAGCGTGGCAGCCCACTGAGCCGCACCATCCTGAACCGAAGCGGCACCTTGTTCGAAGCCTGGCAGCTGTGTTACATCTCTCGGGCTCTCGAGTAAGATAGCATCGCTGCTCTTGCCAGCAGAAGCCGGGATCTCTATTTCGGCTAAGGTGGCAAGATACTCATCCCGAGTCTGTGACAACTTATTATTGCGCAGCCACATTGGCGGACGCTGGTGGCTCTGCTCGATAACCTCTTGCCAATTTTCAGGGTAAGCGGCTTTAAGGCGCTTAACAATCCAGGCTGGGGTGTTGAAGGCTAAGGTATCGTTATCTGTCGGCAGCGGCTTTTCTTGGCGTTGAATGTTACGCAGTACACCATTAACTACTTTAACCAAGCCTTCAAACTTAAGCTGTCTGCAGGCTTCAGCAGTTTCTGAAATCGCAGCATGGCTGGGAATTCGGGTAAAGTAGAGTTGATAGCAACCTATAAGCAGCAGTTGGTGAACGATTCTCTGCTTGCCTTTCAATGGTTTGCTCATGCAGTCGCTGACCAACTTATCAAGCTGGGGCAGGTGGCGCATCACGCCATAGCTAAGCTCTGCAAGTAGGGCCTTATCTTTGCCACTTTCTAGGTGTTTCTGTTGATCGGGAAGGGCGACGGATAACGAGGTACCTTTCTCAAGCACCTGAAATGCGACTTTTGCCGCCAGTGCGCGCAAGTTCATTAGCTAGCCTCTTTGTTTTTTAAGCGTGTGCCTGGAGTAAACCAATCACCGCGAGAATTAAGAATGTCGCCGACACTCAGTGGCTTCTTACCCGGTAACTGCATGTTCTGCAGACTCAGTACCCCTTCACCTGTCGCTATCTCTATGCCGTTCTTATCGGCTGAGATGATAGTGCCTGCCGGTGCATCGCTAATAGATTCACTCACCTTAGCCTGTCTGATCTTGATACTGGCATCATTGTGACTGAAGTGGCTAATAGGCCAAGGATTAAAGGCGCGTATTTCGCGCCAAAGCTGCAGTGCCGATTTATCCCAATCCAGCTCAGCTTCTTCTTTACTTAGCTTCTTGGCGTAGTTCGCCAGAGTTTCATCTTGTTTCTCGGCCTTGAGTTCACCATTTGTCAGACCAGCTAATGCTTGAATAAGTGCATCCGGTCCTTGTTGTGCCAATTTGTCATAGAGGCTCCCTGAGGTGTCATCATCTTCGATAGTAAGCTGAGTCTTGAGAAGCATATCACCGGTATCCAGACCTAAGTCCATCTGCATTATGGTGATACCAGTTTCTTTATCGCCGGCCCAGAGTGCTCTTTGTATCGGTGCCGCGCCGCGCCAGCGGGGAAGGATTGAGCCATGGACATTGATACAACCTAGTTTGGGGGTATCCAAAACAACTTGTGGCAAGATTAGACCGTAGGCGACGACAACCATAAGGTCGGCATTTAAGCCGCTTAGTTCCTGCTGAGCTGCTTCATTACGTAAGGATTTAGGCTGGTAAACAGGAATGTCATGCTCTAACGCCAAGGTTTTTACCGGACTCGCTTGTAATTTTTTGCCTCTTCCAGCGGGGCGATCTGGTTGAGAATAGACACAAATAACATTATGTTCAGAGTCTATCAGTGCTTGAAGGTGGCGAGCTGCGAAGTCCGGAGTACCGGCAAAAACGATATTTAATGGTTTCAAGATAATGCTATCCCTGTTTTGCTTCTAGTCGTGCGGCTTTTTCCAGCTTTTGCTTGATGCGCTGACGCTTTAAGGGCGACAGGTAATCGACAAATAACTTGCCTTTAAGGTGGTCCAGTTCGTGCTGTAAACAGATGGCGAATAAGCCATCGGCTTCGAGAGTGAACTCATGACCATCTCGATCCTGAGCCTTGATGGTGACATGTTCGGCACGCTCAATGTCGGCATAGATCCCTGGTACTGAAAGACAGCCTTCTTCATTGGAAAAGTGGCCACTGCTGGCAACAATTTCCAAATTTATGAAGACCTTTGGTCTTTCTTCTTCATCTTGAAGATCCATGATAATCAATTGTCTATGGTAATCGACCTGAGTTGCAGCTAGGCCAATCCCCTTCTCTTCGTACATGGTTTCGAACATATTATCGATTTGAGTTTGCAGGCCAGTGTTAAACTCTGTAACAGGCTTTGCAAACGTGCGTAATCTTTCATCGGGAAAACGTAAAACTTTTAGTAAACTCATACTTAAACTCTTAACAAGTCTGTCAAATCTTTATCAGTTGGTTATACTGACTTTAGCTAATGGGTCAATTTTAATCCTTAGTGGCAATCAATAACAGCAAAAGCTCTCTATATCACCAAACTAGTTTTATCTTTCGAGTGCTTCCTGCAAGGAAGAGTTTGTTATATAGAGAACAAACAGCGTGGGAACCCCGATGAAACGATTAATTTTACTCGGTTTAATTTTATTAAATTGCTCTTTTGTGTTCGCAGATACTCTGACATTGAAATCAGGGCACCCCGACTCCTATGTGGTGGAGAAGGGAGATACCCTTTGGGATATCTCTGCACACTTCCTTAAAGATCCTTGGCGCTGGCCTAAGCTTTGGGGGGCCAACCCTCAAATAGCCAACCCCCACCTCATCTATCCTGGTGACAGGCTGACCTTAGTCTTTATTGACGGTGAACCTAGACTGGTCGTTAAACCTCATATTCGTAAGTCACCTGCAGGCAGAATCATGCCTAAAGGTGGAGCCATTCCAGCCATTGATCTTGCGTTAATCAGACCATATCTGATTCAGAACAGGGTAGTAGATGGTGACTGGTTTGAAACTCAGCCTATGGTGTTAGGCGGTGAGAGTGAATCCAAGCATCATATTGTTGGCGATGTGATTTATATTCAAGCCGAGCTGACCTTAGGTGATAAATTCGGTGTCTATGAGCAAGGTCGCGATTTTGTCAGCAAGGATGGGGATGATCTTGGTGTCGAAGCGATATTAACCGCCAGTGGTCGTGTCATCGAATCTGGTTCGATTTCTAAAGTTAAGTTACTGAGTAATTTTCGTGAAACAGTTGCAGGCAACCGAGTGCTGCCAATCGAAGAAGACTCATTAATGTCCGCTTACTTTATGCCTAGAGCCGCCGAGCTTTCATCTCCTGCATCCGTGCTAGCCTCTGAGAAGAATCTTCGTGAGATGGGTAAACTCGATGTTGTTTATATAGATAAAGGCAGCGAGGACGGTGTCGAAACCGGTCATGTCTTCTCTATCTATAGAGATGGCCTAGATATAGTGATTAATGGTGATGGTCAGCCTGTAATACCGACAGAGCGAAGTACATACGAGAATATGTTGTCGAGTGTCTCTTCCGCTAACTCTATCAAGATGCCGGATATCTATCGAGGCAAGTTGATGGTGTTCAAGGTGTTCGACAAGACCAGCATGGGACTCATCATGGTTAATGAGAGGTCCGTTAGAGTCGAAGATAAGCTAGTAAAACCCGATGCACTCCTTATCAGTGAATAAACTGTCAGCGAATAAAATAGTAGTGAATAAAGCTTAGAATTGGATAAATAAACTGATTGCAGGTGAAGGATTATCTGTTGAAGGTGCTCATTACAAATATTGAGGTGAAGGAATTACCGATAAACTGGTCGACTGGCTGGTTGTTAGTGCAGTATCCGGGTTAGGACCCGCCCGGACTCAACAACTGCTCAACTACATGGATGTAGAGGAACTCAGACAGATGTTAGAGCATGAACCCGACGCTCTTCCTCTACCAGAGAGTTTACTCAAGCGTTCACTCATTCCTGACTTTTCTCGAGTAGAGTCAGCCTTGTCATGGCAACAAGCTGCCGATAATCATTATATATTGACCTTAGACGATCCCGACTACCCTTATCTGCTCAAGCAGATAATCGATCCGCCAACGATTATATTTGTCAAAGGAGAGCTCCATGCGTTGAAGTTTCCTGGTATTGCGATTGTCGGTAGCAGAGCCGCGTCACAAACAGGACTGCAGATAGCCTATCGGTTGGCTTCTGAGATAACAGGTTTAGGTTTTGCTGTAGTGAGTGGTATGGCCGTGGGCATCGACGGCTCTGCTCACCAAGCATGTATCGATAATGACGGAAGAACCTTGGCAGTTTTGGGGACGGGAACCGATGTGATCTATCCTCGCAGACACAGGACTATTTATGAAAAAATTCAGTACCATGGAGCCATAGTCAGTGAGTTTTGGCCTGGCACTAAACCTTTCGCTGGTAATTTTCCGAAACGTAACAGGATAATCAGCGGTCTATCTCTAGGTACCTTAGTGGTAGAAGCCTGCAGAAAAAGCGGTTCACTGATTACCGCTAAGCTGGCATTGGATCAGGGGCGTGAAGTGTTCGCGGTTCCTGGCAATATTCTGGCAGGTCAGAGTCAAGGTTGCCATGACCTTCTCAAAGATGGGGCAAAGCTTGTAGAGAATGTGGCCGATATAATAGAAGAAGTTACGGCTTTATCGGATTTTCACCTTGAAGAACTGAGAAGGCGTCACCATATAGAGGAGGTTAAGGCCGTAGATTTGCCATTTGCCTCACTGTTAGCTAGTGTAGGATATGAGACCACAACAATAGATGATGTGGTTGAGCATAGTGGAAAGGCCATAGATTTAGTATTAGAGCAAATGCTTGAACTTGAATTACAAGGTTGGGTCGCTGTAGTACCCGGTGGTTATATAAGACTAAAGAGGAGCTAGCCATGTTTGATATCCTCATGTATCTATTTGAAAACTATGTTCACAGTGAAGTAGAGTTTTTAGTGGATGAAGATGAGCTTACACAAGAGCTCACCCGTGCTGGTTTTCACCAGTCCGAGATAATTAAAGCCATCTCTTGGCTTGAACATTTAGCTGAGCTACAGGAAGGAGATACACCTTACCTGTGTGATCATGCTCAACACTCATTCAGAATTTATACTCAGAATGAGATGGATAAGCTAGATGTCGAGTGTAGAGGTTTTCTTCTATTTCTAGAGCAGATAAAAGTACTAAGCGTTATAACACGTGAAATGGTCATAGACCGTGTCATGGAACTCGATGAGCCGATGTTAATATTGGAAGATCTCAAGTGGGTAGTGCTTATGGTGTTATTTAATGCGCCAGGTAATGAGTCTGCTTATGAAAAAATGGAAGATCTTATCTTCGAGCAGCCTGATGGTCGATTGCATTCCTAATTATATCAGCACTAATTATCTCTTCACTTCATGTGACAAAAAGAAAGGAGGCTAGGCCTCCTTTTTTATACATGGAAGTATTTATCCCCGAGCGCAGGGATAGCGTTAGAGGGGATTTGTGTCCGGACGTAAATGTTCTTGGCATTTATCGGCATTTCCACCATCCGTGGCGGTCAGAACACTTATGTCTATTTGCCAGGGATGGAAATAAATAGACTTTATACATGAACCTCTTTGGTTCATAAGACTATTTATCCACATTAGCTCCCGAGCGCAGGGACAGCGTTAGAGGGGGGTTGTGTCTGGCCGTAAATGTGCTCCATAATCTCGAAATTTCTCGGTCTGTGTCACTCAGACCTAAGCCCATAAATGAGCTTAGGTTCCAATATTCATTGATTAATAATGCCTGTGAGCATCATCCTTTATCAGGTGCACTGGGGCTAAGTAATCACGATAGCTGTAGCGGTTTTGTTTGTGCAGCCTAGGCTTAGCTTGATCTTCACTATCATCAAACTGCTCGGCTCGCTCCGCTAGCCAGCGGCTAAATTCATCTTGATGCTGAGTTAATTCTGCAAGTAGCTCGTTATAGCCCTCGAAGTAATCTGTTTTAAGATATTGGCTCAGCTGAACGAAGTCTTCGTGGTAGTTCTCGGCCAAGAATCGAATTGCCATATAGCTCCAGCTATAAGTTCGCTCCAGACCGTCTTTATATTCGGTGGCGAAGATCTCTTCCAGACTCGGCGCCTCATCGATTTTCTTCTTCACTATTCTTAAGGTTTTGGCGTTGTCATTACCCTTAGAGATGTATTCGGCTAAGCCCTCTGACCACCACACCATCTTCTCCGGGAAATGACCGAAACCGCCATACTTGATGAAGTGTCCGTCCAGGTAGTGCACATATTCGTGATTGAGATTCCAGATGGCGAATTCAGGTTGGATCCAGAACTGACGATAGGCGAAGAAAGTTGCCTGGTTGCCAGGCTTAGATGGTGTGCCTTCTATATACATACCACCATTATCCGTGCTGATATCGAATAACAACTGGCCGTAAGCGTTATATTGACTCCAATTCTTGAAGGCGATGACTCTGAGGGCATCATTAAAATCGTTAGCCGTTGGCTGCTCTCTGGTTTCTAGTAAAGTGTGGAAATTAGATTCCTGAGAGGTGAGCTTAGTACAGCTGATGGCCAGTTCCTGCTCGTTCAAATCCTGTGCAAGAATAAATAGGCTGTCTGAGCAATGATGTTCAATAGGCAGTATTTCGCTCTGCTCAGGGATACGGCAGCTATCACTGTTTTTCTCACACTCTTCTAATCCCGCAAATGAGTTGACGTGATAGCCTAAGGTGTAGGCATCCTTTGCCGCATCGCCTCTGACGCTGATATCTTGCCTCGCTATATCGGCTACGGCCTTATCTAAAGCTGCTTCATCTTGCGTGGCGTTAGCATCTTCACTGGCTGGTAGCGCTAAACGATATAGGCCTAGTGCCCAGTAAGCATTGCGCTTAGGCCAGTCTTTATCCTTGCGTATGCTGTTATCTGAGCCAGCAAATGCCAATAAGGTTTTATCTAATCCCAAATCAAGTAGTGCCTTATTAAGCTCACCATCACTGTCTTTTCTTGCGACATTGAGCAGCAAGCCGTAAGCCCGAAGCGTCTCCCATAGGGCGTAATCATGTTCTTGATCGCTGGCACTCTCAGCAAGTTGAATGAATTGATTATCGAGAAGTGGGGTTAATCTTGCTAATGCACTCGCCTGTTCGTTGTTGGCGTAGTAGCGATACAGGGTGACGGCAAATTGCTCTTGCAGGCGGGCAGATGAAACAAAAACATCTGTAGAAGCTAAGCTGTTTAACCCTGATGTTAGCAATGCAAAGCTATTATCATCTAAATCATCTATTGGGCCGAAGTAACTAAAGGCTCTTAAATAGTAGAGTAGGCTGTTGGCTTCAGATAAGTTGGCTGTATTATTTAACCTGAAAACGACTTGTTCGAAGGCACCTTGAGTAAGCAATGGGCTACTGGCATCGAATAGACTTTCGTTTGAGGCTTGAGTAATTTCCTGTAATAAACTCGTGTCTGTGATGATTTGAGGTGAGGTACTACAGGCCGATAGTCCTACAAGAGCAGGGAGAGCTATCGCAAGAGCCAAAATTGACTTGCGCAACATAAGATTCATCCTATTGTATTTTTGCATACAATATACTCACGTTGTTTGTATAAACCTAGTGCTATTTAATCTCCTAAGACATTTCCCTGTTTTGGCTTTGCTTGGTAAAATGGCAAATACCTGATTCAGCCGAGAAACCCATGTCTAAAATTGATGATCAACTGTTTAGTTCCCATGAGCATGCTTTAGAGAAAGAGTATGAACTCTGCCCTAAGTGTGGCAGTGAACTATCGGTTCGGCATAGTAAACATGGCGGGTTCATTGGATGTAATAGTTATCCTGTATGTGATTACACCCGGCCACTAGTGCAACATGAGTCAATTGAGACTCAAGTTATCCCAGGTTCAGAGTGCCCCGAGTGTGGTCATGAACTGGCGGTAAAGTCTGGACGATTTGGCATTTTTATTGGTTGTACAAATTACCCGGATTGTAAGCACATTGAAAAGCATGATCAGGAAGAGCCTGAAGATCAGATAGCTTGCCCAAGTTGTAAAACTGGGAAAATAGAGCAGAGAACTAGTCGGTTCGGGAAAAGTTTTTATGCCTGCAGTAGTTACCCTAAGTGTAAGTTTTTAGTGAACTATCGACCCGTAGCCGAAGCTTGCCCCGAGTGTGGTTTCGGCATCCTGATAGAGAGGAAAGGTGCCGCAGGGTCTCGTTTAGAGTGTCCGAAGAAGACATGCAAGTATAAAAGAGCAGTCTAAATATCCTTGTTATCAGGCTTGTTGGTCTGATTAATAGATTTGTTCGGCTATAATTTCTATTCATGTATTCGTCTTCACAATCTCTGTATAATCTTCCCGATCGAGCTCTCCCGAGTGATGGGGCGGTGAGTTCTTTTATGGCTAAATTATTGAATTTTATTGAAGGTAACGATACATGTTGCAGTTAGACCCATCAGAAATTTCTGAGGTGATTGAAAATGGAGGCGTGATCGCCTATCCAACCGAGGCTGTGTATGGCTTAGGCTGTGATCCTGATAATGATGTAGCGATAGCGAAGTTACTCGGCTTGAAGCAGCGTCCTTGGCAGAAGGGATTGATCTTAGTCGCCAGCGATTATTCTCAGCTCGCGCCCTACCTCGATGACACTCAGTTGACGAGTAAACAGCTTGAGTCAGTGTTTTCCAAATGGCCGGGCCCTTTCACTTTTATTATGCCTATAAGATACGATATTTCTAAGCTGCTCTGTGGCAGCTTTAATTCATTGGCGGTTAGGGTCTCCGCTCATCCTGGAATACAAGCTATCTGTAATAAGCTGGGTAAACCTCTGGTGTCTACCAGTGCAAATATTACCGGACAAGAGCCGGCAATGAGTTTGGATGAAGTGACCGCACAATTTGAAGGCGTGATAGCAGGCGTTGCCACTGGAGAATTAGGCTTAGAGGCTAGCCCTTCGACGATTATCGACGCCCTCAGCGGCAAGGTCTTACGCTAAGCACTTAAATAAAAGTAGTTCGATAAAGCTACTTAGGTAGAAGACTCTATAAATGTGCCAGCTTATAAATATAAAAGAAAAGGAATCTATATGTCTGTACCTGATATCAGTACAGTAAAATCATTTTTACTCGCCCTGCAGCAGCAAATCTGTGAAGGCCTGGAACAGCTTGATGGCAAGGGAGAGTTTAAGGCTGATTCCTGGGAGCGTGAAGAAGGTGGCGGTGGCACGAGTCGGGTACTAACCAAAGGTGCCGTATTCGAGCAAGCCGGCGTTAATTTTTCCCATGTAACAGGCGCTTCAATGCCTGCTTCAGCAACTGCCCATCGTCCGGAGCTTGCTGGCCGTAGCTTCGAGGCTATGGGGGTGTCATTGGTCATTCATCCTAATAATCCCTATATCCCTACGACACATGCGAACGTGCGTTTCTTCATTGCATCTAAAGAGGGAGCCGATCCGGTTTGGTGGTTTGGCGGGGGATTCGATCTGACTCCTTATTACCCATTCGAGCAAGATGTCATTGAATGGCACCAACATTCCAAGTCTTTCTGTGACCCATTCGGTGATGAGGTTTACCCTAAGTATAAGAAGTGGTGTGATGAATACTTCTATTTGCCCCATAGAGATGAGACTCGCGGTGTCGGTGGGCTCTTTTTCGATGATCTTAACCAAGAAGGTTTCGATACTAGCTTCGAATTTATGCAAGCAGTTGGTACTGGCTTCTTAACCGCCTATGCCCCAATCGTTAAGCGCCGTAAAGATACTGAATATGGTGAGAAGGAACGCGACTTCCAACTTTACCGTCGTGGGCGCTATGTCGAATTTAATCTCGTGTATGACAGAGGTACCTTGTTCGGATTGCAAACTGGTGGCAGGACTGAGTCAATCTTGATGTCGATGCCGCCTTTGGTCCGTTGGGAGTATATGTACACACCAGAAGCTGGATCTCCTGAAGCTTTGCTTTATACAGACTTTCTGAAACCGAGAGACTGGTTGGGTTTGGATAAGTAGAGTTATGCTTGATTGAATAGCTGGTGGTACAGGCATTAACTGAAGCATATGTCGATGCCACATTCCCGACAATCTGGGTTTGAATAAGTAAATAGTTAATTAAGCGTAACCAATTAGCCATATTTAAGGTGATTGGTTACGAATGTTGTCGGCTAATACGCTGATAGCCTGATAAGTAGCTTCCCTATGGTTTAATCAGATTGCATCCGACTTTGGAGATAAACGATGACTGACAGATACGCCGTTTTTGGAAACCCGATAGCACACAGTAAATCTCCATTTATACATGGCTTATTTGCCGAAGAGACGGAGCAAGTATTGGAGTATGAAGCCTTGCTGGCTCCTATCAATGGTTTCGAAAAGAGCTTGTCGGAGTTTTGGCTTAATAAAGGTAAGGGAGCCAATGTTACCGTACCCTTTAAAGAGCAGGCATTTAAATTATGTGATGAGTTGAGTGAATTAGCTCAGCTGGCGGGAGCGGTTAATACCTTAACCTTATTAGAGAACGGTCATGTTCGTGGTGACAATACCGATGGTTTAGGTCTGGTCGCCGATCTTCAAAGTAACTTTGGTAGTTTAGTAGGAAAGCGAGTGCTGCTCTTGGGGGCTGGTGGGGCGGCAAGAGGCTGCATTCTGCCTCTGTTAAATGCCAAGATCACTGAGCTCTGTATCCATAACAGAACTCATGAGAAGGCAGAAGTGCTAACCGAGCTGTTCGCTGAATACGGAAACATCAGCGCCATAGCGACTAATGAATTGACAGCTTCATTCGATATAATCATTAATTCTACTTCTTCAAGCTTATCCGGTGATGTTCCACAGATACCCGAGTCAGTCATAGATGCAGAAACAAAGTGCTACGACATGATGTATAGCAAGCAGATGACTTCGTTCAATTCTTGGGCCTCATCCTTGGGAGCGAATAAGGTGGTCGATGGCTTAGGAATGTTAGTAGGGCAGGCTGCTAAGAGTTTTGAATTATGGCGTGGTGTTAGGCCCAAGGTGACAACAGCTTTATATGCATTAAGAGTCAAGTTGGATGCAGAATGAATCAGAGTGTTTTATTTCCGGACTTACAAGATTGGGATGACACTAAGCAGCTGGTTATTTTTCCGGCCCAGGCTCAGGGAGCTAATATACAATGCCGAATAAGCCTATCAAGATTAACTAAGCTACATGGTGAGGAGTTGACGGGGGAAGCCGAAGTGCTCGCTGCCTTCGAAGCATGTCGTTTCGATATAGAAGATCACGTTGAAGAGCTCATCGAACAGGAGATGTTCGATGAGGATGGGGCTGTGAGTTGGCGCTAATCCCCTACACATTGTTAAAGGCCGGGCATAGATAACTGAAGGCCTGTTTTGAACTAGACTGGAGTGACTATCTCTTCATCTAAATATTCATTCTTGAGTCGAACATAATTATCGGCTGACTGAGGTAGAAACTTAAGTTCTGCTTCGGTCAGGGCTCGGATCTGTTTTGCCGGACTACCTACATATAAGTGGCCACTCTTTAGTACCTTCCCTGGAGGAACTAATGAACCAGCTCCTAAGATTACATCATCTTCTAATATTGCACCGTCCAGGATAATGGCTCCCATGCCAACTAAGATACGATTGCCAACTGTGCAACCATGGAGCATAGCCTTATGTCCTATGGTGACGTCATCGCCTATTAATAGAGGGTGGCCGTCAGGATTAGAGGGAGACTTGCGTGTGACATGAAGAATGGCCCCGTCTTGTACATTAGTCCTTTTGCCAATTCTCATGTGGTTCACATCACCGCGAGCGGCAACTAAAGGCCAAATACTAGAATCAGTATCTAAAAATATGTCGCCAACGAGTACACAGGCATCATCCAGGTATACAGAATCATCGAATTGAGGACTTACCCCTTTATAGGCTCTTAATGAAACAGGCACTGAAACTCCTTATATATAGGTTTGAAGCGTAATACCGGCATTATAATGCTTAAAAAGTAGGAGGTCAGGCTAAATAACCTTCAAACGAATAAGAAAAGCGAATTAACTCACTATTAGCCCTTGTGCTCTGGGCTGACATCCCTATAATGCGCATCCACTGACACGGTAAACCAGTCTTCTTAAACGAAGCTGAAACCCAGTCAGGGCAATAAGTAAGCGGTTAAAAGTTAAATTTTTAAAAGCCCTTGACGCCAACAACGGGAAGTGTAGAATACGCATCCCTAGCCAAGGCGGAACGCCTTGGGAAGTAAGTAAAAGCCAGCGACCTAGCGTCTAACGGCGGTGCTACCAAGCACCAGCTCTTTAACAATTCAAAACAAGAAATCTGTGTGGACACTCACAGGTATTGAGTTATTCGAAATTGCCTTCTGTTCTTCGGAATGTCGGCAATCAAAATATTACTCAATGAATGAGTGTTCATAGATTCGAACCTAGTTCGGATCACTTATATAAACAGTATAATTCATTGAGCCGATGTCATCTTCGAAAGAGGATGCATCAAAAGAACTTTAATTGAAGAGTTTGATCATGGCTCAGATTGAACGCTGGCGGCAGGCCTAACACATGCAAGTCGAGCGGAAACAGGAAGGTGCTTGCACCTTTGCTGTCGAGCGGCGGACGGGTGAGTAATGCCTAGGGAACTGCCCAGTCGAGGGGATAACAGTTGGAAACGACTGCTAATACCGCATACGCCCTACGGGGGAAAGGAGGGGACCTTCGGGCCTTTCGCGATTGGATGTACCTAGGTGGGATTAGCTAGTTGGTAAGGTAATGGCTTACCAAGGCGACGATCCCTAGCTGGTCTGAGAGGATGATCAGCCACACTGGAACTGAGACACGGTCCAGACTCCTACGGGAGGCAGCAGTGGGGAATATTGCACAATGGGCGAAAGCCTGATGCAGCCATGCCGCGTGTGTGAAGAAGGCCTTCGGGTTGTAAAGCACTTTCAGCGAGGAGGAAAGGTTGTAGTTTAATAAACTATAGCTGTGACGTTACTCGCAGAAGAAGCACCGGCTAACTTCGTGCCAGCAGCCGCGGTAATACGAGGGGTGCAAGCGTTAATCGGAATTACTGGGCGTAAAGCGTACGCAGGCGGTTTGTTAAGCAAGATGTGAAAGCCCCGGGCTCAACCTGGGAATTGCATTTTGAACTGGCAAACTAGAGTCTTGTAGAGGGGGTAGAATTTCAGGTGTAGCGGTGAAATGCGTAGAGATCTGAAGGAATACCGGTGGCGAAGGCGGCCCCCTGGACAAAGACTGACGCTCAGGTACGAAAGCGTGGGGAGCAAACAGGATTAGATACCCTGGTAGTCCACGCCGTAAACGATGTCTACTCGGAATTTGGTGTCTTGAACACTGGGTTCCCAAGCTAACGCATTAAGTAGACCGCCTGGGGAGTACGGCCGCAAGGTTAAAACTCAAATGAATTGACGGGGGCCCGCACAAGCGGTGGAGCATGTGGTTTAATTCGATGCAACGCGAAGAACCTTACCTACTCTTGACATCCACGGAATTTTTCAGAGATGAATTAGTGCCTTCGGGAACCGTGAGACAGGTGCTGCATGGCTGTCGTCAGCTCGTGTTGTGAAATGTTGGGTTAAGTCCCGCAACGAGCGCAACCCTTATCCTTATTTGCCAGCACGTAATGGTGGGAACTTTAGGGAGACTGCCGGTGATAAACCGGAGGAAGGTGGGGACGACGTCAAGTCATCATGGCCCTTACGAGTAGGGCTACACACGTGCTACAATGGTCGGTACAGAGGGTCGCAAAGCCGCGAGGTCAAGCTAATCCCACAAAGCCGGTCGTAGTCCGGATCGGAGTCTGCAACTCGACTCCGTGAAGTCGGAATCGCTAGTAATCGTGAATCAGAATGTCACGGTGAATACGTTCCCGGGCCTTGTACACACCGCCCGTCACACCATGGGAGTGGGCTGCACCAGAAGTAGATAGCTTAACCTTTCGGGGAGGGCGTTTACCACGGTGTGGTTCATGACTGGGGTGAAGTCGTAACAAGGTAGCCCTAGGGGAACCTGGGGCTGGATCACCTCCTTACCTATACGACTAACTCAATATTTGCTGAGTGTTCACACAGATAACTTGTTCTTGTTAGAGCAAACTAATTCTCCAAGCGAGAGTTAGCGTTCTTTAAAAATTTGGAAAGCTGATAGTGTTAATGTGAAAGGGACTATTGTGAAAACTGCTTCGTAAGAGGTAAGGATTACAGTGGTTAATAGCATTAGCGCGAAAAATAAATAATTGAGTTCTCAAACACTTAAATTAAGTGCCGAATTGCAGTGATGCAATTCAAGAGTATTCTTTTGGCGAAAGTAAACACCATTAGTTGCGATACAATTTGTTTTCTATTATCCGTAGAGAATATTGAGTCTGTTAGCGCAGTCAATGTGTTGTTAGGCAAGACGCGAAAGCGAACGAGGAGGGCGTGTAGTTCACTACATAACCGACAAGTGAGTTTGAGTAACGCTGCATAACAGTACAGTGGCAAGCGGATAAAGACCCATGTGGGTTGTATGGTTAAGTGACTAAGCGTATACGGTGGATGCCTTGGCAGTCAGAGGCGATGAAGGACGTAGTAACTTGCGAAAAGCGTTGGCGAGCTAGTAACAAGCATTTGAGCTAACGATGTCCGAATGGGGAAACCCACTCACATAAGTGAGTATCACTACATGAATACATAGTGTAGTGAGGCAAACCCGGGGAACTGAAACATCTAAGTACCCGGAGGAACAGAAATCAACCGAGATTCCCCTAGTAGCGGCGAGCGAACGGGGATTAGCCCTTAAGTCTATGGGGTGTTAGTGGAATGAGTTGGAAAGCTCAGCGGCACAGGGTGATAGCCCCGTACATGAAAACTAACCATAGATGAAAACGAGTAGGACGGGACACGTGACATCTTGTCTGAACATGGGGGACCATCCTCCAAGGCTAAATACTCCTGACTGACCGATAGTGAACCAGTACCGTGAGGGAAAGGCGAAAAGAACCCCTGTGAGGGGAGTGAAATAGAACCTGAAACCGTATACGTACAAGCAGTGGGAGCGGTTCTTGAGACCGTGACTGCGTACCTTTTGTATAATGGGTCAGCGACTTACATTTTGTAGCGAGGTTAAGCGAATAGCGGAGCCGTAGGGAAACCGAGTGTTAACTGCGCGTTTAGTTGCAAGGTGTAGACCCGAAACCCGGTGATCTATCCATGGGCAGGTTGAAGGTTGAGTAACATCAACTGGAGGACCGAACCGACTTATGTTGAAAAATGAGCGGATGACTTGTGGATGGGGGTGAAAGGCCAATCAAACCGGGAGATATCTGGTTCTCCTCGAAAGCTATTTAGGTAGCGCCTCGAGCGAATACCATTGGGGTAGAGCACTGTTAAGGCTAGGGGGTCATCCCGACTTACCAACCCTTTGCAAACTCCGAATACCAATGAGTACTACTCGGGAGACACACGGCGGGTGCTAACGTCCGTCGTGGAAAGGGAAACAACCCAGACCATCAGCTAAGGTCCCAAAGTTATTGCTAAGTGGGAAACGATGTGGGAAGGCTTAGACAGCTAGGAAGTTGGCTTAGAAGCAGCCATCTTTTAAAGAAAGCGTAATAGCTCACTAGTCGAGTCGGCCTGCGCGGAAGATTTAACGGGGCTAAGCAATACACCGAAGCTATGGGTACTAGTGCTTGCACTGGTGCGGTAGAGGAGCGTTCTGTAAGCCGTTGAAGGGAAAGGGGTAACCCATCCTGGAGGTATCAGAAGTGCGAATGCTGACATGAGTAACGATAAAGGGAGTGAAAAACTCCCTCGCCGAAAGACCAAGGTTTCCTGTCCAATGTTAATCAGGGCAGGGTAAGTCGACCCCTAAGGTGAGGCCGAAAGGCGTAATCGATGGGAAACAGGTTAATATTCCTGTACTTCTGCTAACTGCGATGGAGAGACGGAGAAGGCTAGACTAGCGCGGCGTTGGTTGTCCGCGTTTAAGGTTGTAGGTTGTATTCTTAGGCAAATCCGGGAATACGCATTAAATTGCAAGACTGAGGACTGATGACGAGACCCCAAGGGGTTGAAGTAGTTGATGCCATGCTTCCAGGAAAATCTTCTAAGCTTCAGGTTAGTAGGAATCGTACCCCAAACCGACACAGGTGGTTGGGTAGAGAATACCAAGGCGCTTGAGAGAACTCGGCTGAAGGAACTAGGCAAAATGGTACCGTAACTTCGGGAGAAGGTACGCTCCCGACGGTGATGAGACTTGCTCTCTAAGCTGTTGGGAGTCGCAGATACCAGGTGGCTGCAACTGTTTATCAAAAACACAGTACTGTGCAAACTCGCAAGAGGAAGTATACGGTATGACGCCTGCCCGGTGCCGGAAGGTTAATTGATTGGGTTATCTTCGGAGAAGCTCATGATCGAAGCCCCGGTAAACGGCGGCCGTAACTATAACGGTCCTAAGGTAGCGAAATTCCTTGTCGGGTAAGTTCCGACCTGCACGAATGGCGTAATGATGGCCACGCTGTCTCCAGCCGAGACTCAGTGAAGTTGAAATTGCGGTGAAGATGCCGTATACCCGCGGCTAGACGGAAAGACCCCGTGCACCTTTACTATAGCTTGGCACTGAACATTGAACCTACATGTGTAGGATAGGTGGGAGACTTTGAAGTTGGGACGCTAGTTCTGATGGAGTCAACCTTGAAATACCACCCTTGTAGTTTTGATGTTCTAACTCAGGCCCCTGAATCGGGGTTGAGGACAGTGCCTGGTGGGTAGTTTGACTGGGGCGGTCTCCTCCCAAAGAGTAACGGAGGAGCACGAAGGTTGGCTAAGTACGGTCGGACATCGTACGGTTAGTGCAATGGCATAAGCCAGCTTAACTGCGAGACATACACGTCGAGCAGGTACGAAAGTAGGTCATAGTGATCCGGTGGTTCTGTATGGAAGGGCCATCGCTCAACGGATAAAAGGTACGCCGGGGATAACAGGCTGATACCGCCCAAGAGTTCATATCGACGGCGGTGTTTGGCACCTCGATGTCGGCTCATCACATCCTGGGGCTGAAGTCGGTCCCAAGGGTATGGCTGTTCGCCATTTAAAGTGGTACGCGAGCTGGGTTCAGAACGTCGTGAGACAGTTCGGTCCCTATCTGCCGTGGGCGTTGGATGATTGAAGGAAGCTGCTCCTAGTACGAGAGGACCGGAGTGGACGAACCGCTGGTGTTCGGGTTGTTATGCCAATAGCATTGCCCGGTAGCTACGTTCGGAATCGATAACCGCTGAAAGCATCTAAGCGGGAAGCGAGTCCTAAGATGAGTCATCCCTAGGAATTTAATTCCTCTAAAGAGCCGTTCGAGACTAGGACGTTGATAGGCAGGGTGTGTAAGCGTTGTGAGGCGTTGAGCTAACCTGTACTAATGACTCGTGAGGCTTAACCATACAACCCAGATGGGTTTGTGTAGTTAGTGTGTGTATTACTTCATAAGCACAAAAGAATACGAACTTGATTTAAGTCGAACTTAATTATTTAGAGCTATTTAGAAGACTATTCTGAATAGACAGCTTTTCAAATTTACCAAATTAGTCTGGAAACAATAGCATTGTGGCCCCACCTGATCCCATCTCGAACTCAGAAGTGAAACGCAATCGCGCCGATGGTAGTGTGGGGTCTCCCCATGTGAGAGTAGGTCATTTCCAGGCGCTCATTAAGTGAAAAAGCCACCTGAATAAGGTGGCTTTTTTGCGTCTGGGATTTAATAAAGTTTGGCTGAATAGCTCGAACTTACCGGTACAGATATCAGGTGACTTATCCACTTAGGAAGGCATGAATGCCTACCCCCGATGTCGCCCCGCCGCTGAGCGGGCTCTCCCGCTACGAAACGAAGTTTCTCCGCGTTCAATTAGGGCTGAATACTACGTATTCAAATCGCCGTAATTTCACCCCCATGTGTCCACTTCGTGGACTACGAGAGTAGGTCATTTCCAGGCGCCTAATTTCTCGTAAAGAGAGTCGATAAATCCTCAGCACTTAGTGTTGGGGATTTTTTCGTATATACGCTCCGCGAAGGAGCTACTTCACATGCAGCCCAAAGCTGTTAATGCAGTGTGGCCGTTAATTTCATCCATGCATTAACGGCATTTCCGCCATCCCTGGCGGTCAGGGTCTCCAGTTCGATGACTACGTCATCTCTCGCTGCAAAGTAGCTGAATGCTACGCATTCAAAGCGCTACTTTTCCACCCCCATGTGGTTCGGCCTTCGGCAAGTATCACGACGATTTCAAGTTGAGCCATTGGAAGGCGCCTTCGCTCTTTGTTCTACGCATATACGCTCCACGAAGGAACTACGCTTGATGTCGCCACGCCACTGAGCTTGGTCAGAAATTGCATCCATGCATTTCTGACATTCACCACATTCATGTGGCTTGCTCCGCAGCTTGATGACTACGTCATTACGCGCTACAAAGCAGCTGAATGCTGCGCATTCAAAAAAGAACTGCTTTTTGGCCTCGGCCCTCATGTAAAAGGTTGAGGTTTGTGTCTTGGCTCTAGCATCCTGCTCTACCTTGTATGTCCTGCGGATACAGTTTGGCTATGTACCAGGCCTATACAAGGGAGTCATCACTGGATATTTGCTGTCTGTTTAACTTTATCTGTAACATTTTAATCGATAAATAGTGTATCTTGCTAAAGCTTAGCTTGTTAAAATTTACAGCTTCTCAGTAGATTGTTTGCTTGATGCACTTGTCTATTTGGTTTGATGTTTTCCTATTTTTATTCTGGAAGACTAACATCATTGATATAAGGCAATTGTCTGTTTTTACTTTAGGTTTAGGTGCTGTTGGATTTGTTTAAAATCAATCGACCGTCTTTGGTCTTTGTTGTGCCCATATTCACGTTTATTCTATATCTCTGTTTAATGTCTGCAGAATTTGTTTATGAGCGTAGTGAAAGCCAGGCGGAAGCCCTATCTCAGACTCAGGCTAGAATTGAGCAGCATTTGATTCGAATGAAGTATATTGTCGAGTCGGCATTGGCGATTCAGGATACTGGGCGTATAGAGCAAGAGATATCCTTGGCCGCTACAGATCTGGATGTCATGGTTTTCACTGTTTTATATCAGGAGGGCGAGATTAGGTTCGCTAATCATTTGGTATGGCGCGGGAGTCAGGCAAATTATGTCATCGATGGCTATGAGCCGAGTATTCACAGTAAAACCATTAAAGCAGATACACCGACTATTCAGTTTAATCCTGCTCGTTTATCAATTCAGGCATATTACCCTATTGATAACATCACGGCTCTGGAGAAAGACCAAGGCAATATTATCTATCTGGAATATGATGTTTCTCCTCTACTTTCAGAAGTTAAAGAGGCTCGTTTTCAGAGTGCAATTCGTTCATGGGGGGTGAGTCTTCTTTGTTTGGCTATATTTCTGTTTTTACTTCATTTTTATCTGATACGCCCCTTGAGACTTATGGCCAAGCAAGCTAAAAAGGCGAGTTATATCGTAAAAAATAATGGGTCTTTCCCTAAGTGGAAAGCTTCTCCTGTTAATGTGGTATTTAGTGAATTAGAGGCGATTAGAAATCATCTTATCAATTTTTCGGACAAGCTTGAACGTAGTGAAAAGCAATTAAGGGATAGCCAACAGAGGTGGTTATTTGCTATTGAGGTGTCTAGAAATGGTATATGGGATTGGAATTTTGCCACCGGTGAGGTGTTCCTCTCTGATCGCTGGAAAGAGATGTTAGGTTACTCTGAAGATGAATTAGCCAGCGAATTGTCGACCTGGGAAAATTTATTACACCCGGAAGACAAGAAGGATGCATTGCTTACCCTAAACCAATATCTAAATAACGAGCTGGATGAATTTGAGAGTGTCCATCGACTTCGACATAAGCTGGGTCATTATATATGGGTTTTAGATAGAGGCATGATTGTTGAGTGGGATGATAAAGGTAAGGCCACTCGAATGATCGGAACACATGCCGATGTAACCAGTGACATGAGAAATAAACAGGTTCTTCTCCATCAGGCAAAGCATGATTTGTTAACAGATTTACCAAATCGTAGCAGCTTACTCGATGCACTCTATTCTCTGAATGAGAGTAAACAAAAGGTATCAGCCGGTCTGTTTCTTATCGATTTAGATAATTTTAAGATGATCAATGATGCACTAGGGCATCACTACGGTGACAGGTTACTGATCCAGGTCGCGGCGCGTCTCTCCAGCTTTTTTGCTACTAATTCATTGATAGTTAGATTATCTGCCGATGAATTTGTCGTCCTGGCTAAGAATCTCCCTCAGGATAAAAACTCTGCTAAGCGGAAAATTCATGCGTTGGCCAGCCAAGTGCGTCAGATTATCGGCCGTAGTTTTCATATTAATAATCAGACCTTCAGTGTATCTGCCAGTGTTGGAGCTTGCTTCATCGATAGTCAGATTGAAATTGAGCCTGAGCTGTTACTCAAACAAGCAGATGTGGCCATGCATCAGGTGAAGGAAAGGGGAAGAGATGGGTACCTACTTTATAGCGCCGAGATGGAGGAGGTTGCCCAACATAGCCTGTTTATAGAGAGTGAGTTGCGAGGTGCTATTGCGGCGAATCAACTTTCTTTGGTCTACCAACCCATTGTCGATTTCAGAGGTCAGGTCGTTTGCGTAGAAGCCCTACTCAGGTGGAGTCACCCTCAGATGGGCAATATTCCACCATCGACCTTTATTCCTCTTGCCGAAGGCAGTGGTTTAATTGAAGAGTTGGGAGAGTGGGTCCTGCTAGAGGCCTGTGGCTTCATCAATAAGCTTCATGCCAAAGGTGTGCAGCTAGATGCGGTAGCTATCAATGTCAGCGCCAGACAGTTTAATCAGGGGGTATTTGCTGAAAACCTGCTGAGGGTAATTGAGGGGCTCGGAGTAAAAGCAAATTCTATCGAATTAGAACTGACCGAGTATGCCCTATTGAGTAATTTAGACGTCGTTAAGCAGGCGATGGATAAGTTGAGTCTGGCTGGAATATCCATCGCGATAGATGATTTTGGCACCGGATACAGTTCATTAAGTTATTTGCAGAGTATTCCGTTATCTAGATTAAAACTTGATGCAACATTTGTCAGTAAGATCGATGTTAATGAGTCATCCAACGCCATAGTTAAGGCGATTATCGACATGGCCCATGGTCTGAATTTAAAAGTGGTGGCAGAGGGAGTTGAGACCCAAGCGCAATATGATTTTTTACTGCAGCATGGATGCGATTCATTTCAAGGCTATCTCTTCTCTCGGCCATTAAAGGAAGCTGACCTTGTTAATTATATAGAGTCGGTTGCTGTTAATGGGCCTATAGCTGTGAGTTAATATTAATTCACAGCATTAGAAAAAGAAGAAGTAGCTCATAAGGACAAATGAGAAAAGCGCTCCAGCTATCACAGGATAAATTAAGTAGCTATCTCCTGAACGACGCGCGCGGCGGATGCATAGGTTAACCAGAATCAGATTAAATACTGCTAGCATTAGAGATGCCATTGCACCGTGTCTGAATGGCATGTGTCTGATGTCCGTAGAAACGTAGAGCAATATAAACCAGTCGAGCAAAATGAGGTAGAGGAAGATTTTTTGTAGACCGTCCGGTCCTTTGCGCTTGTTGGGGCGTGTCATTGAAACCTCTTAAACAAAATCATGATCCGTTATGCATGTTTAATTGAGCTAGATATCTACAGACTTGTATGTGTTGTGTGGCGTGATGATATTGAGCATAGTGATAATCTCATTTTCATCCTGAGTAACCCAAGTCGCGCCGACAAAGTGGAGTCTGCTATTGATTGGCCAGCTTCTTGCCACTCGAATTTTTAATTGAGAGCCTAGATACTCGATATGTATCTCTTGAGCGGACGTCAAAGGAACTGTAGTCAAGAGTCCTAAACCTCCCAAGCCTATGTCCTTTATATTGGCCACACCTAACTTATGCTTTCGCCACCAACTTTTACGGATCAGATCTACTGTCACTCCATCGCAAGCCAGAGTCAGACATTCTTCCTCATTGGCTCTCAGGCTCAATCGAGTGTGAAGCCTAAGATTACTATCTGACTCTTTTGGCTGTTGTTTTTTGTCTGCGGGAATAAACTCTTCAAACAGCATCATTCGGTTGTCCACTGCTCTGGGTAACGTGTTCTGGGTCGATTGTCCTCGGCAGCCTTTTTAGCTTGGCTCAGCTTTGAGTCTGTGTCTGGCACTTTTTTAGTTAGTCCTGCCATCTCTCTTATTTGTGATTCAGCTGCACTGGTCAACACCAGCATTTCGATACGTCTATTAGCTGCGGCAGCAGGGTCATCACTGATATACGGCACTTGATCGGCCATCCCTGTAACCTGAATGACCTGATCGCGCTTTACACCACCATATTCCAGGACTCGTCTGGCTAATAGCGCCCGCTTGCTGGAAAGCTCCCAGTTAGTGAAAGTTTTTCCTGCGTAGGGGGTAGAGTCTGTGTGACCGGATATACTGATTTTATTTTCAACTTTTCCCAGAAGAGGACCTAAAGCTAGAAGGAGATCTTCAAAGTAAGGTGTCATGTTTGAGCTTCCTCGGGTAAACATAAACTGATGGACATTGTCGTGGATCAGAATTCTTATGCCTTGAGGTACGATTTTGATCTCAACATTGGCACTTAAATTTACTTGGGTGATGACTTCATTAACCTCTCTGGCTAAAAACTCCAGTTGAGATTGAGTCTCAAATTGTCCTGGCACTAAGGAGTTAAGCTCCGGGCCTCGGCCTGCCTTGGGGTTACTTTCGCCTGCAGGAATATGGTTATGCATGGCTTGACCCGCTCTTTCGACCCCAGTCCCCGTTGCCGGAATTATGGCTTGTTGTAGGGCGACAGAACCTTGTAAATCGATCATTGAAGGAGATTGGCTCAGATCGAAAGGATTTATAGAACCATCAGAAAACATATCACCTTTTAGATATTGAACAATCAATGTTCGCTCTTGCTGGTCGGCGATTTGTAAAATCCACAGCACCATAAACAGCGCCATCATGGCTAAGGTGAAGTCTGCAAATGCAACTTTCCAGGCGCCGCCATGTGAGCCTTTTGACTTTGTTCGCTTGCGGCGCTTGATGATAATTGGCTCGTTCTTTATTGCCATTAGCTTTTCTGCTCCACCATCCAACGTTCTAGCTCTACAAAGCTAGGTCTGTTTTCACTCTGTATCTGTTTTCTACCCGCATCAATGGCTAGCATGGGAGGCTTACCTTTGGAAAATGAGGTTAGTATTGCGGCGACACAGCGAAGTTGTGCTGATTTTCTATCGACTAAGTGCTCTAACGCTTTAGAAGCGGGTTCAAACAAACAGTAACAGGCAAAAATACCGATGAAAGTGCCGACGAGTGCCGCTGCTACCTTGACGCCAATCATAGTAATTGGACCATCTATGCTGGACATGGTGATAATGATGCCCATGACCGCGGCAAGAATACCAAACCCAGGCATAGCTTCGGCAACTCTAGCCAGTGCATGGGAAGGTCGTAACCTGTCTTCCTCAATTCGGTAAATCTCTTCTTCCAAAATATGTTCAAGATCGTATGATGAAATCTTGCCTATAGATTGCAGACGCAGGTTATCGATAAGAAATTGCAGCACATTCGGGTGCTCTAACACTGTGGGATACATTAGAAATAATGAGCTTTCTCTAGGCTTTTCTACATGTTCATCCAGCACTTTCATCCCTTGAGACTGGATCTGGCTCATTAACATCCCCATTAAACCAAATAGTTGAGGATAGAGTTCCGGATCTTCTTTTTCTACAGATATTAGTTCCTTTAACTGTGAAACCATATCTATCAGTACGGGTCTAGGGTTAGCAATAATAAGAGCACCAGCACCAGCACCAAAGATGATAAGTATTTCTGCGGGTTGCCAGAGGGAGCTCAGATTTCCACCTGCCCAAACATAGCCTCCAAATACCGAAAATAAAATAATCGCTAAACCTAATATCTTACTCATGTTCTCTTACCTGCCTCTACCGCTCCCAAAGTTGGTAAATCTCCTTAAGATGCTTCACCGCCTGTTTATGTAGCTGGCAGATCCGCGTCTCAGTCAATCCTAAGGTCCCGGCAATTTCTTTTAAATTGAGTTCATGTTGATAATAAAGCGACAGGATCACCTGTTCTCTTTTACTTAATTTAGATATTGCCTTTTTTAATGTTTGTTTGGATGAAAACTGCTCAATAACATTAGTCTTATCGGCGAAATGGCTACCTGCACTTAGCATGTCATCTAAGCTTTTCATGGACTCAGATTGAGAGGCATAGAGACGTTCTCTATATTGGTCTCTGCTTATCCCCATCGAATCAGAGACTTCTATATCTGTCGGATCACGCCCCAGCATTCGGGTGAGTTTACGCACAGCGTCATTAAGCTCGTGAGCTTGCTGCCTAACGGGCCTAGGACGCCAGTCCTGGCGTCTAAGCTCATCAAGAATTGAACCGCGAATTCGCTGTCCAGCAAATGATAAGAAGCCATTGTCAAACTCTCCGGGGTAGCGTCTCGAGGATTCGAGTAGAGCCATCATGCCAATCTGCTCCATATCCTCGACAGCAAGTACGGCTCCGCAGTGACTTCTAAGCTGAGAGACTGATCGCTTTACCAAAGGTAAATACTGCTTCATCACCTGGCTCTCACTGAGTCTGTTTACTGTCTTTTCTTCATTGGTCTCTTGGTATGCGAGTTGAGCAGAGTTCATGATGTCATTCCCTATTGTATAACCATGCGAGTAAATAGGACTTCATCGAGCTCTATCTCATAATTGTTCTCTGTCAATACGTTGGAGAGCAAGACAAGAGCTTCTCGTTGAAGATTTTCCAGTTGTTCAGAGTCATTGAGCTGATTGAAGTGCTTACGAGAGAACATCTTCATTAGTGAGTTTCTTACTAATGGATCCGCTTCTTTAAGAATTCTACTGACATTGGTCGAACGGCTTTTTAGCGCCATTTCAAGTAAGAGGTAGTGAGGTAAATTATCACCGGGCACAGAGATAACAAATCTATCTAAGGGATAGAATTTTGCTTTGTTGGCTTCTTCATCTTGTGTGACAAATGGACCACCGATAATACTTGGTGATTGCCAACCGACCCAAAATATAGTGGTACTCCAAAGGATAATGAGTAGTGAAAAAGACAGTTTTTTGCTTACGCTTGTTTTACCAAAAGCCATTAAATTACTCCTAGTTAGGCTAATAAATCGATTTGATTATTTTGCTGATCTTGTTGTTCGGTCTCAAGTTCAATAAGATCAACTTGAGAATTGGAAATGTTTACTGCATGCCTCTCATCCTGATGCTCACGTTTGTCGCCCTGACTGATATCCAGATCTATCAGGCCTCCGTGATCCATAGCTAGCTCTTCTCTTAATCGGTCCAACCCCATTAATAGTGAATCTCTCACTGAAGCGTTAGCTGCATGCATTTGAATGTGTAAGCGGTCACCATCGAGGCGGATGTTGAGTTCTACTTTTCCAAGTGAAGGGGGATCTAACCTAATCTCCGCCTGTTTAATTTTCTGATCGATCTGGAATCTAAGCTGTTCTCTCAAGGGGGTTAGTATCTCTTGGGCTTGCATCGCCAGAGGTGCATTGGTTGTAACGGGGACTGGTCCCCACTGGCTAACCGCGGCATGAGTACGGTTGGCAGTGGTGATGGCCAAATGGTTTGTTTCGCCCTCAGTAATCTGCGTCGTAGCCTGAATAAGCTGGCTAGTAACCAAGTTAGCCTGCAGGCTTGCCTCACCTTTTTGAGTTTTTATTACTTGGTTCATATTAGGTATTGGCAAAGACAACTGCTGTGTTTGGGGTTGTGTAGCCCCTTTCTCAAGTTTCCCTAGTTGTAACTGCTCACTCTGACTTGTTGGCGGAGTGTGAGTGGGATTAGAAGATACGTTCAGTGGTTTATCAGGAATCCCTTCTCTGGATACGATAGGCTGAAACTGAGTCGATTTTTCTAATTTACTGGTTAGCTGTTCTGCATCCTGAGTTAGATTTGCCAAGGAGCTACCACTAACCTTTGTCCTCTCTTGAGCTATATCACTATAAATAGAGCTTAAGCTTGTATTGCCGCTGAGCTTCTCTAACTGAGATAGGCTGGCTGAGGCATATATGGCAAATTCAGCGGACTCTGTGGAGAAAAGCTCTTCGTTAGCATCTGAAATATCACCTGTTAATTTCTCTGAATTATCTCTAGGTGAATGTAGATTAATAGAATTAGATATCATCACGCTCTCCACTCAGGCTAGTGAGTTGATAAGCTGCGATGCCATCTTGTTGGCTTTGGAACTGTTTCATCTCAACTTCCAACTTATCCTTCTCCTTTTTGAGCTGAGCCAATATGGCGGCATGGGTCTTTGCAAGTGCTTGTCTGGCGGTAAATTGAGGACGTGTGTTAGCTTTACCCTCTCTCTGGAGCGCTTTGATCATGACTTCATTGATCATCACGACCTTGTCCCAATCCTTTGACTCTGAGTGCTTATTCAAAGCTGTTTCAAACTGGCCCCACTGCTCAATTGAGATTGGTCCAACCTTCTCTGACATCGCTAATTACCTTTATTATGGGATCTAATTTTTCCGAGCTGTTTTCGACACTGGCGGAGACGAGTTGGCGGCTGCAGTACTCATAAAGGCGGTTAAGGCTGGTTGCTACTTCACCGCCATTCTCAAGATCCAACATGGAATCGAGACCATGCACTATGTTGAGGCACTTATTGACGCTCTTCCCTTTATCTTCGAAGCTTCTTCGCTCCATAAAGCCTCGGGTGCGTTCCATCTCCTCGAGTAGTCCGTCGAGTAACATGCGCACCATTTCATGGGGGTTTGCAGCAGCAGCTCTGGCATCGAGAGTGGTCTGTTTATAAGCGCTGAAGGGATCATGCTCATTCAACATAGTGTTTGGTTTCCTTAGTTAAAACAGCCCGCTGGCTGAACTCATTTTCATAATATTGGCTTCCATTGCAGTAAACTGGGCCAGGTAAACCTGATACCTTTGCTGCATGTGGTAGTCATGGCGTTCCATATTGTCCTCAATGCGAGACACCTGCTTATCCAGGTTGCCTTGCTTAAGATCCAGGTAACCATCGGATTTTGTGAAAGGGTCGATAATTTTGTCGAGTCGATCGACGTAACCTTCGTCATCAGTGAACATGGCCTTAACGGCCGAGGGATCACTCTTTAGGGCTTCCGAAAGCTTGTCGTCGTCGATCTTGAGCTTGCCGTCACGGGTCATCTCGATGCCGATATCCGATAGACGCATACCATTTGGGGACGGGGCGAATACCACCTGCCTCACGTTGTTTTGCAGCATGCGTACACTGGAGTCGCCTTTTAAGACGCCGAGTTGATCTTCAGTGATCGAGCTACTGCCGGACGATGAGTCATCATCATCATCATCATCGTCATCGTCTTCTTTTTTATCATTGATTTCATCGGCCACTTCACTGCCCATGGTGCGAGTGAGCTTATTGACCTGATCCATCAATAAATTAAAAGCGTCGACAAAATCTTTTACCGCCTGCTCACTGGACTCAAAGTCTGTGCCTACAGTGATAGTGCTGGCTTGCCCTGATTCGTGAACTTTTTTGAGCTCTACGGTCATGCCATCGATGACATTTTCAAGGTAATTGCTGCTGCTTTTTATTTTGATGCCATTGAGCTTTGCTACTGCATCTTGAGCTTTGCGGCGCTCGGTCATACCAAAGTCAGTACCGTTATCAAGCACGGTTATCTTACTTGCTTTTCCCGTTTCTGTTGAGGTCAGCATAAACTCAACACTGCCACCAGTGCGTACCAGGGATGCCTGTACACCAGGGTTATCCGCGTGGTTATTGATATAGTCTCTGAATTGACTGATGGTGATACTGCCATCACTATTGATTTCGCCCATATCTAAGGTGAGTTTTTCGCCTGCAATCTCTATGGTGAAGTCACCACTAGTAGGGAGGCCGGTGGCGTCTTCACTGGTAAATTTTTTTGTTAGTTGATGAGCCTGGGCAAGGTGTTTAACGATTAATTCATAGTTACCTTCTGGCGCATCTGAGCCCACGGTAACGGAGGCATTATCATCACTGACAGATACCGTTTTTTCATCGAAGGCATCGCTATCGATCTTATCCAGCTTACTGGTCATGCTATTTAAGCTTTTTTCCAGCACGCTGTAGGCATCAAGCTGGGCTTGATAACGATCCATTTGATTTTTATAGAGCTGATCTTTACCCATACGTTCGGCCATAATTATCTGTTCGGCGAACTGGGCGGCACTCATACCTGATATCATTGTGACTCCTCCTGTTAAAGGGGTATGGCAATCTTTATGCCAAAAGTTAAGTTGTTAATTTTCAACTTGTTAGCTTTTACTATTAATTCATCTAATCTAAAAGTTTTCCGAAAATGGAATGATTGAGGGAAGCAAGGCTTCCGCTTTAACTTGCTGACCGTTAGGCATTCGCTAAATAAATAAAGCGACGCTAGTTCAAAGAGATGAAGTGTAAGAGGGATAGATTGAGTAATTCTTTGTGATTAACGAAATACTGAATGCAGTTAGCAGAGAAAAATAAATGAAAAGGAGCCGTTAGGCTCCTTTTTGATGTTTGATAAATCGATACTCTATGTTGAAGAGTAAGGTTTAACGAAGAGCAGGGTTTATAGCAGACCCATAACCAAACCAGTGTTCTGGTTGGCAGAAGATAGGATGCTAGTACCGGCTTGAACAAGTAGCTGGTTCTTAGTCATGTTGGCAGTTTCAACGGCGAAATCTGCATCCATGATGCGGCCAGCAGCGGCCTTAGTGTTTTCGGTGACATTGGCTAAGTTAGAAGATGTATGACCTAGGCGATTGATATTTGCACCTAAGTTTGAACGCTCAACACCGACAGCGTCGATAAAGTCGTCTATGGCATCGATTGCCTTAGATGCATCGCCTATAACACTAATATCGGTAGCATCACCAGCAAGCTTAGCTACAACATCTGTTTTAACTGCCAATGTTTCAGCAGAGCCTGCACCGATCTGGAACTGTACTCCCGCATCTAAGCTAGTGAATAAGTTATTACCCGCGTACTCAGTACTGCCAACGATGCGATCAATTTCAGCTGTAAGCTCTTTATATTCAGCATTGAGTGCAGTTAGATCTTCTGCTGAGTTCACGCCGTTAGCCGCTTGTGTTGCAAGCTCTTTCTGGCGGTTAGCGATAGTGTTTAGCTCGTCCAGTGCACCATCAGCAGTCTGTAGCATAGAGGTTGCATCAGATACGTTACGGCTAGCCGTTTCCATACCAACAACGTTAGCGTTTAGGCGTGAAGCGATCTGTAGGCCTGCAGCATCATCTGAAGCGTTGTTGATACGAAGGCCAGTAGATAGGCGCTCCATAGAAGTGGTAAGTAAGCTGTTATTTTTGTTTACAGCATTTTGAGCGACGTTAGAAGCATAGTTAGTATGAACAGATAACATGGTTAATTCTCCAAGTATTTTTAGTGTTATTTAGCTTCCGTTCCAGCTAACCACTAAAGCGTGTTTAGCTAGGAGAGAACAAAAGTTAAATAATTCGTTGTGTCTCATATTTGTTAAAACGACGCCCTGATTTGAAACTGAACTCTCGGATAGAAAAATAGTTAAAAATAATAAATGCAAAAAGCAGAAGTGGAAATCCTGAGGCGCTCACGTAGTTCGGCTGATGTTTAAAGTAAAGGGCAAAGCACTTGATGCTGCGTTTAGGGCTTTAGATATACGACTGCATAGATGCAGAAGTTAGGGCGAAACAGGATGCCAGAGCCGAGAACAACTTTTGCTTCAAGCCCCCAGCCTTGCCTACAGCGCTTTGAACTCCCGCAGAATGGTCAGATACCTAATGTAATTGGTATTTCGATGTGCGGGATATTCACATATAAAAAACCGGCGCCAGGCCGGTTGAGTGAATCAAGTTATTCAATTAGGGAGAGACATGGTTATTTCAGTAATGAAGAGACATGGGCTCGTGTAACATTGGCCTGAGCCATGATAGACGTCATCTGTTTAGAAAATGGGTTGGCTTGCATTGCTGAATCTAAGGTTTGTAAGGTCTCGATGACCAAGTTATCACTGTTGTGGCTGCGGTTGATTTTGTCTAGCTGATGCTGCACCTTTAGCTTGGCTTCGGTAAGATCCCTGAGTTGTTGATCGACTTTATGCAGAGACTTATTGATCTTGGCTATGGCCTGTCTGAGCTCATCATTACTGGTAAATTTCCATTCTCTTGGATCTTGCCAGGAGAGTTTTTCATCCAATTTGATATTTCTGGCTTCCCCGGCTGGTAGTCGTTGGCCTTGACCTGTCATCATTATGCCGTTTTTTAGTTGTTGCCATTGCTTATCATTGGTCGAAAAAATGGTTTCTTGTGTCGATGGGCTATCTTTGTGTGTGAAGACATCGATGCCAAGGACTTTCATCCCCAGGGCAAGTTGCTCTCTGAGCTGTTGACTAGGAGTTTTTGCCGGGAGAAAAACACTGGCATTTTTTTGGTTGTGCTGTAGCTGAATGTATTCATCTCTTGGCTTAGTGCTCGCGAGATCCACGGATTTCATCGTAAACTCTCGTTGCGCTGCCGGGCGACTTGGTGTGATCAGGTTCAGTTGATGATCTATGAGTGGTGTGTCTTGATACTCGACCTTTAGCTTTGTTAGCTGATTCTGTATCCTTTTAGCCATATTGGCTTTTTCTGTTTGTAAGCTGCCCTCAACGCTCAGTGCTTTTTGAGTCTG
The DNA here is from genome assembly GCF_007197555.1 of Shewanella psychropiezotolerans. Classification (NCBI taxonomy): domain Bacteria; kingdom Pseudomonadati; phylum Pseudomonadota; class Gammaproteobacteria; order Alteromonadales; family Shewanellaceae; genus Shewanella; species Shewanella psychropiezotolerans. The sequence goes on from NZ_CP041614.1 coordinate 68,614, forward strand.
TTTCTTGAGCTGCTTCAGGATATGGGTTATCTGCCTAAGGCCTTGTTCGGCAACTTGAGAGGCTGAGACCTTATGCTGGCCTTGAGTCACTTTTGCCCAGCGGGAATAGCTCTCTAGCCTGTGTGTCGGGATATTGGATTTATGATTCGGCTCGAGCTGACTTTGTGCCTGCCGATCGTTAATCGGCGCGCTGAGAGGCTGGCTACGGTGTTGAACACTTAGCGCATCTGAGACTCCAGTTACCATAGCCATCTGCTTTTTCCTTGTTAAATCTGACTGAAGAGAGTGAGTTGGGTGATCTGCACGAAGGTCTGCTGTGTCACCTGTAGTGTGGTTAACTTCAGATTAAACTCGGCCGTTGCCTGGGCATAATCCAAACCTTCTGTTTCACCGATCACCTCCTCATTAAAGAGAATCATCTCTTCATGGGATTCTTCCATCAACATCAGGCTCTTCTGCTTACCCCCTATATCGGTAATCGCGCCGCTGATACTGGATAATGTGTCATTTAATGTCTCCATCATGGCCTTAGATACGTTATCAAATCCAGATTCTCCGGGGGCTAGACTTGGGTCTTTAAGCACATCGATAAATTCTTGAGTCTGATTGAGGATATCTGCACTACCGTTCGAGAACAAAAACTGCTCTGCGGTGACGTTTGCTGTCATCCAGGATGAGCCAGAGGTTTGTACCTCTCTGTGATTATTATCGCCTTGATAGATATAGTTGCCGCTGGCATCTTGGGCTATAGGCGCTGTGCCAGTCTGGTTGCCGGAGAAGATATAGTTTCCGCCATCATCCTGCGCGTTGATCATGCCTACGAATGTTTCAAGCAACTCTTCCAGCTCCGCACCGTAAGCAGCTCTGTCTTCTGGGGATAGCGAACCATTACTCGCCGCTAATGTCACTTCGCGCATTCTTGACTCTATCTCCACCATGGAAGATAAATTGGTCTCTGCACGATCGAAACTCGTGCTCAGCGAGTTGATATTTTTAAGGTACTGCTCGGTGGCTGCGACTTCACGTTGGCTGGCTATGACTTTGACCGAACCAATAGGATCATCGGACGGACGTAAAATAGACTTGCCCGTTGCCATCATCTGATTGAGGCGTGCGATATCAGCGGTTGAATTTTGCAGGTTATGTAAGTTACTGGCATAGAGGTTGTGGGTACTGACTCTCATTGTGTATTCCTTAAATCTGATTCAAAAGCCCATACTTAAGTGGTGGGCAGCTGCGCCGACGGGTTAAATGTTGACTATGGTTTGAAACAGTTGATCGGCGGTGGCGATTACCTTGGCATTAGCTTGATAACTCTGTTGATAGATAATGAGGTTTACAGCCTCTTCATCCATATTGACTCCACTCGTGCTGGCCCATTGTGCCTGCGCCTCCATCTGAAGGCTGATGGCAGTGTCTTCACTGACCTGAGCCTGTCTCGATTCGGAGCCTAGTTTGCCCACCATGCTCGAATAGGCATCTCCCATAGAAGTCGTTACATCGATAGAGCCGAAGGTAAACTCAGTGTTAGCCAGCTCGATTAGCTCTTTTAGGTTGCTGTTATCTCCAGGCCCATCACCTTGACCGAAAGCAAGCATCTCTGCGGTAAAACCTTCGGTTACCTTGATGCTGCCAGCTGGATTATTAGGGTCATAGGTAAAGAGGTCTTGTGTCGGTGTACCACCGTTAAGATCGGTACCGCCAGCAAGAATGGCATTGAACTCATCGGCAAAAGTCATCGCTAGTTCATCGTTAAATGCCATGGATTCCAGCAGGCTATTATCACGGTAATCGAGCATGGCGCCTAAGCTACCACCTACGTTCTCATCTAACGGGAAGCTGGAATCGCCAAACTTAATCGTGACGGTGCTTAAGGCTGGATTACTTGGATCTGGCTTTACTTCCAGTGTCGAAGCGGTAGTGCCTGAGAGCAGTGGCTGACCCTGGGCCAGGGAGATATTGACCATGCCATTTGATTCTTCGGTGACTCTGATATCAACCAGTTGAGCCAGATCATCTATCGCCGCATCTCTGGCATCGAGCAGTGAAGCTGGAATATCGGTACCGGAGCGCTGAATTTCTTGGTTAAATTTAGCAATAGATTCGAGCTGGGAGTTAATCTCTTTAGCCGATGCACCTATCTGTCCCTCAATCTGTGAAAGTTGTGAATTGAGCGAGTGGCTGATGGAGTTGAATCTCTGTCCCATAGCCTTAGCTTCACTCAAAGCACCCTGACGATAGGCAATATCACTGGGTTGCTCTAGTGATGAGTTTAGTGAGGCAAAGAGTTGATCTAGGCCGTAAGAGATATTATTGCCTTTAGAGCCGAAGATCTGCTCCACCTGACTGTAGTAACTATTTGTGACTCGGGCATAACCCACACCGCTGGTGGTGTTCCATAGCTGCGCAACTTCATATTGATCTGAGATCCGGCGTACCCCATCGACCTGAACGCCGGCTCCGCTACCATAGATACCGCCGCCTACAGAGCTCATCATCACCTGCTGGCGAGAGTAACCAGGTACCATGGCATTGGCGACATTATTTGAGGTTGCATTCAGGGCCGCCATACTCGATGTCAGTCCTGACATGCCGATATTAAGCATGCTCATAGGGTTTCCTTATCTGTTAAATTTATAGGTAGCAGAAGTCAGCGAGTGTAAGGCATCTCTACTTATCGTTTGTATTGGTTAATTGAGGCACAATAAGTGCGGGTTGCATCGCCATTGTTGAGCCACTGTTCCCATTAAACTGAGCCGAGTTAGCCGCTTCACTTAATGGGGTCTCTTGTGTAGAGGCGACTGCTGTGGGTTGCGACTTAAGACCGACGCTTAATTGTTTTGTCATAACGCTGGCAAGGCCCGTGCTTTGCATCTGACTGAGGCGTCCTGCAAGTTCGGCGTCATGCCAATCTCGATACATGCCATCATTCTGCGAAGAGAGTGGACTATCACTGTCGGCCATTACGTCTGAGGCACTGCGCATCTGCTTAAGCACATTTTGTAAAAACTGAGCTTCGAATTGCTGGCTAACCAGCTCGAGAGCACCATGTTCACCATTGGCCTTGATCAAATCGCCTGCGTTGAGGTTGTTAAGGTAACTATGGGAGTTCTCTAACTTCATTATATAACCACCAGTTCAGCTTCCAGGGCGCCCGCTTCATCCAGTGCCTGAAGTATCGCCATTAGATCCATAGGGGAGGCCCCTAAACTGTTTACCGCCCTGACGACTTCCTCTAATGCTATGCCTTCAGGCCAGACAAACATGTGACCATCTCCGGTGCCTATATCGACCTTACTATCAGAAATGACGACAGTTTCACCTTGACCCTGGCCCCACATTGGTGCATTCGGCTGGCTAACATATTCCTGTTCTATGATAGATACTGTCAGATTACCATGGCTTACAGCGGCTTTTCTGACGACGACATCTCCACCCATGACCACAGTGCCGGTTCGACTATTGAAGACAACGCGAGGGGATTTTCGGCCTTGTTCTATCTGCAACTCTTCGAGCATCGACATAAAGGTGACACGTTCTCTATTTGATTGTGGTGCCCGGATCTTTACTTTAGCGCTACTGTCGGCCTGAGCTACATCCGGCCCAAATAGGGCGTTGACCTGGCGCTCTATATTGCGAGCGGTCATAAAACTTGGGGCTCTGAGATTAAGGACTATCTCCTCATTGTCATTGAAGTTACTCTCCATGGGGGCTTCCAACAGGGCACCATTGGGAATATTGCCGACAGTTGGCACATTGATAGTGACCGAAGTGCCGTTACGTCCTTGAGCTGATACGCCGCCTACTACTAAGTTACCCTGACCGACGGCGTAGATCTCACCATCGACCGCCCTTAACGGGGTCATCAAGAGTGTACCGCCACGTAGACTCTTAGCATCACCTATGGATGAGACTGTTATATCGATAGTCTGCCCCGGGCTGGCAAGTGGTGGCACTGTGGCATGAACCGCGACAGCCGCCACGTTCTTTAGCTTAGGGTCGATTCTGCCATCGACCTGTACGCCAAATTGTTTGAGCATGTTGACGATAGACTGGCTGGTAAATCGAACCTGAGTTCTGTCACCCGTGCCATCCAGGCCGACAACTAAACCATAACCAACAAGCTGGTTATCACGTATGCCTTGCACATCGACAATATCCATCAAGTATCGAGTCTGGCCTGTGGCTTGAACTGGCGTATGATTGATGGCAAATACGAGGATCACACTCGCAATAAATAGACTGATCTGTCTCATTGACTCACCCTTGTAGCAAGTGAAAGCTGTAAGCAAGATTCTTGCTTAGAAGTGTTCTGTATATCTTGTTTTGCATGGCTATTTTCTTGCTTCATAGGGGGAACCAGGGGCTATTAAAGTATCGTGCAGCCCATCCCATGGCGTTACTGTCGGCTATTGCACCTTGGCCGCCATAGATGATACGAGCATCGGCGATTCTCTGTGAGGATATGGTGTTATCGTTACCGATATCATCGGTGCGGATAAGTCCTAACAAACGCAGGTATTCATCTCCCTGATTTAGCCTCAACCACTTCTCGCCACGTATAAGTAAGGCGCCGTTGGGGAGCACTTTGGCGACAGTGACAGTGATAGAACCCGAGAGTTGGTTCTGTTGAGTGCTAGAACCTGAGCCTCTAAAGCCACGGGAAGCTGCGCCACTGCCACTTCCACTGAAGCTTTCACTGCCAGTAGAGGCCTGGCCGCCGAGAGACATATCTTGCTCTTTGTTTGCCTTAGTATCGGCACGCTTACTGGAGTAGGTTTTTTCATCCAGAGCGACGGTGAGAATATCTCCCTCTCTGAAGGCACGTTTATCTTTGAATAGGGTTAGCATATAACCATGTCTGTAAACACTGCCGTCTTTTGCGTCCGGTAGGCTATAGTCAATCTCTGGCGGTGCCCATTCAGGTTCTCCCGGCTTGGTTTCTGGCTCAGGGAAGTGAGAGATACATCCAGATAAAAGTAATAACATCCCTATCCATAAGTGGCGCATCTGTTGTCCTTATCTATCTAATTGAATAAAAGGCTTAAAGCGCCTGATTGAGGAACTTCAACATGTCATCTGAGGCGGATACCACCTTGGCATTCATCTCATAGGCACGTTGAGTCGAGATCATTTCAACCATCTCTTCAACCACGTTAACGTTGGAACCTTCAAGAGCCCCCTGGCGTAGCTGGCCGATGGCCTGATCGCCTGCTACCCCTTCAATTGCTGCTCCTGAGGCACTCGTTTCACGGTAAAGGTTATCGCCGCGAGACTCTAAGCCTGCTGGATTGGTGAAATTTGCCAAGGTGATCTGCCCTAGCTCCTGTGATTCTGCCTGACCCGAGATTTGTGCACTGACTACACCATCAGTGGCGATAGTGATGGTTTGTGCATCTTCAGGGATCTCGATATTGGGAACTAGAGGTAAGCCTTGTGAAGTCACCATCAAGCCGTCGCTGTTACGATAGAATTGGCCGTCTCGGGTAAATGACAATTCACCATTTGGTTCCTCTATCTGGAAGAAACCTTGACCTTCGATGGCAAGGTCAAGTTGCTGATTGGTGGTTAGCAGGTCGCCAGTGGTAAATACCTTCTGGGTGCCTGCTACTCGAGTACCAGTTCCAAGCTGCAGGCCTGAAGGTAGCTCGTTCAGTTCATCGACCTGACCGCCTGGCTGACGCTGTGTCTGATAGAAGAGATCGTTGAATGCCACACGATCACGCTTAAATCCTGTGGTATTTACGTTTGCCAGGTTGTTGGCTATGGTGGTCATCTTGATGTCTTGAGCCGTGAGGCCGGTTTTACTTACCCATAACGAGGATTGCATTTTTATTCCTTAATTCTTTAACTGATAAATGTGCCTATCTCTTAGGCGTTACGGATCAACCTGTTACCTGCTTCGGCTAACTTTTCTGCGGTCTTCATTAGTTTGACCTGAACTTCAAACTGGCGACTGAGATCCATTGAAGCGATGAGTTCATTGACCGCATTGACGTTACTGGCTTCTAAGAAGCCACTGTCTACTCGTACTTCTTCACTGGCTGGTAGAATGTTACCGTCACGGCTGTAAAACATGCCGTCCAGTCCTTTATCAACGGCATTCAGTTCAGGCTTGACCAACTTGAGTAGACCCACCTCTTCGATGATGCCACCTTCGGCTGCAACTACGCTGATCCTGCCATCATCACCGATAAAGAGTTGTCGATATTCGGGTAGAACTATGGGGCCATCGATGCCTGCCACAGGCCGACCATCTATGGTGAGTTGACCATTGGTATCGGGAACCAGATTGCCGGAGCGGGTGTAAGCTTCGCCTTGTTCCGTCATCACGGTAAACAAGCCTTGATCACGAATGGCAAGGTCTAAGGTTCTGCCTGTGGGGTTCATCGCACCAGCTTGTTGGCTAAAGCCACTACTCTCGGTTTGCGCCATCACCCGCGTGTGCAGACTGTTTCCCGTAGGAGCGAGTACCTTGGCATTGACGCGCTCAAGGTCGGCCTTAAATCCGGTGGTTTCGGCGTTGGCTAAGTTATTGGCACGTATGGTTTGTGCTTCCATAACCCTAGCCGCACCCGTTGCCGCCGTGTATAGCATCTTATCCATGGTCAGATCCTTTAAATGGCATTAAGCAGTGATTGTTGCATGCTGGCATTGGTCTGTAGAACTTTGGCATTTGATTGATAGTTGCGCTGGGCTGTCATCAGGTTAACCATCTCTGCCGTTTGATCGACATTAGAGCCTTCGAGGTAGCCGCCGAAAACACCACCGAAGGTCCCTGTTCCCGGAGTGCCTATCATGGGCTGGCCTGCGGCATTAGTGGCGGTCCAGGCGTTTTGGCTGGCCGGTGTAAGGCCGTTAGGATTGTTGAATGATGCCAATACCACCTGGCCTTGGGTTTGCTCCTGTCCATTGGTATAAGTGCCAAAAAGTATGCCGTCTTCATCGATGCGTATGCCGTTAAGGTCGCCCGAAGTATAGCCATTTTGTGTCAGGCTGGAGTTGTTGTAATCAGAGGCGTATTGGGTGCTCTTGTCATAGCTAAGTGCGAGACTCAGGGCTGATGCGCCGCCGACAATATCCGGGTCGGCAATATTAAGAGTCAGGCTGTCACCGGCTATCAGGTTACCGTCAGAATCAAACTCCAAAGAGTGACCACCCGGTGGAGTGACTTCTTCACCGTCCATCATGTAGTGAACCTGCCATTGGTTATCGCCGGTTTTGACATAATATTGGGTCAAAGCATGTTCTTTACCTAAAGAGTCATAAGCCGTGACAGTACCCGATGAGTGGTAAGTCGAGGCATCATCAGCATCGAATGGATTTGCCGTTTGATCAATTTTTTCGACTCGGGCATCTAAATTAGAGACCTGACCTATGTTGGTGGTCGCTTTTGCCGCGAGTGACCCCGAGTGAACCTGTAGATCACTCACATTACCCGTCTGTAGCTGACCATTAGCACCCACTGTATAGCCTTGAACCCGGTTACCGGCAGGATCGACCACATAACCGTCTGCATCTTGGTTGAACATACCCGCTCTCGAGTAGAGCGTAGTACCATCAGTGGCTGACAACATAAAGAAGCCATTGCCTTCGATGCCCATATCCAGCTCGCGACCCGTATAGGCTAAGCCACCGCCCATGGAGAAGTTCTGGCTGGTGGACATGACGTTGACACCACCTGGTTGACCGCCGTTATAAATGGCTGAAAACTCGCTGCGACCACCTCTGAAACCAACGGTTGATGAGTTGGCGATATTGTTACTTATGGTATTAAGATCTTGGGTGGTTGCTTGCAATCCACTCAGTGCAATATTAAATGACATTCGGTTTATCCTTGAATTAATCGTTATTGTGCTTTTTAATCTTTAGCTAACGTAATGTTATGAAACTTCAGATATATCCAATACTGATACTGTGCCTAAGCCATTACCAAGCTCAGCCATCATCACGCCGGATGCACTGACGAAGTGGACTTTTTCTATGGGAGCCTTGATGAAAGTATCGGCGGTGAGGGTATCTTCGCCATCGGTAGCCTTAGCTTTGATGGCATATTCGCCTGGAGGTAGGTCTAATTTGTCAGGATCTATGGTGAAAGCGATGTCACCGGTTTCCTGTGAACCTAAATCGATAGTGGCGACCACTTCACCATCTTCATCGGTGATCTCTAGCGTTAGCTCTTCAGTGGTATTTTCAAGATAGATCTTGCCATCAATCGCGTCTGTATCGATCTCAAACTCAGAGGCCGGGACCATGGCACTTTTACCAATCAACTGCGCCGATTGCACTATGCCTAGGTTCTCCATCATGATCATGCTCATCGCCTGATTGGCTCGCATCATCTCCAGACTTTCTACTTGAGATATTTGCGCCATCTGGGTGACAAATTCATTATTATCTACGGGGCTAGTCGGATCCTGATTTTGAATAGAGGCGAGCATCAAGGTTAAAAAATCATTTTTGATTGTTGCTGCATTACCATCTGACGAGCTAGTGCTGGTCGATTGTGTGGCTCCACCTGAGGATGCCTTTATCTCCGGATTGTTACCCTGCTTGGTTTCATTTTGATTTGAAACAGTATTGATACTCATCTTAATTGCTTCCTAATTGCAGCAGACCCTGTTGCATAGAGCGGGCACGGTTCATCACTTCTACATTGGTTTCGAAAGATCGACTCGCAGCCATCATGTCGGCCATTTCATCGATTGTGTTCACATTCGAATAAGCCACATAACCTTGCTCATCAGCGTAGGGATGGTTTGGCTCATAACGCATATCCAATGGTGCATCGGCTTCGACAATGGCAGAGACTTCCACATGGGCACCGGAAAGTTGCCCTTCCTGGGTTTGTTTGTAGATGGTTGAGAACACGGGCTTGAGTGCTCTGAATGCTGTTTCCGGTGTTTCAGCGGCGGCACCTGCGTTTGCTAGATTACTCGCGACTGTGTTGAGACGTATTGTTTGAGCGTGCATGCCTGCACCTGCAATATCGTAGATCTCTCCAAAAGACATAGTTACAGCTCCTACTGACCTTCGATGGCGGACTTAAGCCCGGAAATTTTCATGTTGAGAAATGTGAGACTGGTTTGGTAGTCCATCGCATTTCGCGAGTATCTAGCCTGCTCTTTACCTAGCTCAACGGTATTTTGATCCCCGGATGTCTGATAGGGCACTCGATAGGCTGCTTGATAACTTCTATCGTGGCCCATACCCGCATTGATCTGAGTCATTACAGTTTTGAAGTCGAGATCTCTGGCCTTGTAGCCAGGGGTCTCTGCGTTGGCTAGATTACCTGCCAGCATCTTGCTACGCTCGACGCGAAAATCGAGTGTTTGTGGGTGTATGCCAAGTGCGGCATCGAGGTTGATAGCCATCGCGACTCCTAGTAGTGTATGTTCGGTTTATTTCTTGTTGTTGCTACGTTACAAATTACGTGCCAATTATTTTTATTGAGGTTTTTTAATGGCTTGCAGTTATTTTTATAAGTGGAACGGAACTCTTCTTTCCTGTTTGTTTATCTTGTTGTCGTCTCTGCTTCCGCTATCTTTGTCACAGGGAAGTGTCTTGTCGGTCAATGAACAGATCGAGGCTGAATTTACTCAGCTGATTGCCAGGGAGCTTAAGCAGTGGCAGAAGCAGACTGGAGTGAAGAGTCTGCATCATGAAGTTGCTATTAGGGTGCCTTCCGGAGCGGCAAATTTAGAGGTTTGTTCTGACGCTTTGACGATAGATGGAGCTACTGGGCTTGCTTTTGGCAACATTCAGAGACGTATTGAATGTCATCCCCAAGGTTGGTCTATGTTTGTACGTGCCAATGTCAAGGTAAGGGTTTCGATCCCTGTTGCTAACCGAGCAATGAAGCGGGGTGAATTGGTGAGTAGGAGTGATCTGGATTGGCAGTCGATCACTCTCCGTTCCTCTGACAGAAATCTAGCGACTCGAATCGATGAGATCGTTGGTCGGCAGGTGATCCGAGGCCTGCGTCGTCACAAGGCGATACAAGTTCAGAGTCTCAGTGCACCACAGTGGGTAAATATTGGGGATAAGGTCATTATCGAGGCTCGAAGCGATGGTTTCTACGCCAACATGCAGGGGGAAGCTTTGGAGTCTGGTGGAGAGGGGCAGGCGATTAGGGTCAAAAACTTAAGTTCTGGCAAGGTCATCACCGCTTATCCAACCGCCAAAGGCCGGGTGGCGACGCAGTTTTAATATTCAATGCTATAGCGGCTATAAAATCTGCCTTATTTATGAGTATTTGCTTCTTGTTTTTTTAGTCTAGATGCTTTTGGGTCGCTTTAAGGGAGTAACGACCATTACTTTCGGTGAAACAGATGGAAATTCAAAAGATAAACAGTGCTATCAGCACTGAAATTAGTACTAAGAAGGATCAGGCACAGCCCCTTGTAAAGCAAGATAACCCAGAGAAATCGATACAAGCTGAACATAAAGTTGTCAGTGATGATTGGCAATTACTGACAGGCTCTCAATCGGAACTTGAGCTACTTGAAGACGTTGATCAGGCAAGAATTGATGAAATTCGTCAATCACTAAAATCGGGGACATTTAAGCTAGATCTGGATGCGATCTCTGAGGCTATGTTGCAGCAGCACAGTTAAAGCGGGTCCTGTTTATGAGTTCTAAAAGAGAGATACTTCAAACACTTGTTCGTGGCATTCGACAGGATATCGAAGGCTATAAGCAGTTAAAGAGCTTGCTCAATCGGCAACGTGAGCTAATGCAGCGAAGAGATAATGATGGCCTTAGGCATCATAATCAGCATCAGACTCGGCTCTGTGATGAGCTGATGGTTAAAGCTAAAAAACGCAGTGATGCATTAAATCAGTTAGGCTTCAGTGAAGATGCTAACGGTATGAAGAAGCTGATCGATAAGCTACCTAAACAAAGTTCACTGCAGGTTAACTTGCTATGGGAGAATTTGTTAGCGCTCGTCAAAGAAAGCCAGCAGACCAATGAAGCGAATGGTAAATTATTGGTGTCTCAGCAGACTGTGATCAATAACCTGCTGAGTCGTGATACCGAGAAAAATGTCGATTACGGTGCTAGTAAGGGATTATAGGAAGCGTTAGCTTAATTATTCCTGCTATCCCTGGTTTTGATATCTCGATGAGAGATCATCTAACTGCTTTTGTTCCTGAGCATCGATAGCTTTACGTTGCTCCGATTTACGTTGCTCATAGAGCCAAGATAATCCCTTTTGGCGTCCGAGTTGCCTTCGCCATAGTCCATCCATTCGTTGATGTTCCCGTTGTAGCAGCACCTCTTGCTTATCGAGTTTGCTCTGTAAAGGCTTCAACGTGGAGAGCAAATTAGCATTATTTTGCAGTAATAGAGGATTAACTCTATGGCTGCTACTGCCATGATATTCATTGAGCATGTTATCGATAGCCTGACGCTGCTTGTGATTCTCTGTAACCCTAGTTTGGGCATCGGCTCTTTGGTTACCCAGTCGGCCGAGCTTTTTTTCTTCTTGCTGACAGAGTATTAATAGTTGCTTCATTGGTCCGCCTTAATAAGGTTGATGAGTTGCTCGAGTTCATTCAGGCTCTGAGTCAATTCAGACTTTTGCTCTATCTCTTGCTGTAGAAACTCAGCCATTTTGGGGTAAGCGCTAACGGCCAGATCCATTTGAGTGTCATGTCCTGCCTGATAACCGCCTAGAGGAAGTAATTCTCTGACGTCGTTATAGCGGCTATTGAGTTGCTTAAAGGTATGTCCCCAACTGATCACTTGCCTGGTGCTAACTTGTTTAGCTAAGCGACTCACCGAGCTGGCAATATCGATGGCGGGGAAGTGTCCCTGTTCGGCCAGCTTTCGGCTCAGTACAATATGGCCATCTAAGATAGCCCGAGCAGAGTCGGCGATAGGATCTTGTTGATCATCACCTTCGGTTAATACCGTGTAGAAGGCTGTTAACGTACCAGTAGGGTGTTTGCCATTACCGGCAAGCTCCACAAGGCTTGGAAGCTGAGCAAATGCCGAAGGTGGGTAGCCTTTAGTGGCTGGTGGCTCTCCAAGGCTGAGTGCTATCTCACGTTGTGCCTGGGCAAAGCGAGTCAATGAGTCAACCAGTAGTAGTACCTGTTTTCCTTGATCCCGAAAGGCGGCCGCTATGTGGTGGCTAAGACGCATGCCTCTTAAGCGCATTAACGGGGTTGTATCGGCTGGAGCGGCAATCACAACCGCTCGGCGACGGCCCTCTTCACCCAGAGATTCTTCGATAAACTCCCTGACTTCACGACCGCGTTCGCCGATTAGGGCTACCACGACTACGTCGGCTTCGGTGAAGCGTGTCATCATGCCAAGCAATACGCTCTTACCTACGCCAGAACCCGCAAAAAGGCCTAAACGCTGGCCGCGTCCTATGGGAAGCAGGGCATTGATGGCACGAATACCCACATCTAAAGGCTCTCGAATCGGCTTACGTTGCAGTGGATTAATAGTGCGATTTGATGGCGTAACTGTTTGGGTATTATTGAGCTTGCCGAGATGATCTAAAGGCTGACCTAAACCATCGATCACACGACCTAATAAGGCACTTCCAACCGGGATTTGAGCTTGTTCTGCTACAGGCATCACCCGTGAACCCGGCATTAGGCCTGATGTGTGTTCGATGGGCATCAAGCAAAGCGTTTCTTTGTTAAATCCCACGACTTCAGCTTCTACCAAGCGTCCATCACGGCACTCAATATTACACCTGTCTCCCATGCCTAATTGGCAGCCAACGGCTTCTAATAACAGACCGTTGACTCGTGTTAGGCGGCCATATACTTGTGCTACCGGAATAGTTGGCCAGTCGAGGATCTCGGCGCTATTGGGTTGGGTATTAAGCATTCTCAAGCTCAATTTCAGGCATGTTTTCCGTTGAGGCTAACCCTTGTGATTGCTGGCTATCACTGGAATTAGTATCAGATATGTAAAGTTTAGCCTCTACCTGATCCATGCAGGCATTTAGGCGAGTTTCAACTGATGCGTCAGCATCTGACTTGTCACTGACAATACGGCAGCCTCCGGGGGAAATACCTGTGTCTTCAACCAGGGTCCAATCTTGAATCTTGTCTGCTGCTAGTTCTCGTAAGCGTTCGACTGCAGTTGGTTCCAGATGAATTTTTATCTCGGAGCGAGTATCGGGTAGCGAGGCAACCGTTTCTTCGACCAGAGATAATATCTGCTGTGGCTGCAGTGTAAGTTCACAACGAATGACCTGCTGTGCTACACGGCGTACCAAATCTAATATAAGCTGCTGTTGAGCATTTACCTGACTGAGGTGCCCATCTTCCAATAAAGACTTGAGTGCACCAAGAGGAGCAAGAAGACTGTTGAATTGGTCATCTATGGCCTCTTTTCCTTTCAGTTGGCCTTCTATTCGTCCCTGGCTAAAGCCATTCGCGTGGCCGCTTCGACGTCCCTCCTCGGAACCCGATTCGAATCCCTCCTGATGACCCTTAGACAGGCCATCATCGTAGCCTTTATCAAAGGCGGCTTGGTAACCCTGCCATCCAGGCTCACCATTGTTCTTTACTGTTTGATCGGGTATTAGAGGGCTAAACCTGTGGCGCCTAGCGAGATCACTTTTCAAGCGCCATTTAGGGTCAACACTTTTTTGTATAGATTTCATTATTCAACCACCTGTTCTTCGAAGTGCTGGGGCTCTATGATTGTGAGGTTATTGCTAGTTATTTTCATCACTCTACGACTTGCTCTTCGAATAACTGCAACTCAATTTCACCGTCATCCATCATCTGTTTAGCCAGTTCCATGATTTCTTTACGAGCTGTAATTGCTTGGCTAAGAGGTACAGCGCCGATAGCATCAACTTGTGTCTCAATTGCCGATGACATACGTTTCGGTAGGGCATCCAGTAGTGTGGTTTTAAGCTCAGTCTCTATGCCTTTGAGTGCAAGAGCTAGCATTTCTGGTGGAACAATTGCCATGATCTCCTGCAACGTCTCAGGCTTTTGTCGGCCAAGAATGATGAAGTCGAACATGTTATCGGCCACATTACTGGCTAACTGTCTGTCATGAAGTTTGATCATCTCCATCAACTGCTCCCGATCGCCTTCATAGCGATTGAGGATATCGGCAACCTGGCGGATACCGGCGACTTGAGTGTGGCTTTTCTCCATAGCGATTAACATACAGCGCTCGACCAGTTGTCTGAGTTCATCGACGACATCTCTATCTAATTCGCCCAATTTAGCGATACGAACCAGAACCTCATCTTGACCAGCTTCAGGCAAGCTAAGTAACACTTGGGCTGCGCTTTCAGGTGGTAATAGCCCGAGTAGTACGGCCTGAAGTTGGCTGTGTTCATTAGTGATCTCTCTGGCGAGTAGCTGAGGATCTACCCATTCGAGACGCTTAACTAATGTCTTAATCTCGTCACCATAGATACTATCGATCAAACTTTTTGCTACCCGATCACCGAGTGCAAGATCTAATGTTTTTTGTAGATATGATCGAGAAGCACGGGCGATGCCGGATTGCTCCTGATAACGCATAAAGAAGCGACCCAATACTGCCTCGGCTTCTTGCTGAGTGATACTCGATAGACGCGCCATTTTATGACTTAAGTGTTGAACATCATGTCTGTCTAGGTGCGCCATTACTTGAGCGGCACCTTTCTCACCCATACTCAGCAGCAACATGGCAGCCTGCCCCAGATTGTCCATTTTTATTCCAAGTTCACTCTTGTTCACAGTCTCTATCCTGTCAGTTAATCTGTTATTACACCAAGCTATCGATCTCTGGTTTGCTGCTATTTCTCGTTCTCGTTGTCGCCGATCCAATGGGCTATCACTTCTGCGACTCGCGCCGGTTCCTGATTCGCGAGTAAGCTAAGGTGTTCCATCTTCACCGTTAGCGGAGATTCTGGTGGTGGTAAACCTTGATTGCTGATCCAGTCACTGTTTGACATGTCTCTATCCAGTCCCATCAACTGATCGGCTAGGGCTTGAGAGTCACTAGCTTGTTCCTTATTCGCTAGCTGACTATGAGATGGTGAGTCTAACTCTGGGATACTTGTGGCATCATCTTGCTGAGTCTTAGGTTCGGCTGTTCGAGTTAGGTGAGACACAAGTGGTCTCAATACAAACAGAATTAATCCAAAGCCGAGTATGCCGCCGATAAAGTATCTTAGATAGCCTTCGGTTTGCCACCAAGGCACAGGCTCAAATACTGCTATTTGTACCGGGGCAAAGTCGAAGCTATTGATACTGAACTGATCGCCTCTCATCGCTGTAAAACCAATGGCGTCTTGCACCATAGCCCCAAGCTGAGAAAGCTGAGCCTCACTCCAGCCATTTTCGCCGGCGGCTTGGGTATTCAATAAAACAGAGACTGAGAGGTTTTCTAGCTGCATCTGTTGAAAACGCGTGTGTCTGACCGAGCGGCCAACTTCAAATTGGCGACTCTCTTGTTGGTTTAGGTTGCGGCGACCGTTGTCGTCACCCTCGGCATTAGCCGTGGGGGCTTGATTACTCAAGGCTCCTGGAATTCCCATGGCCATGCTTGAATTGGTCTCGTTTGAGCTCTGCTTTTCTTGTGAGACTACTGTTTGTGGATCCAGAGATTCTCGGGTTTCTTCGACTTGATTAAAGTTAACTTTAGCCGAAATTTGAATTTGAAAATTGTCCTGACCCAGTACAGGAGTAAGCATGCTTGATGCGCGGCTGATAAGACTCTGTTCCAGCTCTTGGGTATATTTAAGCTGCCTGTCTCTTGCCTGAGTGATGTCTTGATTCATGGCAAGACCTGAACTGAGGTGGTTGCCTTCTTGATCGATAATCTGTACACGCTCAGGTGTCATACCTGTGACACTTGCTGCGACTAAGCTAGCTATTGCTTCTATCTGGTTAGGTTGGATATTACTACCAGCATAAAGGTCTAACATCACAGAGGCTGACGGTAGTTCAGGCTGCTGACGGATGAACAGGGTGCGCTTAGGAATGGCTAGGTGTACCCGGGTCGTCCGAACCGGTTTGAGTGCCATAATTGTTCTGGATAGTTCGCCTTCAAGACTATGGCGATACTTAGCTTGCTCCATAAATTGGCTGGTGCCTATGCTTGAATTATCCAATGACTCCATGCCAGATGGTACTCTTGCTTTCACGCCTCTGGCTGCTAGCACCATACGTGCCTTTCCTAGCTTATCTTCCTGTACTAAGACGAGTCCGGTGTTTGCCTCTAGTCGATATTTTATGCCTTCAGCTTCGAGCACTTCGATAATTTCAGAGGTTTCAACTTGCTCCTGATGGCCATAGAGTGGACGATATCCTTGACTGGCAGTCCAAAGAAGTAGCACGATCACACAAGCAACAACACTGGCAAGTATTGCCAGAATCAGTACTTGCTTGTCGCCGTTGTTAAACTGTTGCCATTTACTTCTTGCCGTCGAGAGTAAGTCACTCTTCTCTGACACATCTGTAATAGCGGGGCTCGGTTGAGCTAAAGTTGTAGACATTGTTTAATCCTTACAAAAAATCGCATAGGCTTGCGGCTTTTCTAAAACTGATAAACGGGTTGATTCATTATGAATTGATCAACTTAGACGTTAGAGGGGCATTTTCATTACTTCATCAAAGGCCTGAACTAATCGATTTCGGATCTGGATCATGGTTGAAAACGAAAGACTTGCCTTTTGAGATGCGACCATAGCGCCGACTAAGTCATCACTTTCGCCACTATCGACCGCCCTCATTAAGGCTGATGATGCATTTTGATCTGTATTTACTGCCGCGACCTTACTCTCCATTAACTCGGTGAAGGAGGGGGCTTGTATGCCTAAATCTCTCGGGTTTTGAGGGATTTTTATGGCTCCTTTAGCCATCTCAGTGTGAATACTTAGAGTATTCATCATAGATTGAGGACTGATAATGGTTGAGTTTTGCATCTGTATTTCCTATCTAAAACAAATTTATGAACTGATATTTAGGCTGCTTTACCTAGGGCTAGATCTATATCTATGCCCTCTTCTCGCATTTGCGCTAGCTTGTATCTCAAGGCTCGGGTCGTCATACCTAGAGAGTCGGCACTCTGAATTCTGTGACCATTAAACTTTCTGAGGGTGTCCAGAATGTACTGAAACTCAGCTTGGCGTTTAGAGGCTTTTAACCCTTGCTTACTCTGCTCTTTTTGTCCGCAGTTGAGGGGGGAGTCAGTTTCAATACCGAGTTCTGCAGCTTGAAGTGCCTGACCTCTTCTCATGACTAATGCTCGTTGAATGGTGTTCTCCAACTCCCTCACATTTCCAGGCCAGTTATGAGAAGTGAGGCGTTGCTTAGCTGGTTCGCTGAAATAACACTGTTGATCACCTGCAAGGTGCTTGTACCTTTGTAAAAAATGCGCAGCTAACGGAAGAATGTCTGCGCGCCTGTCTCTTAATGGCGTAATTTTTAAGGGCAAAACATCGAGTCGATAAAACAAATCTTCTCTGAAACTGCCTGATTTAACCGCTTTTTTCAGATTTTTATTGGTTGAGGCAATGACTCGGATATTTAGCTTAATCGACTTATGCCCCCCAGTCGCTCGACCTCCCTTTCTTGCAATACTCTAAGAAGCTTGGCTTGTAGCACTGCTGGCATTTCTCCAATCTCATCGAGTAACAGGGTACCGCCATTGGCCAGTTCAAACTTGCCAGGTTGATCGCAAGTGGCTCCGGTAAAAGCTCCCTTGTTATGACCGAAAAGAATCGACTCTAAGATGCTCTCAGGAATTGCAGCACAATTGACTGCGATAAAAGGTTTATCGGCTCGGGCAGAGTGGCGGTGAATATAGCGGGCTAGTGGCTCTTTGCCTGTGCCACTCTCTCCTGTGAGTAACACAGTCGCTTCAGTTGTCGCTGCTCTGTGGGCTAACATCATGAGTTGACGACTCACAGGTGATGCGACTATCAGTTCTGAGTCCAGCTGTTCAAGGCGTCTTAATCTCTGTGCAAGTGCACAAACTTGTGCAATTTCCAGAGGAAGTAATAAGTAGTCTTGAACGCCATACTGCATTGCTGTGGTTGCAAGCTCTGTCTGTTCAGGATCGAGTAGTGCCACCTGATTTCTAGCAGGATGTTGAGCTAGCTTTATGATGGCTTCTTCTGTTGTACAGTTTGAAATATTTATCATAGACAGCCAGAGGGATTTATCATCCGGTTGCCAAAGGTCGAAACCTTGATATTTCAACTGCGACAGTTCACTCGTTGATAAAGAGGTATCTACGAGCCTTATTTGATTAAGAACCATATTCAACTCCAGCAGTTCTTTTTGTCGCGATCTTGTTGGGGCGTTTTATTAAACGGATCATTACGCGGCGATTAGCATCCCTGCCATCCTGGGTCTTGTTAGATACTTTTGGTTCCCTGGCACCGTGATGCCTGGCTTGGATTAATCTTTTTGGCAAGCCTAGCTCCACTAACCTAGCTGAAATCTCATCGGCTCTCTCTTTACTTAGCACTAAATTTGCTAAGTGCTCTCCGTTATTATCTGCATGGGCATCGACTAACACTTGGGTGATAGAGCTGTCAGCTTTCACATATTGAGTGATCGCGTCGAGATCTGTTTCGTGAGCCATTGTGATTTGGCTCGAACCTGGACTGAAAAACAGCTCGACACTACGAACATAAGAGAAAGGCTTAGGTAAAAGTTGATGGCGACAAAGTCTAAATTGGTTGGCAACTTGGCCAGTGTTTACCGGACTGCTGCTGACCAAATATGACGCTGTTTCACTGCCGTCGATAATGGCCTGCCAGGCAAAGCCCTGTTCGAGAGCCTCTAGAAAAGGGTTGATACTGGTATTACTGGTGGCCTTATTGCCTTGCCATATTAATTGTGTTTCACCAAGTGCTGTGTGGCTTTTTTTCCAGGTGGGTGGGGTGATCTTAATTGAGCTTTGGGTTTGGTTGAGTGTCAGCCAGTCAGCCGTTAACTCTAATCTGAGTGTCTCACCTGGAAGCGCTTCCATCTTCATACTACCGAAGCCAGTTATTTTATGCTCTATCTGGCAGCTAAACTGGTCACCATTAAACGTCCATATGGCTTGTTCAAATGGTGTTTGGTAGCGAGTCATATTAGCTGCTGCTGGATTAGAAAGGCTTGTACTAATAAACAGCGAAAAGATTAATATATGAGCTGATGCTTTCAATGTTTTATTTCTCATTTGTTTTTAGAATATAAAACTACAAAGTAACTAACTGTATAAATATTATCTTTACAGTGGGTAGTTTATTGTCAGGCTTGTTTTCGGAGTGTAATTAAACATTAATCAATGAATATGTAAAATGTTTTTTCATTAATTTATTTGTTTTGTGAGAATAAGCTAGTTGAACTAATTTAATTCAGCTATTATCTTTTTCTGAATTAGAAATGGTATTAGAATATATCCACTGGTTGATGCTTTAATACGCTATTTATTACTGTTTTGATAAATCATGATACAAGTGTGTACCATTCGAATGTCATCTATCTATCTGTTTTTGTTGCTCTTTTGCTATCCATTTTACTGGTTGTATTAACTTTAAAAATAAATTAAAAATTAAATGAAAAACAATTAAAGTTATTGGTATTTTGTGTCGACTTAATAGGTTATTTTATTTTACACATCGGTTGTTACTTATATTAAGTTGGTGTTCATGTATTTGAGGTTGTTAATTGCAAAGGTTTAAATAGCGCCATAAACATGTCGATAGTCATTTTTTGGTTGCGTCATTAATATGGCAGTAGTCATTTTATTTGTTTGTTTGTCATATTAATTAATTAATAGACTTACTTAATTACTTAATTACTTAATTACTTGGTTGGATTTAAATGAAAACAACAGCGAAAGCAAGTTTACTGAAGTTGAGTCAGTGTGAGAAAGTAAGGCCAGTGGCTTTAATCCAAGAAAAGCTTGCTAGAAGTCGGTTACTGGTTCAGGTTGAGTCGTGCCAACGTTTAGTGCTAGATGCAGCAAATGGTGTGTTAAATCCAATTATCCGCCAAGGTCATCATGGGTTAACCAATATATCTTTGACCGATGATCAGCCGATAGAGCCAGAAGGAAAACATGCATGGTTTCGTCTTAGTTACCATAGATCCCTACTTGCCTGGTGGCGCATCGACAGATGCACGTTAGATCAACTTGCAAGTGCATATTATGGCAGTACTTCTAGTCCGTTGAAATCTCCTTTAAGATCACCTAGTCAGTCTGAGTTTAGGCTGGCCAGAAAGCTCATGCTTGCGGCACTGAAAATGCTACCCACTGTTGAGCTAGATGAAGAGGCTTTAGAGCTTGAGCTAGTTGCTAATAACACACCTATTCAAGCGCCAGTAAATTGGGCGCTTAAGTTTCCTGAAGAGTATATGGCACCTCCTATGCTGTTCTGTATGACTGAACATTTGCTAGGCTTGATGTCTGAGCAACCCAGCCAATATCAAGCCACTTCCGATCTGTCAGAAAAGCTAGCGTATCGACTAAAACAGATCCCTTTAAGAGTGCTACTTGAGCTAGGGCGACAAAATACTCCGGTGATTTCCCTTAGTGGTCTCAAACCTGGAGACATTTTGCCTATGAAACTTCATTCCAGATGTCCTGTAACCGTAGGGAAAAGACCGCTTTTTTACGCTGCGATTCATACCCATGAAGGCCAAATGGTTGCCAAGTTAACCCAAGATATATTTCAGCAAGATGATATGAAAACTGTTTAATTTCATTGTGATGCAATGATTTATTTGAATGTATGTGAATTTTTTAAGCTATTGAATAATAAATTTTTAGGAGCTAACTGTGTCAGAACAAACCTTGCTACAAGATGAAGACTTTCTACTTGATGATAATTTATTCGCTGATGAGGACGTTGAGCAGGAGGCCGTTAAAGCTAAGCCTGTAAAAGATATCTCATTTTTTCAGCAGTTACCTGTCCAAGTCACGCTGGAGTTGGCCAGCGCTGAGATGTCATTAGGTGAATTAACTCGTATGGGAGAGGGGGACGTTGTAGCACTGGATCGTATGGTTGGTGAGCCGTTAGATATTCGTGTTAACGGTGCGCTACTAGGGCGGGGCGAAGTCGTTGAGGTTAATGGGCGCTATGGTGTGAGATTGCTAGAGGTAGAGGCGATCAGTCTAACCGGAGCGAATGACTGATATGTGTCGAGTCCTGCTGCTCATCTTATTTCTGTTTGCCCCTAATGTGTTTGCCAATGAAGGTTTAACCTTATTTACGGTCAATGATGGTGATCAATCTCAGTCTGTGAACATCAAGCTTGAGATATTGGCATTAATGACAGTGCTGAGTTTTCTGCCTGTACTGCTGATGATGATGACCAGTTTTACCCGAATCATAGTCGTATTAGCTATTTTACGTCAGGCGTTAGGCTTGCAGCAGAGTCCCCCTAATAAGGTACTTCTAGGGATCACTCTGGTGTTGACCATATTTATTATGAGGCCTGTAGGGCAAGATATTTATGATCAAGCTTATTTACCCTATGACCAGGGCACGATTGAGCTCACTGAGGCTGTTTCTATTGGTGAAGGGCCCCTCAGGAAATTTATGCTGGCTCAAACCAGGGAGACAGATCTTGAGCAGATGTTGAAAATAGCCGATGAGCCAGTGACCTTGACCGCCGATGAGGTGCCTTTCTTTGTGCTGATGCCGGCATTTGTATTGAGTGAGCTAAAAACGGCATTTCAAATAGGTTTTTTACTCTTTCTTCCTTTTTTGGTGATCGATCTCGTCGTGGCCAGTGTCTTGATGTCTATGGGAATGATGATGTTATCGCCGTTAATTATCTCCTTGCCATTTAAGTTGATGGTTTTTGTGCTGGTTGATGGTTGGTCTATGACAGTCGGTACCTTAGTGGCGAGCTTTGGTTAGTGCTGTCACTGGCAGAACCAAAGATTATTTGAGCTAGTTATTAACCTAATTAGGTGAACATGATGGAAGTTTTACGAGAGATAGAAAAAGAGTTGAGCCTAGGTGACATGATCTATTTTCTGTTGTGTCTTGGGGTTTGTGGAATTGTCTTGTTCAATGGCTGGGAGTCATTACTTAGCATGTTAGCATCGGGTCTAAGGTAGATTTATGGACGTAAATGAGCTGACTTCGATGTTCGCCGATGCCATATTTCTTGTGGTTTCTATGGTGGGTGTACTCGTCGTGCCTAGTCTGCTAGTTGGCCTATTAATCGCTGTTTTTCAAGCGGCAACTCAGGTGAATGAGCAGACGTTAAGTTTTCTTCCCAGACTGGTTCTCACCTTGTTGATGGTGCTGTTTTCGGGCCCCTGGCTTTTACAACAGATCTCCGATCTCTTCAATCGTCTGTTTATGACGATCCCCCATATTATTGGGTAACTATGCTCTCACTTACTTCAGTTCAAATCAGTGCATTTATAGGAACATTCTGGTGGCCATTCTGTCGAATAATGGGTGCCTTTATTGTAATGCCATTCTTGAGTAGCAGTTATATCCCGCCTATGGTGAGAGTACTATTGGCTGTGCTTATCTCTGCCTTGTTATCACCTATGTTACCGCCTGTGCCTGCTGTGGATGCTATTTCTATTGGAGCACTATTTCTTGCCATAGAGCAGCTGTTAATTGGTTTCATGTTAGCGCTATTTACGTATATTTTGATCCATGTAATGACTCTGTTTGGTGCCATGATGTCGATGCAGATGGGCTTGGCAATGGCGATTATGAATGATCCTGCAAATGGCAGCTCAAATCCTATATTAAGCCAATGGTTTCTCCTCTATGGCACCTTGTTATTTCTAGCCCTAGATGGTCATTTAGTTGCAATTGGTATTATCGTCGATAGCTTTAGATTGTGGCCAATCGGCACTGGTATTTTTGATTTGCCCTTGATGGGATTAGTTGGCCGGTTCGCCTGGTTATTCGCGTCGGCATTTATGTTAGCAATTCCCGCAATACTGGCCATGTTGATGGTTAACCTCACCTTTGGTGTATTGAGCCGCGCCGCACCATCTTTGAACGTTTTCGCTCTCGGTTTCCCTATGTCCATGTTGATGGGCCTGTTATGTGTGTTCTTCTCGTTTAGTGGCCTGCCTAGTCGATACAGTGATCTTTGTCTGGAAGCTTTATCTGCCATGTATCAGTTCATCGGGGGATCACATGAGTAAAAAAGATACCGGGCAGAGTAAAACCGAGAAGGCGACACCGCAGAAGTTAAAGAAAGCCAGAGAGGAGGGCCAAGTTCCGCGCTCTAAAGATCTGGCCTCTACGGCGCTTATTATCGGCTGTTCTATGATGTTATTTCTGAGTGCCGATTGGTTTGCTGCTCGTGTTGCTCAATTGGCGCAGTTTAATATGTCTATCACTAAAGAGGAGTTAGATCGCCCCGGTATGATGCTAGAGCACCTTGGTACGACTCTGGTAGAGATGCTCAATATTCTTGGCCCCTTGTTCATTATGGTGGCGATTATTGCCATGGTTGCAGGTGCTATGCCTGGTGGACCGGTATTTAGCTTTAAGAATGCTCAGTTTAAGTACAGTCGTATCGATCCCATTGCCGGTATTGGCCGTATGTGTTCAGTGAAATCTCTGGTTGAGTTGGTTAAATCTATTCTCAAGATCACCCTGCTTATTGGCATCATGTTTATTTTCTTAGAAAATAATTTACAAGTATTACTCACCTATAACCAACTTCCTATCGACGAAGCGGTGAGTAAGGGCATCAATATGCTGGCGCTTGGGATCTTGTATTTGGGTCTTGGCCTGCTGGTTATCACGTTTATCGATGTGCCATATCAATATTGGCATCATCATAATGAGCTTAAGATGTCGAGGCAGGATGTTAAGGATGAGCAAAAACAACAGGATGGGAAACCTGAGGTCAAGGCTAAAATCCGTCAATTACAGCAACGCATGGGGCGAGCTAGAGCAGAAATTGCTATCCCACAGTCCGATGTCTTGTTGGTTAATCCGACACATTATGCCGTTGCACTCAAATATGATGTTGAAAAGGCCGATGCACCTTATGTATTGACCAAGGGAACAGATGAAGTCGCCCTCTATATGCGACAAATTGCCAAGCAGCATGATATTGAGGTGATCGAGCTGCCACCACTTACCCGTGCTATCTACTATTCGACGAAAGTTGAGCAACAGATCCCCGCCGCACTTTTTATCGCTATAGCCCATGTATTGAGTTATGTATTGCAGATAAAAGTGGCCAGAGATGGTAAGAAGAAACGCCCGGATCCACTACCAAACTTTTTTATTCCGAAACACTTAAGACACGATTAAAGGTACTTTCCATGAATTGGTTATCTCGAACATTTGCTGGAAATCGTAGCTATATAGGTATACCTATCATGCTACTGACTATTCTTGCTATGGTGATCCTTCCGCTGCCGCCCTGGTTGTTGGATATTCTCTTTACTTTCAACATTGTCCTGTCTGTGATGGTCTTGTTGGTTGCGGTATCAATAAGGCGGCCGTTGGAGTTCTCTGTTTTTCCGACAGTCTTGCTGCTTGCTACCTTGATGAGACTGACATTGAATGTCGCTTCCACTCGAGTCGTGCTGATTGAGGGGCATCAAGGGGGAGACGCTGCAGGTAGAGTGATCCAGGCCTTCGGTGAAGTGGTCATTGATGGCAATTATGTGGTCGGTGCGGTGATTTTCTTAATCTTGATGATCATAAACTTTGTGGTGATCACTAAAGGTGGTGAGCGCATCTCTGAGGTATCAGCTCGGTTTACCTTAGATGCGTTACCCGGTAAGCAAATGGCTATTGATGCCGATCTTAATGCTGGGGTGTTAAGCCAAGATCAGGCGAGGCTTCGTCGCCAGGAAGTTACCAGAGAGGCAGATTTTTATGGCTCTATGGATGGTGCTTCTAAGTTTGTTCGTGGTGATGCTATTGCCGGAATACTGATCTTAGTTATCAATATTTTGGGTGGTATTGCCATCGGTATGTTTATGCATGACTTAAGTGCAGGTGATGCCTTTAAGACTTATGCCTTGTTGGCGATTGGTGATGGACTGGTCGCTCAGATCCCATCTTTGTTGCTCGCTACCGCCGCTGCGATAATCGTGACTCGAGTCTCAGATGCTGAAGAGATGCCAGCTCAGTTGACCAAGCAGTTACTGGCTAACCCTAAGACCTTAGCCACAGCATCTGTGATCATGGTCATTTTTGGTATTGTGCCTGGCATGCCTGCCTTGGTGTTTCTCCCATTTGCTGCTGTTTTAGGTTTTTCCGCCTGGAAGCTGAGCCAGCGAGTAGAAGTTAGGCCTGAAGAAAAGATTGAAGAGAAACTTGAAAAGAGTCTATCAGAGCCATCACTGCCAAGCTGGGAAGCATTGCCTTTTACGGATCTCATTGAGGTGAGACTTGGTTATCGTTTGGTACACCTTGTCGAGCGCAGTAAGGGTGCCGAGTTGCAGAAACGCTTAACAGGCATTCGGCGAACCTTGTCCGAGCAAGCTGGATTCTTGTTATCTGAGGTGCGTGTTCGGGATAATTTAGCCTTGGCACCTAATGCTTATCAAATTAATTTAATGGGTAATCCGGTGATCACCGCTGAATTAGAGCCCGAAAAGTTGATGGCGATCAAAAGTGGGCCTGTCTTTGGAGATATCGATGGCATCATCACTAAAGAGCCCGCTTATCAGATGGATGCCTTGTGGATTGAACCTGATTCTAAGGCGAAAGCCCTGAATTTAGGTTATTCGGTTGTCGATAACGCAACCGTGATTGCGACCCATGTGAGTAAACTTATCCGTGAATCTTTGCCGGAGATGTTACAGCACGATGATGTGATGGCATTGAGTGATCGCTTAGCTAAGCAATCACCTAAACTGGCGGAATCACTCTCTACGGCTTTGACGCCGATCTTACAGTTGAAGGTGTATAGACTTTTGCTCAAGGAGCAAGTGTCACTCAAAGATATTCGCACCATAGCCACGACTTTGCTCGATTGCAGCGAGGAGAGTAAGGATCCTGTGCTACTCGCTGCCGACGTACGTTGTGCGCTTCGTAGCAGTATATTACACACCATTGCTGGTACTTCGCAGCAGTTGAACGTCTTGACCCTAGCGCCAGAACTGGAACAAACCTTGCTCACAGCGCTTAATCAATCACAGCAGCAAGGTAAGGTTTCTTTAGACAGTTTTCCAGTGGAGCCTCAGTTGCTTGCTCAGCTACAGCAGAAGATGCCCCAGCTGCTGGCCCAGGCAAAAGAGCAAGGTCACAGCCCTATGTTGCTTGTCTCGCCACAGCTAAGGCCTATATTAGCCCGTTATGCGTTGGCTTTTGCCCGAGGTTTACATGTTCTGTCATATAACGAGATCCCCGAGAGTCGTGAGCTGCTAGTTGCAGGCCAGTTGGGCTAGTTCTGACAACAAATATGCTGGATACGTCCAGTTAGAAGAAAGGGAGCCAGACTCCCTTTTTAATGCTGATTGTTAGTGTTTGATTTTAGCCTGTGTGGTGTGAGGATAAGAACTTAAGCAGTTCTTCTATGGCAAAGTTACGGCTTTCATCTTGTTCCATAAAAATCTCGTGACGGGCATCGGGAATATTGATCAGTTCGCATAAACCACCTACAGCATGGTACTGGGCGAAATTATCGACAACCGTGTCTTCATCAGCCTGAAGAATCAAAATTGGCGTCTTAGTTTCTTTGGCTGCTTTTACCGTTCTGGCACCTGCGTCGATAGATTCGACTAGCCAATGGTTTGTTGGCGAGCCAAGTTGTAGCTCAGGACGTTGCTGATAAAGCTTACGGTAATCTTCATAACGCGGCTGGCTCTTAGTCAGATCATTCTTGGCGAACTCATCGCCGTGGTAGTCTTTACCGCCGATAATATAGTTAGGCTCTTCACCCTGTTTAGTGTCTAACAGGCTTGCCAGCCAACGGATAAAGCGTTTGCTTATGGGAAGTTTTATGCCGTACATGGGGGCTGAGAAAACGGCGGCGGTGAAGGTGTCAGGATACTTGTCAATATACAGAGTGCCGATGGCCCCTCCCATGGAGTGACCCACCAGAAAAAGGTCTTGATACTGTTTAGGCGTCACCACAGTGTCGATAAAGAAAGCAAAATCATCGACGTAAGTACTAAATTTATCGATATGACCGTGATGCGGATTACTTGTGGTACGAGTCGATAGGCCCTGGCCGCGATGATCCAGTGCGAAAATACTGTAGCCTTGATTATAGAGGTCGAAGATAAGTTCTTTATATTTAAGATAAGACTCGATTCGGCCATTGCTGATCACTATGGCTCGCACACTGTTCGGGTGTTCAATATACATGTAGGCGAGAGAAATATTGTCATCAGTTTTTATTTCTGATTCTGTCACTCTGTCCCAAAATACCTGCTGCTCATGGGTATTAAGCATCTGCTCAGATGAGAGCGGCTTAGCTTGAAGGTTAACTTGATCATTCATTTGTGATTCGACGGCTATCGACATGATATCTACTGGTCTTATGTATGCTGCTTGCCAGTGTAGCACAGAGTAAAAAGCCGCCGCGAGTCACGAGTATCGTCTTGAAGCTGAAGCTCCCATTTACTGAATACTCGTGACACTGTTACTTAGTTAACTCTTTGCTAGGTTTTTTGAGAGGAGATAAAGTCTGCGATCTGTTGCTCTAGCACTGACATGGGCACAGAGCCATTTTCTAAGATGGCATCATGGAATGCTCTGATATCAAACTTTTCACCTAGCTCCTCTTCAGCCTGAACTCGCAGACGCTTGATGGTGAGCTCGCCAATCTTGTATGACAGGGCTTGGCCCGGCCATGAGATATAACGATCTATCTCTGTGGTGACATTGTGCATGGACAGAGCCGTGTTACCAGCCATAAAGTCCAGTGCTTGCTGTCGACTCCACCCCTTAGCGTGCATGCCTGTGTCGACGACCAGGCGAGCCGCACGCCACATCTCATAGGTCAGGCGACCAAAGTTGCTGTAGGGGTCTTGATAGAAGCCTGCTTCTAAGCCCAGATACTCGGAGTAGAGTCCCCAGCCTTCACCGAAGGCCGAAATATAGCTATAACGGCGAAAGTTTGGCAGTTTGATGAGCTCTTTATTGAGGGAGATCTGTAGATGATGGCCGGGTACGGCTTCGTGCAAGGTCAGGGCTTCAAGTTCATATAGAGGCCGTTTATCTAAGGCGTAGGTGTTAACCCAGTAGTAACCCGGTTCATCGTCACGGTTGGATCCTGAGTAACGCCCTGTGGTGTACTTAGGCGCTATCTCGGCCGGGACGGCTTGAATGCCGTATGGAATTCTTGGTAGCTTGCCGAAGTATTTAGGTAGCATGGCATCGGCTTTTTTGGCGATGAATGCAGCTTCTTTCAATAGTTCTTCGGCCGTTTTAGGATAAAACTGAGGATCGGTACGCAAAAAATGTAAGAAGTTGGCGAAACTGCCCTCGAAACCGAGATCGTCGATAATGATCTGCATCTCTGCGCGGATACGTTTTACTTCTTTAAGGCCGAGTTGGTGAACTTCATCGGATGTCATATCGAGAGTGGTGTAATAACGGACTCGGTTTTCATAGAAGGCGGCGCCATCGGGCAGGCTGGCACAGGCGATATCTGTACGGGCACCGGGAATGTACTCCTCGGTCATGAAGTCATAAAACTGCTGATAAAGCGGCAATATCTGCAGTTCTATGATTTTTTTGCCTCGGGCCGTCAGGTCATCTTTCTGAGCCTGAGTAAAATGCTTTGGGTAGTGGGTGAAAGGCTTGAAGTAGCCACTGTCTTCCACGGGAACCGTGAAGGCGCTGATACTGTCTTCGAAGCCATTGAGGGTGACTTGTGGCGGAGTAATCCCTGACTCTAAGCCCTGTTTCAGCCAATAGGTTTGCTGAGCGAAGTATTTAGGTAGGTTAGATAACTTGGCTATATAGTTTTCGTAATCTTGCTCCGTTACGAATCTTGCCTTAGCAATGGAGGCGATATAAGCATGAAAACCGCTCTCGGCTGTGATGGGCAGATAGTGATCCTTGTATCGATACAGGTCGACACTGTTTTGCAGCTGTCCCTGGAGGATCTGGGCGTTAATCTTGTCCTCTTTCGAGAGGGTATCTCTGTCTAATGCTTTGAGTTTAGTGAGCTGCGCCTGTTTACGATGATTGAGTGAGGCTAAGTTAGCAGGAGATAGATCGGATAATTTACCGGCTGCACTGGCATCACCCTCGAAGAAAGCCTGTGATGGATCACTATCGAGTTGAATCTGCCAGTCAGCTTCGATAATCGATTTAAGCGTTAAATCGCTAACTCCCATAGTTAGTGGGCTCTCGGCAGATGTCATAGACTGAGTTTGTTCGGTTGAGACGGAGTTGATTTGGCAAGCACTGAGAGACACGGCGAGTAAACTGGGAAGTAAAAGCTTAAACATTACTGAGACCTTAATGGCTATTATTGATTATTATGTCTTCGATTATGCCTCAGACTCGCTAAAGATAAAAAGTGTATACAAAAATAGTTACAAAATACAAAACAGAGAGGTAAATCTGAGAGACAAAAAAGCCGACTAGATGTCGGCTTTCATTTAGCTATCTCATCGAGAGCCGTCGAAACAGTCCTTATTATCTATTAAATTACTCGAGAGAACTGTTGTTGGCGGGCTTTTTCCCGGTAATAGACGTCGAAACAGATACAGATATTACGGATCAACAGTCTACCCGTCGGGCTGATGGTGATCTTCCTATCGGTGATGTCGACTAGCTTATCATCGATAAATGTTTGCAGTAGTTTGAGATCTTCTGTGAAGTAGTCTTCGAACTTAATCCCTAGCTTCTCATCGATTTGAGCCATATCCAATTCGAAGTGACAGATAAGCTGTTTAATGACCACGCGGCGGATTTCATCGTCACGGTTTAGACCACAACCTTTCCATAATGCATGACCATTAGCATCGATAGATTCGAAGTAAGGGCGGATATCTTTCTGGTTCTGGGCATAGCAGTCGCCAATCTGGCTGATCGAAGAGACGCCCAGGCCTAATAGGTCACATTCTTCCTGGGTGGTGTAACCCTGGAAGTTTCTGTGGAGTCTGCCTTCATTTTGCAAGATAGACAGCTCATCATCGGGCTTGGCGAAGTGATCCATGCCTATGTACTGATAACCGGCACCGGTTAAGGTTTCGATTGTTTGGTGCAACATCTCTAGTTTCTGTTGCGGTGAAGCCAGATCTTCATCTTTAATTTTACGCTGAGCCGCGAAACGAGAAGGCAGGTGCGCATAGTTAAATACAGAAAGACGATCCGGATCCAGATCTAAGACTCGCTGCATGGTTTCAGCGAAGGTTTCCGGTGTCTGGTGAGGCAGACCATAGATGAGATCTATGTTGGTAGAGACGAAGCCCAACTCTTTGGCCTTAGCCATAAGATCGAAGATGAACTGCTCGTCTTGCTCACGGTTGACGGCAATCTGTACTTTCTTATTGAAGTCCTGAACGCCGATTGAGATGCGATTAAATCCCGCCTCTTTAAGCGTATCTAACATGGTGAGTTCGATTTCACGGGGATCGACTTCAATCGAATATTCGCCGACGTCGGCTACGTTGAAGTTGGCCTTGATTAGCTCTGATAGATCGAGGATCTGATCTGGACGTAGAAAGGTCGGTGTTCCGCCGCCCCAATGGATCTGGGTGACGAGATAGTCCTTAAACAGAGGTGCGCGTTTGACAATTTCAGCTGCCAGATACTCAAGATATTGGTCGGCTTTATGCTGGTGACGAGTGATGACCTTGTTACAACCACAGTAGTAACAAAGCTTGGCGCAGTATGGAATATGGATATAGAGAGAAAGCTTATCACTCTTGCTGTTCTTAATCGAAGTCAGCAGCTTTTCTTCGGTGAATGAGTCATCGAACTCAAGCGCCGTCGGGTAAGAGGTATAACGGGGACCGCTGTAATTGTATTTCTCGATCATTGACTGATCCCAACTAATTTGGGTGGGCTGCTTCAAGGCGTGTCCTCCGAAGTGATAGTTTAGCAACATGTAAAGTATGCATGGTTATTGGCTAAATAACCTTGATCCATGTTGTATAAATTGAAGCTGAATAATTAATTCGAGAATTTCAGTTGGGGAATATCCACGAAAATAGAGCACTTGTCTGTGCTCTTATGGGGAATTTGTGCACAGACTCACGGGATAGGACTATTTATGCAGAGTAACAGAGCTTAACCGAGTTAATGCAGTGGACTTGGTGTAAAACTGGTTAGTTGTTTCGCTTCTTCAAGAATATCGGTTTCGAGTTCAGCTTCAGAGCGCATGCGGGCAAAATCCAGCTTCATGCGTTGTTGCTTCTCCAGTTTTTTTCGTTGAGCCATGATGGGATGATCTTGGATCACCGCAAAATGTTTGAAAATAGCCGGATATTGAGCTTCTACCTGTTCCGACATAGATAAAAGACTGAACAGTTTGGCTATTCTCATTACGCCTTCTGAAAGTTCGCAGCGATCTTCTAACATAGCGGTGGCAATGTAGCGGATGCTGTTCAAATGCTCGTCTAGGCGTGCCTGGTTTATGGCTTTTAATTCTTGTTGATGCTTCTTCTTTTGGATGCTTTGTTTACGCAGCTTAAGCAACAAGGCTGTGGCGTAGCCAGCAAGGGTGGTAATGATGATAAAACCTATGACTATAAGCGCTGTTGTCATGCTTTGTCCTGTCGGTATAGATAACGAATACTAAAAAATGGCATCGATAAAATGCCATTTTTTAGAAAGCTAAGCGTTAATCTTTATTCTGATAGTCTTTTAGCAGATCTGCACCGGATTCAAACTTGTCCAACAGGTCGTCATCGCTCACTGCAGCTGCTGACTCAATAACCTGACCAAGATCATCTTCCTCGGTGATCCCTAAACGCTCCATCAATGCTTCTATCTGATTAAGCGTCTTGTTGAGCCACTTCTGATCGTCTTGGCTTAGATCTTTACCCTCTTCGAGCATATCGAGTAGCTGGTTTAGTCTTGGATCTTCTTCGAGTTTGAATAGCTTCTGCTCATCGGTCAGTTTTGGACCTTGCTCTTTTTTCGGGGCGATCACTTTGACTTGGCTTGGAAGATCAAGTTTTATTGTCTTCTTGCTACCATGTCGTGGATCTTTCTTAGTGGCAGCCGAACCCTCTTTTCCACCGACAATATTTGAATTGTGACGGCTTCCTGCCTTGTTTCCTGATTTTTTCTTCTTGCCTTCAAGACCACGATCACTCTTCTTGGTTCTTGGAGCTAACTTAGGCGCATTTTCATTGGCTTTACGGGATTTCTTAGAGTGTGACATGGTTTTTCTCAATAACTGGTAATACAAATTTAGATATAAATGCGCTGATTACAGATCAATAAGCGAACTTTGGCCGCGTTTTATATCAGATCCTGATGGTTTTTGCACCAAGATGAGATCATTTGCTGCGAATAATAGCCTAAAACCTGCCTGCTCGGCTAGAAACTCGAAGGTGTCTGCCTGATAAAAGCTGACATGAGTCAGGTTGTTCTTGTGATGCCACCTATCGAAAGCGTGGGCTTCGGTGAGTAATTTAGTGTTTATTGCTAGCCATCCTCCGGGTTTCAAGAGCTTACACAGCAGTGACCACTCCTTGAATGGGGAGCGGAAATGTTCGAATACCCGATAACAGCAGATAAAGTCATACTCTTGCTGCAGGAGGTTATGGTCGGGGGCAAAGTAAGGATCATATTGCCGTAAATCATGTCCCTGGGCTTTGATTGTCTCGAGTGTGTGAGTGTCGGTTAAGCGGCCAAAGTTAAGTCCAATTAATGCTTGATTGGTTTCTTGTGCGATCTGCTGTATCAGGCTGAGCAAGAACTGTCTAAGGGGCTTTTGGTATTTGTTGGCACTCAGTTGGTATCGCTTTTTCTCTATCTGGGGCGGGAGATGAGAGGTAGCGTCGGAGAATACCAGCTGACAGTGGTGACAAGTGTAGATACTGCGTTTTCTGTCTTGATAAAATAGTGAGGTATGTTCATTGTGACAAAGAGGGCATCTAAGCATATAGGTATGGATCTGCTCACTATCGATAGTAATGGTAATATTTTGCCATAAAAAAAGGCGACAGTACGACTGTCGCCTTCAAAAAGTGTCAGAGACACCAATTCTTATTTCAAGTATCCGTACTTGCTATGCGACTTTCCCGGTCAATTTCCATCTTTTTTTAGTCTGCTTTCCATGCATGCTTTTTTAGTTTTCGGTCTTCCAGACGCTTTCTTAATAGTCCTGAGTCTTCCTGACCACAGCTTCCGTAGATGGTCTTCATGACACATCACAATCCTATCGTCATCTATGACGCCAAATGTAACCATCCCTGTTAGTTTTATCGTTAGTTCAGTGATTTAACGCTCTAAAACCGATAATTACTTATCCGCGAAGCGATGTTCTCTGAGCCTGTAAGGTAGTGCTATTACAGCTAAATGGCCTTCCTAACCAAGTTCCTTACGAATATTTTTCTGACCTGGATTTCAATCGAAATCACGACTCTTATTATTTTTAGTGAGTGGTCTTAATTATATTATTATTATTGAATTTATTTATTCTTATATCTTAAATGTCACAAATACCGAAAACTGTAAGTTATTATTTAATATTTTATACAAACAGATGGGTTCATCTCGGTACGGGCTTAATTAAACCTAAATCTGTGATCTCTGTCAAGTATGTTTTTGCAGGTAGTTTACGTAAAGGTAAATGTGGTGATGTTAAAAAAGGTGGAAACACCACCTTCTTTAACATGCTTAAAGTTACTTAAGGCTTGATATATATTTAGATAATGCCTCGATATCATCGCTGGTAAGTTTCTTCGCGATATCTTGCATCATGCCATTTAAGTCGTTGTTACGATTTGTATCGCTAAACTTGTTAAGCTGTATTTTAAGGTAGTTGGCATGTTGACCACCGATATCTGGGAAGCCTGCTAACTCTATACCAGCGCCTTCCGGGCCGTGACAAGCGATACAAGCAGTAATTCCGCGAGTCATATCACCACCCTTGTATAGTTGCTCACCTAGAGTTGGTATATCTTTTACTTCGGCTACAACTTTAGTCTGTGAAGAGTAGTATGCAGCGACATCTTCGATATCTTGATCGCTGAGCATGAGAGCCATACCACCCATAATCGGATCGTTACGACCCTCTTTACCGCCTGTTTTAGCTGCACTACGGAAATCGTGTAGTTGCTTAATCAGGTAAGTGGTTTGCTGTCCAGCAAGTTTTGGGTACATGTCTATCATGCTGTTACCATCAACACCGTGACAGGCAGAACAAACAATTGCTTTAGTTTTTCCCGCTTCAGCATTGCCTTCAGCCATTACAGGCGAAGAGATACAGGCTAAGACTGATAGCGCAAGAGCTAACTTTTTCATGGCGTTCCAACTTATTGTTAAATTTTTTGTCCTGAGCTTACTAGCTGAGCCCGCAAGCGTGATAAAATGCTACTTATGTGATCGGGGTAATATTTTACACGAAATTGTGAAAATGTAAGCAACTCTTCGATATTTATAGTGCAAAACCTAATATTTTTGGAGTCAGTAGTGACTGAATCTCGTATTGATTTTCGTAAAGCCAAGTTTTTAATCAGTGCCCCCGATATCGCACACCTAGACGAGTATTTACCTGGGGATGCTGGAATCGAAATCGCTTTCGCTGGGCGTTCGAACGCAGGTAAGTCTAGCGCCCTTAACCTTCTTACAGATCAAAAGAGTCTGGCTCGGACCAGTAGGACTCCGGGAAGAACGCAATTAATCAATGTGTTCGAACTGGATGAACATCGTAGGCTGGTAGATCTTCCTGGTTACGGTTTCGCTCAAGTGCCACTGGCGCTCAAGAAAAAATGGCAGCAATCTCTGGGGGAATATTTACAGAAACGTCAGTGTCTAGGTGGCATGGTGGTCTTGATGGACATCAGGCATCCATTGAAAGATCTCGACATGCAGATGATCGAATGGGCCGTCGAGAGTGAAATACCTGTGTTAGCTCTGTTAACAAAAGCAGATAAGATGAGGCAGAGTGATCGCATGAAGATGGTCAATGAAGTCAGAAAGCATCTGGGTGATTTTGATGGTCGGGTTAAGGTAGAGCCTTTCTCATCGCTTAAAGGCATAGGTAAGGCCAAAGTTTTAGGCATTTTAAATACCTGGTGTCATCCGCAATGGTTGATTGACGCATTAGCTGAAGATGAAGCTAATGGGGCTGAAGACGAAAGTTCTGCCACTGATTCTGCAATTAAGGGTTAACCTTACCTTCAAAGCCGAAAGCTAGTATTAATACCAGTTCCATTAAATAAGTGATCATTCAGCGGGAATTAAAAACGCTGTAGGCAAGTAAGGGGATTGAAGCTAATAGTTATTCTCGGCAACAAGCTCCTGCGTTGCTCTACCTCCAGCATCCATGCAGTCGTATTGCGCAGCAAAAAGTGTTTTTAAACCCGCACTAGGTGAGCTTCTCAGGACTTCCACTTCTGCGTTGCATTGCCTCAAAAGGGAATAACCATTTCCTCAGCAATGCGCCTTGAATTTAAAGCCCTGAGAAAGCTCTGAATAGGTCATACATTTAATGAAATTGGTATATAACAGCGCTTGCCATTTTTCATGGCAGGCGTTTTTTTTAGCCTAGATTGGTGAACTTGCTGGAAATTAACTTGGGTTGTGAGGAATTACAGGCAAAAAAATAGCCGACGGAATAACCATCGGCCTAATTAGCTCTTTTGGGGAGAAGCTAAATTCAACAAGACTCAAGCGCCATTAAGATAGACTCAATGACTCTTAATGGCGACAGCATAGCGCGAATCAACTCAGATTTAAAGTAAATACTCTAAAATTTATTTTGGGCGAAAAAAAGCCCCAGCAAAATACATTGCTGAGGCGCCATAATTTGGCTGTTCATTTAAAAAATGAACTAAAAAGGTTTGAAAGATAGAACATCTTAACCTCTGTACCCTACGCAAAGAATAATACCCCATTGGACGTTATTAGGAAAACAGTTTTTTATAAAAGGAGTCAATATTGTGACTTAGATCTAACATTTTCGTTGATGAAATGTTGTTTTATGATCCATAATTATCGTTTTAGTGATTGAAACTGAATCACTTAGAGGCTTAAGGATGAAAAGACATCATTTACTGATCTTTTTTCAACATTCTGCGTATTTGATTAAGTAAATTGGAAGGTTTTACTGTTTTAACAAGCGAACACATGTCTCATCATTTATGATGAGCCTATAGAGGTAATGAAACTAATGAGGCAGGGTTATAAACTATAAAGCCTCTGGTAAGTATCAGAGGCTTCTTAGTTTAGGTTATATGTGTTTGTTTAGGACTAGTGTGCCTGTTCCCAATTGTCACCTATTCCAGCTTCCGCAAGCAGTTCGACGTCCAGGCTGACAGCATCGGCCATCAGCTGACAAACCTTCTCTTGCATCTGTTCAGCCTTATCGCTGTCGACTTCGAACACGAGTTCATCGTGCACTTGCATGATCATATCGATCTCACCCTGAGTCTCGGTAGCGATCCAATGGGCTATGTTGATCATGGCTTTCTTGATTATATCGGCTGCAGTACCTTGCATCGGTGCATTAATTGCCGCCCGCTCTGCGGCTTGGCGTCTCATGGCATTTCTATCTTTAATGGCGGGTAGATAAAGTCGGCGACCGTAGAGGGTCGAGACGTAACCAAGATCTGCGGCTTCGGCACGAGTCTCTTCCATATACTTGAGCACACCCGGGTAACGTTTAAAGTAAGTATCGATATACTTTTGAGCCTCAGGGCGAGGAATATCTAACTGTTTAGCGAGTCCGAATGCCGACATGCCATAAATGAGTCCGAAGTTTACCGCTTTGGCGCGACGGCGTTGTTCTGTAGTGACGTCATCGAAGTCTACATCGAATACCTCGGCTGCGGTTGCCCTATGAATATCCTTACCTGCGGCGAAGGCCGTGAGTAGACCCTTATCTTGAGACAGGTGAGCCATGATACGCAATTCGATTTGTGAGTAATCGGCTGCGAGTACCTTCTTACCTTCTCGTGCAATGAAGGCGTGACGTATTCTACGGCCCTCTTCGGTACGAATGGGGATGTTTTGCAGGTTGGGCTCACTGGAAGACAGGCGTCCGGTTGCCGCATTGGCTTGATGGTAACTCGTGTGTACCCGGCCACTCTGAGCATTGACCATGAGGGGTAACTTGTCCGTGTAGGTACTCTTCAGCTTAGCTAAGCTTCTGTGCTGCAGTATAATCTTAGGTAGCGGGTAATCTAAGGCTAACTCGACTAATACTTCTTCGGCAGTCGAAGGTGCCCCCTTAGGCGTCTTCTTGATAATGGGATAGCCCAATTTTTCAAAAAATAGTGCCTGAAGCTGCTTAGGTGAACTTAAGTTGAATTTCTCATCCGCGATCTCGAAGGCTTTTTGCTCTAATTCATCTATGGTTCTGGCGAGCTCTTCACTCTGTTGCCCTAACATCATACTATCGATTAAAACGCCTCCACGTTCAATATCTGACAGTATTTGTATGAGTGGTAGTTCAATATCGGTAAATACCGAAGCCAGTTCCGGCTCTTTCTCTAATCTTGGCCATAAGTGCTGGTGTAATCTAAGGGTAATGTCGGCGTCTTCGGCAGCGTAGGGAGCGGCGGTTTCCAGGTCGATCTGATTGAAGGTGAGCTGTTTGACACCTTTGCCTGCGATCTCTTCGAAGCTGATATTCTTGTGACCCAGATATTTAAGTGCCAAATCATCCATGTTGTGCTTAGTTGCGACTGAATTGAACACGTAAGACTCGAGCATAGTATCGAAGGCTATACCTTGTAGCTTAATGCCCACATTAGCAAAAATACTGATGTCGTATTTAAGGTTTTGGCCTACTTTTTTAAGCTCGGAATTTTCAAGCAAAGGTTTGAGTTTTGCTAAGGCTTCAGCCTGATCCAGTTGCTCTGGTGCATCTAAATAATCGTGGCCTAGCGGAAGGTAGGCAGCCTTACCCACTTCAATCGCGAAGGATATACCGACTAACTTGGCCTCCATATAGTTGAGACTGGTCGTCTCTGTATCTATGGCGATGAGCTCTGCATTCGCGAGTTTATCTATCCAGAGATCTAACTCTTCATGGGTGTATATAGTGGTGTATTCGGTCTGAATATCTTGCCTGGTTACCTCTTCATCGGCTGCTGTCTCGCCTTTACCCGAGCCCGTCTTATTATCGAGTACTTCGGCTAACCAACGCTTGAACTCCATTTCACCGAAACATTTTATCAATTCATCCCGGTCTGCCGGCTTGATAGTGAGCTCTTGCCAGTCTTGTTCGAGCTCAACATCTAACTTAATCGTCGCCAGTTCATAGGATAGCTTGAGTATATCCCTGTGTTCGGCCAGTTTAGCTGGCATGGTCTTAGCGCCTCTGAAGCCGAGTTCCGGCATCTTCTCCGGAGCGGCAAGAATCTTATCTATGCAGCCGGCACCGGTTAGCATGGCTACGGCAGTTTTCTCGCCTACACCAGGAAGCCCGGGAATATTATCGGCTTTGTCACCCTGTAGGGCTAATAAGTCGATAATGAGCTCGGGTCCGACACCAAATTTTTCGGTGACTTCGTCCGGCCCCATGATGGTATTGGTCATGGTGTTGATCAGGGTGACATTCTCATCGACAAGCTGGGCCATATCCTTATCGCCGGTGCTGATAAGCACGGCTCTACCCTCTTTACTCGCTTGGGTAGAGATAGTCCCGATAACATCGTCGGCCTCGACTCCGGAAATACATACCAGAGGGAGTCCCATAGCGCGTATAATTCTATGAAGAGGCTCTATCTGAGTGCGAAGATCATCTGGCATAGGCGGCCTTTGGGCCTTGTAATCTTCATACATGTCGTTACGGAACGTTTTACCTTTCGCATCGAAAATTACCGCCATCTGAGTCGGTTCATACTGCTTGAGAAGGCTACGTAACATGTTAATTACGCCATAAACAGCGCCGGTGGCTTCACCCTTAGAGTTGGTAAGATGTGGTGGTGCATAATAGGCACGATAAAGGTAGGAGGAGCCATCTACTAGAACTAACGGATTTTCGGCAATTTTAGGCATAATTTAGGTTTCGATTTAGGTTTCGAGAGCGGCGAATGACTCTGATTTTGAGTGCATTTTTGATAGTGATGCTAGCATGCCACAGAAGGGGAATTTCAGCCACGTCAAATAACGCACAGCCTGTGGATAAGTCTGTGAATTAAACTTTTGATTCGTTGTGGAACTGGGTTATACGGTAGAAGTGATATGGTTGTAACTTATTGATTGTAAGGTGAAACTAAAAAAAGTGTGAACTAGACATTAGTTTCTTGAAAATCATCCTAATTTGTGGACTTAATTATTCCCCTGTCTTTCCAGACTCAATTATTGGTTAAATATTCAGCGCCCGGTAAAGTCGATGCACTAACTTAGCACGAAAAACAATCGGATCAAGGGCTTTGTTGTGATCTTGTTAAAATAAAAAGATATATGGAGATTAGTTTTAATGAACAAAATAGCAGTCTTATTGAGTGGTTCGGGTGTATTCGATGGTAGTGAGATACATGAATCGGTTTTAGCTATGTTAGCGCTTTCAAAGCTGGGCGTGGATTACCAGTGTTTTGCGCCCAATATTTTACAGATGCATGTGGTTAATCATTTCTCTGGAGAGGTGGAATCGAACCAAATCAGAAATGTTTTAGTTGAATCGGCTCGTATTGCCAGAGGTGAAATAAAGGTGACCGAAGAGCTTGAACTCAATGAGTTTGATGCTTTGATCATTCCTGGTGGTTTCGGGGCCGCGAAAAATTTATGCAATTTTGCCACTAATGGTAGTGATTGCGTTATTGCGCCGGAAATCATAAGTTTTATCGGCCAGTTTGCCACTAGTAACAAGCCTGTTGGCTTTATCTGTATTGCACCGATAATGATCCCTCTTTTATATGGCGAAGGTGCCATAGGCACTATAGGTTATGACAGCGAGACTGCACAAGCTTTCAACTTGATGGGGGGACAGCATCAGGAGGCCGCAGTTCAGGACATCATAGTCGATGAGATAAACAAGGTGGTGAGTACCCCTGCCTATATGCTGGCGGGTAATATCGCCGAAGCGAGCCTTGGTATCGAGAAGCTAGTGAAGAAAGTGGTTGAGATGGTATAAGGTTCTAGATCCTAGGGCTTAGAACCTAGGATCTGCTATCCCTTAATTCTTTTACTATCAATAAATCCTTGTGCAAGTCCGACGAGTAATCCGCCTATGTGAGCACCATTGGCGATAGAGAGTCCGAACATATCGGTGAAGCCAAACACTAACCAGACTAACATGAAGCCAATGTAGGCAGGCGGCAGGCCAATGCCTAATTCGGGGCGTTTAGTGCCCATGATCCAGGTGTAACCGACGACGGCATAAACTACACCGGATAGGCCACCGAAGTTTGGTCCACCGACGAAGTACTGGACTATATTAGGTAAAGTCCCCGCAACTATCAGTAAGGTGAGTAACGGAATCAGGCCTAATTTATTCTCTATTTTTCCTCCCAGAGACCACCACCAAAGCAAATTGAAAATAATATGCAGGGCGGAGAAGTGCAGTAGACTTGGGGTGAACACTCGCCAAAATTCACTTAGGCTAGAGCCAGGCACGGCATTAAAAAATGACAGGTGTTGGTATATTGGCTCGGCAAAGCCCAGATTAAACCCCGCAAACACTAAGATGCAGATGAAGATAATACCTAAGGTTAACGGACCTGCGCCGGTAATAAACTGTGTGACGAGTTGCAGAGAGGGGGAGCCGTAGTCTAGTTTAAGCTTGCTATCACCATTATCCCAAGAAGCCTGTAGATACTTAGGGTCGTGAGGGTTGTGGGTAAAGCGTTCAAATTCCTGTCTGGCACGAATACTATGATGGTCGTTGAGGACACAGATACTGACGCCCTGTTCGGCAGGCAAAATTTTACACTCAATCTTCTCGCCTTTAAGGTAATCGATTAGCGCTAGAGCCGCTCGTTCGTTGGGGAGCCTACCTATTTCAATCATAGAGTGTCCTTAAGGAACTGATCTGTTTATGCGTGTGCTTGGTGCCAAGCTTGGTAGCCACCATCTAGGCTATAGACATCATCGAATCCCTGCTCGACTAAATATTGTGCTGCGCCCTGGCTGCTGATGCCATGATAACAGACAACAATAAGAGGTTGATCCATATCGGCCTCTGCTACAAAACTCGCAAGATTTTCGTTATTGAGGTTGATTGCGCCTTCCACATGACCAGATGCAAAGCTGGCTGCGTCGCGAATATCAACGATCTGAATATCTGAGTGACTCTCTGAGAGTTGAATTAATTGATTGACGCTAAAATGTTGAAAGTTAGACATAGAACCTTACTGCAAAAAATGAGGGTATAGATTAATTGTGCGATAAGGGGCCGTAATAGTACAGCCCCTTAATATAGCATTCACAACGATAAAGGTTAATCCCAGCTGAGGATAACTTTGCCCGATTGACCCGAACGCATGGCGTCGAAGCCTTGCTGGAAATCATCGATCTTGTAGTGATGGGTAATGATAGGTGAGATATCCAGACCCGATTGGATCAGACTCGCCATCTTGTACCAGGTTTCAAACATTTCACGGCCATAGATGCCTTTAATTATCAATCCCTTAAAGATAATCTTGCTCCAGTCGATGGCCATCTCATCGCCAGGAATACCTAGCATGGCGATTTTACCGCCGTGATTCATGGTCTCTAGCATAGAGTGGAATGCACTTGGTACTCCAGACATCTCTAGTCCGACATCGAAGCCTTCTGTCATGCCGAGCTCAGTCATGACATCTTCCAGCTTCTCTTTAGCAACATTAACCGTACGAGTTGCACCCATCTTCTTAGCCAGTTCGAGTCTGTATTCGTTGACATCGGTGATCACAACATGGCGAGCACCAACATGACGGCATACTGCGGCGGCCATGATACCTATGGGGCCAGCTCCGGTGATCAATACATCTTCACCGACCAGGTCAAATGATAGCGCGGTATGAACGGCATTACCGAAAGGATCGAAGATAGCGGCGAGATCGTCTGAGATATCATCGGGGATTTTAAACGCATTAAACGCCGGAATAACCAAATACTCCGCGAAAGCACCGTCACGATTTACACCAACACCTGAGGTGTTTCGGCATAGGTGAGTTCGGCCTGCACGACAGTTACGACAGTGGCCACAGGTAATGTGTCCTTCACCAGAGACTCGATCGCCAATGGTAAAGCCACGGACTTCCTGGCCTATGTCGACAATTTCACCCACATATTCATGGCCGACAACCATAGGTACCGGAATCGTATTTTGCGACCAGGTATCCCAGTTATAGATATGTACGTCGGTACCGCAGATGGCTGTCTTGCGGATCTTGATCAAGAGATCGTTATGCCCTAGCTCTGGCTTAGGTGCTTCGACCATCCAGATACCTTGTTCAGGCTTTAACTTGCTTAATGCTTTCATTTAAATAATGCCCATCTCTTTGGCGATGCGAATAAATGACTCGATAGCTTTATCCAGCTGCTCTTTAGTATGAGCGGCAGACATCTGAGTGCGGATACGCGCCTGTCCCTTAGGGACAACAGGGAAAGAGAAACCAACCACATAGATGTGCTCTTCGAGTAGACGATTAGCGAAGTCACCAGCCAGTTTTGCATCGCCAATCATCACAGGAATGATTGCGTGATCGGCGCCACCTAAGGTAAAGCCTGCTTCGGTCATTTTTTCACGGAAGTAGCGGCTGTTTTCCCAGACGGCTTCACGCAGTGCCTGTCCTGTTTTTAGCATCTCCAGCACATGGATGGAGGCCGTGACAATCGAAGGTGCTAAAGAGTTAGAGAATAGGTAAGGGCGTGAACGCTGACGTAGCCAGTCAACGACCTCTTTCTTGGCCGCGGTGAATCCACCCGAGGCTCCACCTAATGCCTTACCTAAAGTTCCCGTGATGATGTCGACACGATCCATCACTTCACAATATTCGTGAGTACCTCGGCCATTTTGACCGATAAAGCCTACTGCGTGAGAGTCGTCGACCATGACTAGTGCGCCATATTGGTCGGCAAGATCACACACGCCTTTAAGGTTAGCGATAACACCGTCCATAGAGAACACGCCATCGGTGGCGATCAAAATGTTACGTGCGCCAGCTTCTTTGGCTGCTTTAAGTTGCTCTTCGAGGGCGGCCATGTCGTTGTTGGCGTAACGGAAACGTTTCGCCTTACAAAGACGAACACCATCGATAATAGATGCATGGTTTAGGGCGTCAGAGATAATGGCATCTTCCGCGCTAAGCAAGGTTTCAAACAGACCTGCATTTGCATCGAAACAAGATGAATAAAGAATAGTGTCTTCCATGCCGAGGAATTCACTGAGGCTAGCCTCAAGTTGCTTGTGTATGTCTTGGGTGCCGCAGATAAATCTGACCGAAGCCATGCCGAAACCATGATTGTTTAAGCCGTCTTTCGCCGCCTTGATGAGTTCAGGATGATTCGCTAAACCAAGGTAGTTATTTGCACAGAAGTTCATGACTTCTGCGTCATTAACCCGGATTTCGGTCTGCTGAGGAGAGACAATTATGCGCTCGCTCTTATATAAGCCTTCGGCTTTCACTTCAGCAAGTTGTTGATTGAGCTGGTCGTAGAATGAGGTCGTTGCCACCTGAATTCTCCTTAATTAGCATTATTTTGAGTATTGGAGTGGCGGCATTTTAACCTTAAAGCCGCTCGCCCTACAGCCTTTTTTTTACCAGTGATAGCAAGATGAATTAGATTAGGCCTAGTGATGTTTTCACATCAATAAAACTAATCCGTAACAAGTAGGCAAGTTCAGTTTGATTTATTAATATAAGCCTTGATTGTAGAAGGAATTTTAAAGTTTTGATGGTCTTATTGTGATTAACATTCGAGGAGGAATATCGCCAACATCTAGCCGGCGATATTTGCCTTATTACCGATTGGCCTTAGGCTGGTTCTTCGAGCGGGGCCGCGGCTAATTCTTGATAATGCTGCTCGAGTCTGACAAATGTCGCGTGGGAATTTGGCGTCGAATATGCCTTAGACAACATCAAGATCCTCAGCAGCCCTTCATAGAGGGATGATTTAGTGATCTTGGTATCCGGGGAGTGGGTCTGCTTATAGCTGATCCAGAAGCAGACAATCATTCTGATGGTTTCTGCCAGAGGGGGGATCTCATCTTGCTCGATAGCGATCACACCATCTTGCTCGAGTTTACTCAGGACATGGCTGCAACGGGTGAGTACTTGTTGCTGCACCTGTAAATATTGTCTCTTAAGCTCATCATCACGGCTCAATATATCTGTGAGGTTGGCATACATAAACCTGAACTCCCACATGGCATAGAAGATGGCATCGAAGTAGCCTATCAAGAGATCGATAGTGACGGGTTTGCCTTCATAGGGCTGAAAACTGGTCTCAAGGTGGCTCTCGTAAAGGGAGAAGATAGAGCGAATAATGTCCTCTTTATTACGGAAATGGTAATAGAGGTTACCCGGGCTAATACCTAAGTGCGCGGCGATATGATTGGTGGTGATAGTCCTTTCACCATGCTCGTTAAACAGCTCCAGGCTGGCATGTATAATTTTATC
The DNA here is from genome assembly GCF_007197555.1 of Shewanella psychropiezotolerans. Classification (NCBI taxonomy): domain Bacteria; kingdom Pseudomonadati; phylum Pseudomonadota; class Gammaproteobacteria; order Alteromonadales; family Shewanellaceae; genus Shewanella; species Shewanella psychropiezotolerans. The sequence goes on from NZ_CP041614.1 coordinate 113,197, forward strand.
GCGGGTTTTCATCTTCGTCCTAATGGCATTTTACTTAATAACTTAGTTGACAAACATACTAGCATTGACGGAATTCATCAGGCAAAACTCATTTGTCAGAGACTGTAATATTGGTTGCTGCTAGTAGAAGGATATTAGGTGAGATGAAAAGAATCGCTGAACCGACCAGTAATTGTATCGAGATCGCAGGCCATAGAGGATTAAGTTGTAAGCATCGCGATGCCAGCTTGACCGCTAGCGACTCGCCCCGTGACATTATCTCTGGGTTTAGTGCTGTGATAGCATTGCATATTCAACTGCCAAATATTTTAAGTACCTGATCCTATGAATCGTTTTATCTACTCCGCCTTGCTCTATCTGTTACTGCCGTTATTGGTTATTTATTTAGCCATACGTGCAATGAAGAGCGCTGACTATCGTGGGCGCTGGGGTGAGAGGTTTGGCCTGACATCACTTAAGCAAAGCGATCTGTTAATTCATTGTGTGTCCATGGGGGAGACATTGGCGGCGGTGCCCTTGATTAAAGCGATTCAGCAAGCATTTCCCCAGCTGACGATTACTGTGACCACCACTAGCCCTACTGGTTCTGCCGAAGTGGTAAAGGCCTTTGGTGATAGCGTGCAGCACTGTTACTTACCCTTCGATATCTCTGTCTGTGTCAGGCGTTTTCTCAAACAAGTCGCGCCTAAATCTTGCATCATCATGGAGACCGAGCTCTGGCCTAACCTGCTTCATCAGGCATCGAACTCTGGGATTAAGTTGATGTTGGCAAACGCCCGCTTATCTGATAAATCGGCGGAAAAGTATCGAAAACAAGCAACTCTGACCTTGCCCATGTTACAGAGCCTAGATCGGATAGCGGCTCAATCTAAGCTGGCGGCGGCGCGTTTTATCGATTTAGGCGTTAAGCCTGAAAATATCAGTGTCTGTGGGAGCCTAAAGTTCGATCTCAGTATATCGGCAGATAAAATAGCGCAAGCAAAAGCATTGCGCCTGGCGTGGCAGAAAGATGATAGTCCTATCTGGGTGGCGGGCAGTGTGCATCCGGGAGAATTTGATGCCATCTTGAATGCTCATCGCCAGGTATTAGCGGATAAGCCCGATGCCTTGCTTATCATGGTTCCTCGTCATCCAGAGCAGTTTAATGCCGCCGCAGGTAAGATTGCTGGTGCTGGATTTAATTTAGCTCGTCGCAGTTTAAATGAGCCGCTACAGCCAAATACTCAAGTACTATTAGGCGATACCATGGGGGAGTTGCTCACCTTCTATGGCGCCGCCGATCAGGCCTTTGTCGGTGGCACCTTGATCGATAACGGTGGTCATAATCCATTGGAGCCTGCTGCATTGGGGTTACCTGTGTTTGTCGGTCCACAGCATTGGGATTTCGCTGAGATAACGGGTTTACTTCAAGATGCCGGGGCATTGAAGGTGATCGCTTCGGATAGTGAGCTTGCAGGTGAATTGCTCAATAAGTTCAATGACCAGTCGGCCTATGAAGCCGCCAGTGAGGCTGGGCATAAGGTTGTCGCCGCTAATAGAGGCGCACTGAAGCAGCAGTTTGAGCTTGCGAAACAATTGATCGGCTCACAAGAATGGTCCCAAAATAAATAGTTATTTGGTTTTTCGATGGGCTTGTATCAGGCATAAATTCATATAAAAGTTCCAGACCTGCTTCTTCATGCGTAACTGATATAAAGCCTGTTAATTGGGATAATGCACCTGATTTGTCAATAGAAGTTCGCAATCGGTAGCGAGTACTGAGTCGTAGTTTGGTTAATCCAGGTGTAGGTACGGCTGTGAGCTTCGGTTTCAGGGATGAAACTGCAGAGCGCCCAGGGAAGGGTTTACAGCGTCTCACAGAAGCACCTGCACATTTGCCTCGCTGGAGGCGATTAATGCAAGTGCAGCTTTGGGAGCGTTAGGCTCTGCTAAAGAATTAATGAGCTGATACTAATGAATATTTCGATCTAAGGTTTCGCATAACCTTTTAATAAGTCCTGCCAGTTAGATTCGGTGAATGCTAAGGCTGGGAGTTTTCCCTTCTCCTTATTGAACGAGCGCAATAAGCGGTCAAGGTTTGCAGCTTGCCACTTAGTATTAGGCGCTCGGATCTCCCCTCTGTCGAAATCGATAAGATAGAATTCATCATCTGTGATGAGGATATTTTTGGCGTTGAGATCGGCATGATAGACGCCGCGCTGGTGGAACTTAGCTATGCAAGTCCCCAGCTGTCGCCACTGCTCGGCCGTCATGACTTCTGTGCTTAGCTTGGCCACCAGATCCTGTGCCCCTGCAACACGCTCGATAATGATATCGGCGCGATAGTACAGGCCGCTGCGTTCAACATTGGCGGCGATGGGTCTGGGTACGGCAAAGCCTTCATTAAACAGTAGGGTCAGTAGAGCCAGCTCTGCCACCGCTCGTGTCTTGTGTAACCCGGTGAACAGGTATTTGTCCTTGCTTAGCTTCTCTATCAGGCCGCCGCGATAGTAATGGCGTAACACCCATTCACTGTCTTTATCTACTTGTGTTTCATTCTGAGATGCTTCGAGATCAGGCTTCACAAACCAGGTGATATAGCGTCCCTTAGATGAACCTGTGACGGCGGATTGTTGCTGCCAAAAACTAACATCGAACCATTCGGTGGTGATCGCTTGTGCGGCGGTAACGCAATATGCGATAGCGCCTTGGCTGGTCTGTTTTATCTGCATGGTCATCTTGGGCTGATCTGCTTGAACGTTAGCTGGCATAGAGTCTGACTTAAGTGATTAAAATTAAAGTGAAGCTTTAGGGCTGAGCTTATTCTACATCAAGTTGTATGATTCGAAAAAATTATAGCTGTTGCAGCACTGATGTTAGATTCTCTCGCCAAGGTTTAGCCGTCATTATCTGCCGGGAGGCCGTTATATCGAGCAAGCTAAATAGGGGGCGTGATGCGGCACTGGAGAACTGACTGGATGAGATGGGCTCAATGGGGATACGAGTATCAAGTTTACCTAAATTCAGTGCCATATCTTGAATGGCCAAGGCGAATTCATACCAGCTTGCCTTCCCTGCATCGCTCCAGTGATAGATAGGGGCTAACGTTTCTTGTTGGCTCAGACTCCAGATAAACTGGCCTAGCTCAGATGCCGAAGTTGGGCAGGATGTCTGGTCATCAATCACCGATAATTTGGGCTGCTGTGTCATGAGCCTGAGCATGGTCTTGACGAAATTAGTGCCAAATTGGGAGTAGAGCCAGGAGCTGCGTACTATGCAGACTTCCTCATATTTAGTGGCTATGACCGCTTGTTCTCCGGCTAGCTTAGAGGCGCCATATACATTGAGTGCACTCGGCTCATCATCGACGCAGTAGGCCTTGTTTTGCTTGCCGTTAAATACGTAATCGGTCGAAAGGTGGATCAGGCGAGTCTGGGTCCGTTTCGCCGCCAATGCGATATTGCCAGCACCATCTCGATTGACTGAGAATGCTTGGTCTCGTTGAGATTCAGCCATGTCGACTTGGGTATAGGCGGCGGTATTGATGATGAGCTCGGCGCGGGTCTGTTTAATCGCGGCTATGATTGACTCTAATGAGCCGATATCGACATCATCTCGGCCCATGGCTGTGGCAATAATCTTGTTTGGCTTGCTGGCGATTAAAGCCTGAGCCAGTTGACCATGTTTACCTATGATGAGTGCGCGTGATATCGACTTCATCGAGTCTGACCATCAGGTTTGTCTGAATTTATGAGCTGTTGGTACCATGTGGGGTTATTGATATACCAGTTTAAGGTGCTGGCTAAACCAGATGCAAAACTTCGCTCAGGTTGCCAGCTCAGTTCTTGCTCTATTTTGCTGGCATCTATGGCGTAGCGTTGGTCATGACCTGGCCTATCAGTCACAAAAGTGATGAGTTGTTTGAAGTCATCAATACCTTGGGGTTTATCTAAGATGCGTGTGTTTAACAGCTCACATATTTTCGTCACTACTTCCAGATTAGTCCGCTCGTTACCGCCGCCAATATTGTAGGTTTCACCGAGTTTTCCCCTTAAGGCTACAAGGTAGAGTGCCCGCACATGATCTTCCACATGGAGCCAGTCTCTGATCTGTTGACCATCTCCATATATGGGCAGGGGCTCGCCAGCTAAAGCCTTGTGCAGTACCAGAGGGATGAGTTTTTCAGGGTATTGATAGGGGCCATAGTTATTCGAGCAGTTACTTAGCACGACCGGAAGTTTATAGGTGCGACTCCAGGCCCGCACAAGATGATCTGCCGCCGCCTTACTCGCCGAATAGGGCGAGCTAGGTTGGTAAGGGCTGTTTTCGGTAAACAGCCCAGTGTCTCCTAACTCACCGAAGACTTCATCGGTTGAGACATGGTGAAATCTAAATGTCGCCTGTTTTTCGCTATCTAGTCGCGCAAAATAATTACGGCAAGCCTCCAGGAGGCAGTATGTGCCGACAATATTGGTCTGGATAAATTCAGCCGAGCCGTCGATGGAGCGATCCACATGACTTTCGGCCGCGAGGTGCATGACGATATCCGGATTGTATTGAGTCAATAAGCACTGGATAAGCTCGCTATTACAGATATCCCCATGGATAAACCGGTAGCGCCGATTGGCCTCGATGCTCGTCAGCGATTCAAGGTTGCCTGCATAGGTCAGCTTATCTAAGTTGATGACGATATGGGGCGTCTCGTTTATCAGAAAGCGTACTAACGCCGAACCGATAAAGCCCGCACCGCCAGTAACTAAAATTGTTTTGTTGCTATGAGTATCCACAATCACAAGCCCTTGGTTATGGCATCGAAGGAGAGTCCCATATTATCTTTGCTTGATAATATAGGTAATTGCCCCTGAAGAGGCCAGTCAATCGCTAAGGTTTCATCGTTCCAGGAGAGGGTTTGCTCGAACTCGGGGCATAATACTCGGTACACTTATATATTATCTCCGCAGAATCTGAGGTGACATAAAATCCGTGGGCAAAGCCTGGCGGGAGCCACATCTGCTGACGATTTTTTGCCGATAGATAGGTGCCGAACCATTGGCCTAAACTTGGACTGTCTGCGCGTAGATCGACCGCAACATCGAATATCTCGCCAACGACCACACGTATCAACTTGCCTTGGCTGCGTGGCGATTGAAAATGTAATCCCCTCAAGCAGCCTTTTATCGACCGGCTATGATTCTCTTGCACGAAAGTAACATCGGCTATCTGCAGCCTAAACCAGGAGTCACGAAAGGTTTCGCAGAAACAGCCGCGCTCGTCTTCATGGACGCGAGGCGAAAGAAGTTTTAGATCTGCAATTGGCGTGTCGGTGATGTTCATAGGACCATTATGTTCTGAGCTGAGTGTCTCTGTAGTTATAATAAGGGAGTTTGCTCTCAATGTTGAGGGGCATGTGGGTGAGAGTTAAGATTTTGGCTATATTTGGTGGAACTTGATTGAAAGCTTGGAACCTAATCGAGATCTCAATTAAACTCTCTGGATTCATATCTCACTCTCTGGCCTTATGAGCTTAAAACTAGATAATATCGATTCATTGTGTTTGTTGCGCTTGTCTGCAATCGGTGACGTGTGTCATGCCGTGGCTATGGTACAGGCGATACAGAGGCAATATCCAAAGCTTAAGATCACTTGGGTTATCGGAAAAATTGAATATCAGCTGCTTGAGCATCTGGATGGTGTCGAGTTTGTCGTTTTTGACAAGTCACTGGGCTGGCGTAGCTATTTCAAGTTACGCAGGGATTTGGTGGGGAAAAAGTTCGATGTGCTGCTACACATGCAAGTGGCCTTGAGAGCGACCATAGCTTCACTGGCGATATCCGCGAAGGTGCGGATTGGCTTCGATCGGGCACGAGCGAAAGAGGGCCAATGGCTGGTGACGAATAAGAGTGTCGAGCCTCTTGCCACTCCCCATGTGCTCGAAGGCTTCATGGGCTTCGCTAAAGCGATAGGGGTGACAGATCTCACTCCAAGCTGGGAGATTCCAGTACCTCTCGCCGATACCGAATTTGCAAAGAAGATTATCCCCGATGGCGATAAAACCTTAGTTATCTGCGCCGCCGCCAGTAAAGCCGAGCGCAACTGGTTACCTGAGCGCTACGCCGCGGTGGCAGAGCATGCGATATCTCAAGGTTTTAGAGTGATACTTTGTGGCGGACCTGTCCCTTTAGAGCTTGAGTTAGCCAAGCGCATTGCGCAAGCCTGTGCAGTCTCCCTCGAAAACCAGGTGGGCAAGACCTCGCTGACTCAGTTATTAGCCGTATTAAAGCAAGCCTCTATTGTTCTGGCACCCGACACCGGACCAGCGCATATGGCAGTGACTCAAGGCACGCCAGTTATAGGGCTTTATGCCCACTCAAATCCGCGAAGGACGGGTCCCTATACCTGTTTGGACTCGGTGGTTAGTGTTTATGATGAGGTGATTGCAAAGCAAAAAGAGGGCGATGTACCTTGGGGAGCTAGAGTAAAAGGGACTGAGTTAATGAGCTTGATACAAATTGATGAGGTTGTTTCAAATTTTGATTCGTTATTGCTGTAACTATTTACTGCAATAGTCCAACTCAATTATGTTAACACCTTGATGTGTATTTTTGATGTCGTCTAGCATCTTTTATAAGGAATGTTAGACAGTTTTAATCTGTGATTTTCTTAGTAATATTTTTTAGGTTTGGCCGAGAGGATGTTGCTTACGGCTAAAACGTTTCTTTAATCTGGAAATTGGAGCTTTAGCCCAACGAAAAAGGAAGGTTTTGGTTATTACTGCTATTAAACTTGCGGGGTAATCTTTATCGCAATATTTTTTATAATGCCATTGCCATTCAATATGAGACATCTCATTGACACGGTATTTGAGGGTATCTAACCGTTTTATAGAGCCTAACCCTAAGTTTTTTGCATCTTGAACAATGAGATTATTTAGTAAAATTTTCATCCAAATATCATGATCAGTCATATCAAAATGTGTTTTCATTGGACTAATTTCGGGACGAAATTTACTTATCCATCGAGTTGTGAACTTTTGTTCTGTTGAAGTTATTCTCTGCGGGGCGCCGAGATATTGTGGGCGTCCTAATAGGTTTGGGTTGAGTTTATAATCTTCAAATAATTCAATATCCCACATATTGATTAAATCTTGAGTTCTTCCATAGGCAAAGAAATCACATATATGCCGACTGATTTTATAGCCGTCAGTCATCATTTTTGTATAGCGGTGAGCAACCACAACCCGTTCTTTCAAAAATGAAAAATTTGGTTCGCGCACTGGGAAGTCTTGTTGTTGGGCTATGAAACCATTGCCCGTAAGGTAATTATCAGTTCTTAATTTTACTGCATATTCAGTTTTTACTCGCTTTAGACCCTCTCTTATTCCCACTATTTGACGATTAGAGTTTTCTGTAAATGGGCACCCATTTGCATCAAATGCGATAATGTTACATCCGGGATCTTCACTAAGTATTATTTCATCCACATCGAGTTTATCTACAATTTGATCTCTCCAGGTAGATAAAATGATATGAGAGCCGGGCAGAAACTCTCTAATGGTGGCAATAGCCTTTTCAGTTATACCTAGTTCCATCTGACGTTGCGCGGAAGAGCGTACTGGACCGTGTAAAACAACCGTAATTTTACTAAAACTATCCACTTATTCTATTCCATTTCCGTTGGTTTAATATGGAGGTACAAGTCTTTAGTTTTCCAGCCATATATGATATAAAGTAATGTCCCGCTACATTACTTTTATTTGGATTGTTCAAGCCCATTTTTACAGCGTGTAAGCTGGTTTGAGACTGTATTTTGATAGATCAGTTGGTTTTTATCTAACATTTTTCTTGAGCGTAATTTGTGAAAAATATGAAAACAGGTGGCTTTAAATCTGAGTCGCTTGCACTTGAGTCCAGCGTTGAGGAGTCGCTGGCAAAATTCAATATCTTCAGGTCCCCAACCCTCGAAGTCGATGTTATAGCCGTTTGCTTGAATGATATCTTTTTTCCAAAATGCGCAGTTGCCTCCCATTCCCCTGTTTATCTGAGTTTTAACTGTTTCTGTCATGAATGTTGGAAGAAATGCTAGCCGGAATGACTGATCCCTATGTTCCAATCCTATCATCAGAGTGTGGGCAGCTCTATCAGACTCAAGAAGGTGCCTACTTGCCTGTTCATTTATATAGGCTCTCTTACCCTGAACAAACATCCCTTGTTGTGCCGATAACCTATGATCCTTGATGAAAGAGGGGTTGATCATGGTATCGCCATCGAGAAAAACGATGTAGTCGCCACTGCTTTTTTGGATAGCTTTATTGCGACTTAATGCTGCTCTAAAGCCTGCGTCCTGCTGCCAGCTGTGGATTAGCGCACAAGGAAAGTCGCCTTGGTATGCGTTGATTAAATCAATCGTCTCTTGGCCGGATCCATCATCAGCAATTATTACCTCATGAGGATACTCAACTAGCTGCTTGACGTTTTCGAGGACTTTTCTCAACGCTTGCGGCCAATTATAGGTGGTGACGATTAACGACACCTTTACTTGAACTGTTTGCTCTTCCACTATCGGCTCAATATATGATTTTTCAAGGGGGAAATGTATGGGATTGTAGCAAATTTACTTGTGAGAACCTAGGCGGATAATGAAAAGGTGTTACTATGCGTGCTTTCGACTCATCTTAATTATTTACACCATAAGACTTATGATTACTAAATCGCCTAAGTTCCTGTTTGTGCCAGTATCTTCTCCTGAGGGGATTGGCGAATATATGCGATCAATTATTATTGCGACTGCCATATGCGAGAAATGGCCGGAGGCTGAAGTTGAGTTTATATTGAATAAGCATACTCTCTATGCTGCAGATTGCCCTTTTCCTGCTCATTTGTTAGATGATACACCGACAAAAAGAGTGAAAGAGGTTAATGATATAGCCTCAAAGTTTAAACCTGACTTAGTGCTTTTCGATGCCTCTGGTCGTAAGTCACAGTTAAAACATGCTTTTGACCTTGGGGCGAAGGTTGTGTTTATTAGTCAACATAAGCGTAAGCGTAGCAGAGGGATGAAGTTATCCCGCGCCAGAGTGACTCATAGGCATTGGGTGGTGCAACCAGAATTTGTTCTCGGTGATATCAGTTGGATTGAACGTAAAAAACTGCAGTTAATCAATAAACCTGAACCTATTTTTATCGGTCCAGTCTTCAGCCAGCCAAATGCGGAAAAACAGCATGAAATCTTGTCAAGGTATCAGCTATGTGAGGGGGAGTTTGTTGTCTTTAACTCTGGTTCTGGTGGGCACATACTCTCTGGTAAATTAGCGGCAGATATCTTCGCAGCGGCAGCAGCTAAAAGCTATCAGGAGATTGGTTTAAAATCTGTGATGGTTTATGGTCCGAACTACCCTAATGAGATGCAGCAAGTGGAGGGGGTTATTGCAATTAAGCAGGTCGAGAATACCGAGTTTATTAACCTTGTTAACGCTTCAAGGTTTGCAGTGTTAAGTGGTGGAGACACTTTATTGCAGGCTATTGCGATCAATAAGCCAACTTTAGCGATTGCGGTATCAAAAGATCAGCCACCTAGAATCAAGGCGTGCTCTGAGCTAGGCTTGATCCACGGGTGCGACAGTGATGTCGATTCAATTTTGAATGGAATTCAATCAATGCAACGGCCACAACTTGTGGCTGGTTTACTGCGTAATATGAAGGCTAGTCCAAGTTTTAATGGGCTGGCTATCTGTTTGAATGAGATATCGGACCTACTGGAGGGTAAATTATGACAGCAAAGCGTATAGCTATCGCGATTGACACGTTAACAGGTGGTGGCGCTGAAAAAGTGATGTTAACGCTTGCTAAAGCACTTCTCGCACAAGGCCATCGGCCTCACTTGCTGGTGATGCAAGATGAGTGTTTGCACGATATTCCAGATCTAGTTCCCGTTACATTCTGCTTCAATAAAAATGATAAAAACTTGACTGGGTTCAGTAAACTGTCTCGATCTGTTGTTGTGTTGGAAAAAGTGATTGCAGATGTCGAGAAAAAGGCGGGTAAATTTGATCTGTTCCTATCTAACTTAGATCTAACTAACCTTTTGATGTCAAAAACATCTGTTACCCCACTCTATTTCGTGATCCATTCATCCGTTGAGGAGTCACTTAGTAGGCAAGCTAAGCTGGGACCATTTGCTTATTTTAAAATGCTAAAGGCGGTGAAGGCGCTAAACGGTCAAAACTTGGTAACGGTTTCGAAGGGAATCGAGAAAGAGATAGTGAAAGTCGGCCGCATCCAACCAAAAACGATTCGTACCATTTACAATCCTTTTGATATCGAACATATCCTTGAGTGTTCAGAGCAGCAGAATGATGAGATACCCGATGGGGATTTTCTTATTCATGTTGGTCGTTTTGCAAAAGCCAAACGACATGATGTGTTATTCCAAGCTCTCAAACAGATCGATAGTCAGATTCCGTTAGTTTTGCTTTGTAAGAATCGCAAGAAAGCCCTTAAAGTGGCGGATAAGTATGGTGTTAGGGATCGATTGATTATTCCAGGGTTTCAGACTAATCCTTTTCCTTGGATTAAACAGGCCAAACTATTAGTTTTAAGCTCTGATTATGAGGGCTTACCGACAGTCTTAATCGAATCATTAGCTTGTGGTACACCTGTAGTGAGTACCAATTGTAATCATGGCCCAGATGAAATTTTAACTGGAAAATTGGCTCATTATCTGGTGCCAAGACGAGATCCTAAAGCTTTAGCGGCAAAAATCGATGAAGCCTTATTCACACCACCTAACATTGGTGAGCTAGAGATCTTTAATCAAGTATCTGCCGAAGTTGTAGCTAAATCTTACCTAAAACTTATCTGGTGATTAATACCTATTGGTAATACCGATGCCGAGCAATATTGCCCGGCATTGGTGAAAATCACATGCTTAAAGCATCCTTTTTACGTTTCATTTTGAGCTTTAATTTAGCCAGTGGTGCTTTCAGCTTTCTATACCTGCTTTTATCGAGTCTTAGCTGCCAGCGTGGGGCAAAGAAGTCGGGAGCACAATATTTTTGATACAGCATTTGCCATTCGGCATGGGAAATTTCATTAGCTCGATAACGGGTGATTTTTAGCCTGCCTATGGTTTTTAAACCAAGGTTATTGGCTTCAACAATAACTAAATTATTCGCCATGATGAGTTCCCACTCTTGCTTGAGGTCTCCGTTGTAATCAAAGTGACCCTTTAGGTATGAGGAGCTAGGGTTTAACTTAGTGATCCAGCGAGAGGCGAAATGCTGCTCAGCCGATAAAATTCGCTGTGACGCACTCATATGTTGGCCCTGACCAAGCTTACTTTTATCGAATGGAAAAGCGGTAGATCCCACATTTTTAACAGATCTTCTGTTAACCCATAAGCAAAGAAATCGCAGAGGTGACGCACTATCGGACAGCCATCTGAATAGAGTTTAGTGAGCCGGTGTGAAACTACGACCCTCTCTTTAAAGAGCCGTAGATCAGGGTTATGCAATGGATATGCTTGCTGCCAACCAATAAAGCCACTATGGAGTAGAAAATTATCAGATCTTAGTTTGATAGCATACTTAGTCTTTACCCGTTTCAATCCCTCTCTGATTGCAACAATTTGGCGGTTGTTGTTTTCTTTTAGCGCGCTACCATCAAAGTCATAGGCGATGATATTCTGCCCAGGGTCTTGATTTAATACTAGCTCATCAATATGGAGACCGTCTGTTGGCCTGCCCTTCCCATGTCGAGAGGAGAATATGAGCTCCTGGCAGGTGCTTACGAATAGATAGCAGTGCTTTTTCTGTTATACCAGGTTCCATAGGCCGATCAGGATTAGCTTGAACAGGCCCATGAAGAACAACGGTAATATTGTTTATTTTATTACTCATCAAATAGTCTCGCTATAGCATAAAGCCAATAGTCCCTTCTAGCTTATCTTTAAGGTCTTGAGAATCGCGTTTTAGATTGATGGCATCGCAACTTTTGTAGGGATTGGTTTTAGCATAATCATTAATAACAATACGCTTTCCATGAACTAAACCATAAATGATTTGATCGAACTGTAGGCCGATTCGACTTAGCTGAGCTAAAGTTTGCTTTTTAAAAGAAGGCTTTCGTGAAGTGGTAATGATGACTTCTACTTTACCTGTTTCATGGAGCCTGTTGATGGCTTGGACATTGTCAGATAAAGCTTCTGTTTCTCCCCATTTAGGTGTGGAGTACTGTCCTGAATTTTTTACTAGTGTGCCATCTAGATCAATGAAGAGTGTAAAATATTGGGCTTTATACTCATTCCATTCTTTGATTGTTCCCCAGTCACAATACTCTGAAACCTTTAACACTGAAAATTGCTTACTATCTAATATCATTGAAAAAATAATATCAGAAATGTAAAGGTCATCATTTTCTAAGCGTTCGAAATATTCACAAAATTCACTGGCATGCTCAAAGGCATATGCGCCAACACAAAACTGAGAGCTGACAACTTTCTTCTCAACAATATTGTCAATTAACCCATGTTCATTCAGTTCGACATAACTTTTGTTAGATGCATTTATCTTTGAGTATTCATTGAGATCGCTAACAGCAACTGCATTGCCTTTAACACTTGGAAGTTTAAAGAAATTATCAGAATCTTTGATAATAATCTGACCTTTAATCTTAGCTTGTTTTATACCTGCATAGATGGTTTCCGGCTGAGAATTAGTGGTGTTTTCGAGTAAAATCAACTCAGATTTTTCTAAAATACCGATCTCATCGAGTTGCTCGAGCAGGGCTTGTTTTACGTTAAACTGCAGTTCATGAGATTTCAGTCCGATGAAGTAAATATGGTCAAACTCTTCAAAGTTAATACCCTTGATGGCTTCAACAACCATCATATACCCCATAGGATGGGTAAGCATCCACTTAGGTTTCATATCGGGAAAGCGTGAAGATTGACCAGCAATGGGGATTAATAAGTTGATCATTTTTTAGCTCCGAAATATTGATTGATGAAGTTTATAACTTGCTCTGAGTGAGCGTAGGGAATAATTCTTAAAATATTTATATCTTGGAAAAAATCGTAGTGCTCATTAACCCAGTCAAACTGGCTAAAAAATGGCGCTAATTGCTCATCAAGATAGGTTAGTGCTTGAGTTGTTCTGGCATTATGCCTCAGCTCTGACTTGCATCGACTCCAGCCGTGTAGTGTGTCTTGGCGAATTTTACAGATATCAATTATGGGAGATTCAATAAATGAATCTAGAAAATCAATAACATAAACTTTTTTATTGAGCTTAGAGTAAATTAAATTACTGAGAGTCAGATCGCCATGGCATATTCCTTGAGGAATAGTTCTGTCAACATTAGCTTTTAAGGAGGCATCTTTTAAAGCGCGTAATGTTGAGTCTGTGAGTTTGCCAGAGGCGATTATTGCTTCGGAGTTTTTAATAACCTGCTGTACTTTAGTTTGAAAAATATGGGCAGGTACAGTCGTTATCGGTGATTTTTCAATCTCATAGGTTAGAAGCTCTTTTAATGCGTCTACTATCTGATCTAGAGTTTGCTTTCCGCATTGCAAAGAGAGTTCATCAAAGCCTGAGCCGTGAACGAACTCCATCGTAAACTCAAAACTCTCCGCTTCACTGAGACTCGTGATTATATTGGGGATTACAATATTTTTTAGATCACACTCTTTAGCAAATAACTCTTGCTTTTGCATCTGTAGCTTTAGCCTAGAAGAGTAATGCTTCGAAGATGAGCGCTTTACGACAGCGAGTTTATGATTGATTTTGGAAATACTAAGCTCACAACCAGAATTACCAGCTATACCAAGTTCAAACAAACTACCTTTCCTGCTGAGGCTATTTTTATAATGTGGTATTTTACTGCTAAAATGAAAAAAATACAGTAGTTAATCTTCAGTCCCTATGTCTGTATTTATACTTCGTAGTTTAAGCAGAAAGACAGAAAGTCTGTCGTAGCAATCTATTGCAGATATGTATGAAATAATTCACTTCTTGAATTACAAAGTCTTATTTATGAAGTGAACCGACAAGGGGAAGCCGTAAATTATGTAAAGTCATTTATCTAGTGCACGTTGAGCAAATGCCGCGAGTACTTCTCAGCTAGAAAATGTTGTAGTAGTGGGTTTTATACTAGTCCCATTAAATATCTGTTCTGTTCAGTTCAGAGCCACTGAGGCTTTTCAATTCAAGGTACATTTTATGCAGCGTTACATGTTCTCGATATACGACTGAATTATCTATTTTTTCCATACAAAACATGACGCTTACTCCCTCGTATGGAGGTAGGGCGAAGCAGAATTCCAGAGCTGAGAATAAGATTAGCTTCTAATATTTGCACGTCACACGGACGTGATGAATGTCTATCTTGTACGACTATTATGGATATAGTAAGTAGAGTGACGCAGGAGCAGTTACCGAGGAATAATATTATTATTTCTAGTAAATATTTTTGAAGCTCTTGGCTTGGCAAAAGGAGATTTAATACTTGAAAAGGAAATCAGAGGAAAGCTGACAGTATTTAGTAAATTTAGGTACAATCATGCCTAATTTTACAAAGATGATAAGAGTGTTATGAAGGTTTCTCTGCCTGCATTTGAAAAAGCTAAGGTCCTAGTTGTCGGTGATGTCATGCTAGATCGTTACTGGACGGGGCCTACTGGGCGTATTTCTCCAGAAGCACCAGTGCCTGTAGTTCGCATCAATCAGATAGAAGATCGTCCTGGTGGAGCGGCTAACGTTGCACTCAACATTGCTACACTCGGCGGACAGGTCTCATTAACTGGTATTGTCGGTCAAGACGAAGCTGCCGATGCATTAACTACGGGCGTACAAGCCCTGGGGGTTGAGCCTAAATGGCATATCGTTACCGATAAACCAACCATCACTAAGCTAAGGGTTATGTCCCGTAGTCAGCAACTGATCCGCCTGGATTTTGAAGAGCCGTATCCTGCAGCTGAGAGCCAAGCCTTACTAAATGCAGCACTTGAACAGCTTTCATCCGTCGATCTCGTCGTGCTATCTGATTATGCCAAAGGTGCCCTTGCTGACCCTCAACCCTTCATTCAACAGGCTAGAGCGCAAGGAGTTAAGGTGTTAGTCGATCCAAAGGGGAGTGATTTTTCCCGTTATCGCGGAGCGACACTGCTTACACCAAACCTGAGTGAGTTTGAACTGGTTGCTGGCGAGGTTACTAGCGAAGCCGATCTTGTTGAAAAAGCACATAAACTACTGAAACAGTTTGAGCTTGAGGCCTTACTCGTTACTCGCTCAGAGAAAGGCATGACTCTGATCACATCAGATAAGCTTGAGTTACATATCCCTACCATTGCCCGAGAAGTTCATGATGTGACTGGCGCTGGCGATACTGTTATCTCAGCACTCGCTACAGCACTGGCTGCAGGTAGCTCACTGCCGGAAGCTTGCGCTATTGCCAACACGGCAGCGGGAATAGTGGTGGCTAAACTGGGTACCTCTACGGTTAGTCGAATTGAGTTGATAGAGGCTCTTTCCCTTAGCCATGGTGAGATGGGGTTTGGTGTGGTTTCAGAGGAGCAACTCGCTTATGCACTGGAACAGGCGAAATTACGCGGTGAGCGTGTTGTGATGACCAATGGCTGCTTCGATATTCTCCATGCTGGACACGTGAGCTACCTGAAGGAAGCGAAAGCTTTGGGAGACAGGCTCATTGTCGCAGTCAATGATGATGATTCTGTAAAACGTTTAAAAGGGGACGGCAGACCGATTAATCCTCTCGATAGGCGCATGGCTGTACTTGCAGGCCTAGCTTCGGTTGACTGGGTGGTACCTTTTAACGAGGATACCCCCAGCGGATCATCTCTCACCTGTTACCTGACATGTTAGTGAAGGGGGGTGACTATAAAATTGAAGATATAGCTGGTGGCAAAGAGGTGATGGCTGCCGGTGGTGTCGTAAAGGTCCTCTGTTTTGAAGATGGTATCTCTACCACCAAGATCATCGAAAATATAATGGCGAAAGGCTAACTATGCACACAAAAGCTATTTACCCTGGGACATTCGATCCCGTGACAAATGGTCATACGGATTTAATCGAGCGAGCGGCCAAGTTATTTAAGCATGTGGTTATCGGTATCGCGGCCAATCCTTCTAAGCAACCTAAGTTTTCATTAGAGCAACGTGTGGAACTGATTAAACTGGTCACTTCACATTTACCTAATGTTGAGGTGGTAGGCTTCACTGGATTATTGGTGGATTTTGCCAAGGAACAACAGGCCAGTGTGTTGGTCCGGGGTTTGAGGGCCGTGTCTGATTTTGAGTATGAATTTCAGTTAGCCAACATGAACCGTCGCCTTAACGCAGATCTGGAGAGTGTATTTCTTACACCGGCAGAAGAGAACTCGTTCATCTCATCAACCTTGGTTAAAGAGGTGGCTTATCATGGTGGTGATGTCAGTCAGTTTGTACATCCAGAAGTCTCTAAGGCTCTGTTAAAGAAGGTTAAGTAATTAAGTCATGATAAAAGTAGTTAAATTATTTCTTGCCAAACTTGGATTAGTTTTAAGTCTGGTTTTCTCATCCTCCCTGTTGGCTGCACCTTGGGTCGATGTCTCTGATATCTATCTGCGGGCAGATATTCAAGCTCTTGCCGATGCAGGTGTTATTACCGTACCTGTTAACACCTATCCTCTAATGTGGTCTGGTATCGGCGTCGATCTAGCTAAGACAGAGCCATCGATTCTGACCCCTGCCTTGGCCGAGGCATACGCAAGGGTGAACTATTATTACCGCAGTGCCGTCGGCAACCGAGGCAATACCCGCATCAAGGCGGCCGCGGCAACCGATGCGGCGCGCTTTCAACATTTTGGTTCCGATTATCGTGAGCAAGGAGATCTGCAAGTTTCCCACGAATATATGGGCGATCGTTTTGCATTCAAGGTGTCGGCATCGGCTCATTACGATCCTGCTGATGGTGAAGAGTTCCGTCTTGATGATTCATATTTCGCTATGGCTCTGGGTAATTGGATGATCACTGCCGGGGCGGTCGAACAGTGGTGGGGACCAGGGTTTGACTCTGCATTGCATAGATCGAACAACGCCCGTCCCTTGCCATCACTCATGATTAGCAGAAATAATGCCGCCGCTTTCGAAACGCCTTGGTTGTCTTGGTTAGGCCCCTGGACGCTTACCGCTGGTATCAGTCGGTTAGAGGAAGACCGCGCCGTCGCTAACCCGTTATTATGGAATTTTCGCAGCTCGATTCGCCCATTTCGCCAGCTAGAGGTGGGTTTTTCTTGGTCTACTCAGTTTTGTGGTGAGGGCGAGGACTGTAGCTGGGAGACCGCACTGAAATCGATAAGTGGTCAGAAAGATTGTAGCGGCGCAGGTTGTACAAATTATGGCAATCAGATGGCTGGCTATGATATTCGTTTCAGCGATACTTGGTTCAACATCCCATTCGGTATCTATTATGAAAAAACCTGTGAAGATAGCAATGGTTCAGCGCCTTGGGATATTGTCGACTGTGGTCATTTTGGCGGTATAGATACTCGATTCAACTTCGACAATGCTCAGTATAAGTTGTTCTTCGAGTATACAGATACCATGGTTGCCTGCGGTGAAGATGATAATAGCTTCAACTGTATGTATGAGCATTCAACTTATCAATCAGGCTCGCGCTATTACGGTAAAACTTACGGCAGTACCTATGAAAGTGATGCGATAGTCTATGCCTTAGGCTTAATTGGGCAGTTTAAAGATAGCAAAGGTATCACTTCGATTCTCAGATATGCCCAGTTAAATAAAGATGGTTCTAGCCCTGCAAACGCTTGGGTGGCACAAAGGCCGAAAGAAGACCTGTTGATGTTGGAGCTTAGCTATCGTATGCCTATCTGGAAAGGCATGATGAGTGTCGGCGGTACTGTGTCACGCTCCGAGTTTGATACCCAGGAGAGTGAGTCCGATGCCAGCTTATTTGGCACTTATGAGTATCGTTTCTAAATCTATATATGTAATACAGTGTGGTTTATAAAGAATATAGAGGAGGATAAATAATACTACCGCTATCAATGTATTATGATCGCGGTAGTTTTTAGGTGATGAATTATAGGGGGAGTCGATTAAGGTTTTTAGTTGGATATCGAAACAATGTTCCACGTTGAAGGGATTAGGTCGTTAATATACTCAACTCCCTGAATCCACTTATCTGGCGCTATAACAATCCTATTTGGTTTATTGTTAAGCCATGCTCCCCACCAACTAAATGAGCTATTAGCGATAATGTTATGGTTACAAGAGCTCATAAGTTGTAAATCCCTATAAGACTTCTCTTCAGTGTTCCAGTCAACAAAAATGGCATCTTGCAATGAAAGATACTCTTCACACCAAACAATATCATTGGAAAAAACAATGAACAGAGGTTTATCAACTTTCTGGTTTATTAGATTTATTGCATTTTTATAATATGTTGTCGTACAAATCCCGCCTAAAGTTGAATGGCCAACATAATCCCCTCTTCTGACATGTATGGACACAGTATTGTGATTTTTTATTTTGTTAAGTAATTCTAAATTGTTCGTTTCAGACACTGGAGGAAATTTCAAAGTGTTTCTTAGTGTTTCTTCAACAGCTTCAAAATATTTATAGCTCTGCCAGTAACCTCTAAAGTACACATTCTTATTTTCTAGACCTACTAGTACATTTTTATATTGAAATTCATGCTTTCGTCTTTCTTCAACTTTAATTTTTCTTTGGAAGTATCTGAGTATCTTTTGCGGTAAGGTGCTATTTTTACTATAAATAGCTTCTACCTCTTTTTTCGTACTATAAGTTTCACCTAGCTGAAACACAAGCTCCAACTCGTATCCATTATGTAGTTTATAGTCGTTAAACTGACTTATATCTAGCTTTACTTCTTCATTGAACTGTTGCTTCAAAGCAATGTAAAAAGCATATTGAAACAACTGATTTCCAAGTCCACCGACGACATTGACTATTTTCATACTTCATCCTGCGAAAATTATGTAAAACTGCTTGATAGTAATTTAGTATCTAAATAATTATTAAGCTTATTTGTGCTGGCAGATGCCACAAAATACCGTTGCCCGTTGGCCTAATTTTATCTCACTGAGTAGATTGCCGCATTGGGTGCAGGTGTCGCCGCCGCGACCATAGACATGCAGTTTCTGGGCAAAATAACCAGGCTTACCGTCGGCATTAGTGAAGTCTTTTAACGTCGTGCCACCTTGTTTGATGGCACTAGCGAGTATCAACTTAACTTCGGTGACTAAGATAGTCAGGCGTTCGATGTCTAGTCTTCCTGCTTCGGTCTGTGGATGGATCCCCGCCGCAAATAGCGCCTCGTTGGCGTAAATATTACCTACACCAACCACGATATGATTATCCATCAGGCAGAGCTTGATCGCTTTTTTCTTGTTCTGTAGCGAATCAAACAAATACTTGGGGGTAAAGTCATCTTTGAGCGGCTCAGGCCCTAATTTTGATAACAGTGGATGGGCTTCTTCTGGCAGTTCACACCAGAGCCAGGCACCGAAACGACGGGGGTCGTTGAACCTGAGTATCTTACCGCTGGCAAGCTCGAGATCGATATGATCATGCTTCTCCACTGGAGTACTTCTTGGCACTATGCGTAAGCTGCCTGACATGCCTAAGTGGACAATCGTGGTGCCGGCGTCAGTGTCGATAAGCAGGTATTTAGCCCGGCGACGCACATTACGTATCACCTGACCGACTATCTGCTGGGCTATCTGAGGCACTGGCCAGCGCAGGCTGGCATTACGTACCACTAAGCCGATGACTTCCTGATCGACAAGATGTGGAGTGATTCCTTGGCGGGTAACTTCAACTTCGGGCAGTTCGGGCATAATGAGTTCTCTGGAGATAGATATGTGATTAGCTGCTTGTCTAAGCTGCTAATTGTCGATTACAGCTTTGGCTTTAATTATCGGTGATAGGGCTTCACGTTGACTGGGGGGATCAGATACCAGTTGTTGGCTGGCGACTTGAGCAGGCCGTGCTTAGGGTAAAACTGCCATAACTGCGGCTGTTGTTTATCGGCTATCTGGATAACGACTCTCTGTGCACTCTGCTTATCAATATCTTCATCAATAGCTGCAAGGATATCAATACCCTGCCCTAGGGCTGACAAATGAATTTCACTCCATGCCTTAGCCCAAAATTGGCAGTTGAGTACATCAGGGTGACATTGCCAGGCTCTACTGCCCTTGTTGAGCCAGAGAGCGTCGAGTTGTAGCTGGACTAAGGGCGAGTTGTCGTCGAATAGCGGGTGGGCATCGTCGGGGAGTTTTGCCGTCTTCTGATCTAACAGGGTGAGGATAGATATCATCATGATCGATGCGAGAATAATGATATTGTTCCACTTTTTCCGTGATAGCGCCATGATGTCCGGTTTCAGTTTTGAGGTAACTAGAGGAGATAGGCGCAGTTTAGCATGTCATAAAACCAGCGGCTAATACCGCTTAGCCTCCAGTCGCATTCATGAAACGTTTCGCCTTCAGCGTCAAATACGTGCTGATTAGCCTGCAGTCGCATTCATAAACCTCAGCATCTGTACTTAGCCTTCCACGGCAAATACATGTTTCTCAGCCACCGGTCGCATTCATGAATCTCAGTATCTGCACTTCGCCTTCCACATCAAATATATGCTCTTTAGGCTTAAGTTTAATCGCATCTACAATAGGGTGGTTTTTAGTTTTCTATGTCGGCGGGCACTCTCGAACTCAGCCACCGGTCGCATTCATGAATCTCAGTATCTGCACTTCGCCTTCCACATCAAATATATGCTCCTTGGGTTTGAGCTTAATCGCATCCAAGATCGCGGCTTTTAACTTCTCTATGTCGCCGGGAAACTCACGCACTATGACCTTGAGATCCACCGAGTGTTCATTGCCGAGACAGAGCAGTAAGCGCCCCTCGACGGTGACACGTACTCGGTTACACTCATGGCAGAAGTTATTGCTATGGGGCGAGATGAAGCCAACATGGATCGAGCTGCCGGGCATAGTGTAGTAACGCGCCGGGCCACCGGTGCGTTTATTGGAGACGCTGAGTTGATAGCGTTTGGAGATAATCGATTTGACCTCGTCGCTGCTGCAGTGACGGCTCTTCTTACGCTCATCGATAATGCCCAGTGGCATCTCTTCGATGAAGGCGATATCCAGCTCACGATCGCGACAAAACTCGATAAGGTCTAACACCTCATCGTCATTCTGACCGCGGAGGATCACTGCATTGATCTTGATACGCTTAAATCCGGCGGCCTTGGCGGCATCAATACCCGCGATGACTCGCTCGACCTTGCCATTGCGGGTGAGCTCGGTAAACAGTTCAGGCTTGAGGGTATCCAGGCTTATATTGAGCCTGCTTAAGCCTGAATCTCGCATCTTTTCGGCAAACTTAGTTAGCCGAGAGCCATTGGTAGTCATCGACAATTCTGACAAGCCTGGCAGTGCACCGAGTTGCTTGACCAGTTTGTCGCAGTCGCTACGAACTAGGGGCTCGCCACCTGTGAGGCGGATCTTGCTGACGCCGAGTTCGGTAAATGCTTGCCCAACCCATGCCAGTTCTTCAAGACTAAGCACCTGCTCTCGCTCTAGAAAGCAAGGGTCTTCACTCATACAGTAGACGCAACGGAAATCACATCTGTCGGTGACAGAAAGGCGCAAGTATTCCACCTTGCGACCAAAGGTATCGACCATCAAACTCATACTAATTACCTACAACGGGGCGCTAAGCTAACGGCGCAAATTTCTGCTTGCTTCAGACAATATGCAGTGCATATTCTAAGTTACAGAAGATCAGCAAAGGGTTGAATATAAACGGTATCACCAGAGTTTAACTGATCATCTTGCTCACCTATGATGATAAGACAATTGCCTTTAACCATAGAGCTCAACATCCCAGAGCCCTGTGCGCCTGTTGTGGTCACGTGTAACCTGCCATCCTGATCTAAGTGGTAGACGCCGCGGATAAATTCTGTGCGTCCCTCACGGCTGCGCATTTTGCAATCGGCAATCGCGGGAACTAGGCTAGGCTGCCAGTTTTTCTCACCGGCTAGCTTACGTAGAGCCGGTTGCACGAATTGGATGAAGGAGACCATGACTGCAACCGGATTACCCGGTAAGCCGAAGAATAAACTGTCGCCAATCTGACCGAAGGCCAGCGGTCGTCCCGGACGCATATTGATACGCCAGAAGTTAATTTTACCGACTCGATCTAAGGCAAGCTTGATGAAGTCGGCATCGCCGACCGATACGCCGCCTGAGCTTATGACCATATCCGCATCCATGGCGGCCTGTTGCAGTGCTTCGGCGAGAGCATCTTCTGAGTCGTGAATGATGCCTAAATCGATAACCTCACAACCTAGTTTACGCACCATGGACTTGATGGTGAAACGGTTAGAGTCGTAGATACAGTTCTGTTTTAATGGCTCGCCGGGTTGGCAGACTTCATCACCGGTGGAAAACACGGCCACCTTAGGGCGTCTAAATACCGGCAGCTGACCGAATCCTAAGGATGCCAACATGCCTTGCTCCGGCGCCTGCATACGCTTATGGGCTGCCAGTGCTGTCTTGCCTTTAGCGATATCTTCTCCGGCTAAACGCACATGCTGGCCCAAGGTTATTTCTCCCTGGAAGCTGACATTTGTGCCTTGTTCATTAGCAAGCTCCTTGGCCTGTATGGTGTCGGCGCCAGCGGGCAAGGGTGCACCTGTCATGATGCGTACGGCTTCGCCGTCCTGCAGCGTGCCTTTATAATGATGTCCGGCCATCACGTCGACGACTATGCTGTAGCGCTCGAGCCTAGGCTCGGAGAGCTTGAATGCATAGCCATCCATAGCCGAGTTGGTATTCTGCGGTACATCTACGGGAGAAATTGCATCTTCGGCGAGTACGCGGCCGCTAAGATCATCTAATGCTAACCGCTCGGTGTCGGTGATTGGCTTTACAAACGAGAGAATATTATCTACGCCTTGTCTGACGGAGAGTGTCTCACTCATCCCAAATTCACAGCCAGAAGAGGGAGCTAGTGGTAGAGGGGCTGGAGATACTTGCCACTTGCCGATATATTCGATAACAAAGTCGGCTATCTGAGCGACATCGTTGATATCCAAACGGTGCAATTCACCAGGGACTTGGGTGTCTGCACAACAGGCGATAGCCTGGATATTATCATCTTGAGTATGAATAAAGGGTTTGCCGTGGGCGGCTCTGTGTAGTTCGATCTTGGGTAACTCAAGCTTCTTGAAGCCTTCGACTAAAACAATGTCGACCTTATCTTGTTCTATTTGTTGCAACAGATGTGGCAGCTGAGGATCTCCTTCGACCGCATCTTCGGTCATAAGAGCCCAGCGTACATGGGAGGCGACTAACATCTGGCGAGCACCCGCTTTGCGCATCTCGAAGCTGTCCTTTCCCGGAATATCCACATCGAAGTTATGGTGGGCGTGTTTAATCACCGCTAACTTAACCCCACGACTATTTAACTCAGGAATGAGTTTCTTGAGTAGGGTGGTTTTTCCTGTGCCGCTATAGGCACAAAATCCGAGTACAGGGATCGATAGCGGATTGGTAAAAGGGATGCTCATTTAGACCTCGAAATTTATTTGGCAATTGCCTCAGCAAGTTGTTGTTTTTGTTCTGGCGTATTTACGTTAACAAAGGCATTGGGTTGATCTGAAAAATCAGTGACAACACAGTGATGTTTTGCGTACCAAAAATCTATTTTTCGTTCGCCAGCATCTAAGAAGGCTTTCATTGAGTCTCTTAAACTGGGCTTGAGCAACAAGACCACGGGTTGCTCTCTCTTACCGTCACTGGCAACAGCTAACTCGGCACCTTGGCTCTCTACTTGTGTCAGCATGCGTGACACAAGATCGGTTGGTAGCAAGGGACAGTCACAAGGTACGATCAACAAGTAATCTGCCTGGGTATTTCCCATGGCGGTGATCATTCCCGCTAGTGGACCTAAGTAACCTGTATCTTCATCGCTGATGACAGGGAAACCAAACTCAGCATAACGGGTTTGATTACGGTTTGCGTTGATCAGGATCCCCTTAACTTGAGGTTTTATCCGATCGATTGTATGTTTTATCATAGGTTGTGCATTTAGCTCGACTAAGCCTTTATCGTTTCCACCCATGCGTCTAGCCATCCCGCCGGCTAAGATCACGGCATCAATTTGCAATGACATATTGAGAGTCCTGTATGTTTATTGGAGCTGTATTCGCTGGATTAACAGCGGCGCCCGACGATATTATCGTCTGATCTTTTATAATCCAGGTTTGATTACATAAGCTGGTCAGCACGCAAGCCTGATGGCTACTGATCAACATGCCTGTACCAAACTCTTGCAGTTCACTGATCATAGTGAGCACCAGCTGTTGAGAATATTTATCCATGTTAGAAGTGGGTTCATCTAACAGTAATAACTTGGGTCGCATTATCCAGGCTCTGGCGATGGCGAGCCTCTGCTTCTCGCCGCCGGATAGGCTGGAGGCAGTCTGTTTACACAGATGCGTTAGCTGGGCCATCTCGATCGCGGCAAGAGTGCGTTGATTGAGCTCTCTGGCTGTCATATCGCTGAATGTATGTGGGAAGCGTAGGTTATATTCAACGCTACCATCGAACAGGTAAGGGTGTTGATGCAAGTAAACCGCCTTACCTAGCAGAGGATTGGAACGCCACCATGGCAGTGGGGCAAAACCTTCGGCAGTAATAGTACCGCGGCTTGGCTTCAACAAGCCAGCGAGCAGTTTCATTAAGGTGGTCTTGCCACTGCCGTTATCACCCTGTAGGTATATGGTGTTTCCCTCTGACAGTTGTACTCTGTCAATAGTGAATAGCTGTCTTTCATCGAAGCACATCTCGATATTTTGCGCTATCAAGTTGGCCATAAGTTAGTGGCTCCTCGGTTCGGCTTTGCCTCTGAGAATACCTAAGGTGAAGTTAAGCACCAGAGAGAGTATGAGCAAGACTAAACCTAAGGCTATCGCCTGGGCAAAATCCCCCTTACTGGTTTCCAATGCGATAGCGGTGGGGATATTGCGAGTCACGTCGGCAATATTACCGCCCACCATCATGGAACAACCTACCTCGGTCAAGATACGACTGAAGCCTGCCACAATGGCCATCAGCAAGGGAACTTTCAACTCTCTGCACAAGGTCCAGATAGATCTAAGCCAGGAGGCGCCTAAGGTGCGGGAAGTTTCCCAGGCTCTGCGGTCAACACTGGTAAAGGCGGCTTGGCTCATGGCCACCAAAACCGGAGCACAGATGAGTATCTGGCCTAAGATCATGCCTTTTTGAGTGAACAACCACCTAAGATCACCCAGAGGCCCCATACGGGTTAGCATCAAATAGACGAGTAAACCTATGACCACTGTGGGGATAGATTGCAGAGTTTGAATGAGATTGGTGATAAACCAGCGACCGGGAAAGCGTCCGAAAGCCAGCACAAATCCTAGTATCATAGAGGGCAGCAAGGTGATCAATAACGCTGCAAAAGATACAGAAAAAGAGACGGAGACGATGGACCACACTTCGGGGTCCAATGAAAACAGCAGGCTCAAGGCCTGCTGTAAAAGGGCTAACCAGCCTTCATTCATCTGTGATAGACCGATTCAGATAACGGCATATTCAGACCTTCAAATGTGTCTGCTGTATCGCATTTTAAAAAGCTGTTTAACCAGAACCTTAGAGTCATTCGCTATAAGTTGCCTTAAATAGTTGCTCACCTTTAACGGTATAACTATTGATCATGCCTTGAGCTTCGGCACCGATCAACCAATCACTTAGGGCTCTCGCGCCTTTGTGGTTAAGATCTGGGTATTTAGCTGGATTTATCAGCATGATCTGATATGGGTTAGCTAATGCTTGTCCGCCATCGAAATCGATTGTCATATCCAACTTGGCCTTATAAGCCACGAAAGTACCTCGGTCTGACAGAGTATAACCTTGTAATTCATTAGCCATGAGTAAGGTCTTACCCATGCCTTGACCTACTGACTTATATCCTTCGAAAGAGGGATCTACTTGGGCATTGTTCCAGATGATCAACTCTTTCATGTTAGTGCCTGAATTATCCCCACGAGAGATAAACAGCTCACCTGACTCGGCTATTTTAGCAAATGCCTGTTCAACTGTCTTACTGCTACGTATGTTTGCCGGGTCATTTTTAGGGCCCAAGATCACAAAGTCGTTCATCATGATGCCGCGAGGGAGCAGACCATAGCCTTCATCGACAAATTTTGCTTCGGCGGCGGGGGCATGAGTCATGATGACATCGACATCGCCTTGGCGAGCGAGCTTTAATGCCTTGCCTGTACCAGTTGCAATGACCTGCACCTGGTAACCTGACTCGGCTTCAAATTTTGGCAGTAAATTTTTCAATAAACCAGAGTTTTCGGTGCTGGTGGTGGTGGCTAATTTTATTATCTCTTCGGCGTGGGCTGGCATGCCCGTTATTAACGTCGCGGCTAATGCAATACTGAAGATAGATTTTAGGTTTAACATGCATACTCCTTGGCTATTCTAATAAGAGGACCCCCTGCCATATGGAGTCATCCAATAATTTGTTTATAACTAGCAATTTCAATGCCAAGTAACAGCCAGTTACATCCGCTTCACAAGATGGCTAAAAGTGCGAGTCGAGTCGCAAATTTTGTCAGCGCTAGGCAGACATATTGTCCCAAGCGTCGCATTCTTTGGTTCACAGTGACCTTTCTGCCTAAACTTGATGCTAGAATCATCATTAAAATGAGTCAAAATGTCCTAAAGTAGACAATATGAGCCAATTAAAGAAAGATTCCAAACCACTTCCCTCTGCGGTGTCTGTGCTGATTGTAGATGATGAGCCGGGAATGCGTAGTTTCCTGAAAAAAGCCTTATCCAAGAAGTTTGCCTTAGTGGAGACGGCCGCGAGCGTCGAAGACGCCGAACAGCTGAGAAGTCGTTGTCACTTTGATCTGCTCATTGTCGATATACGCTTACCAGGGCGCTCAGGCATCGAATGGCATGAGGCACTCGATGATCAGGAGCGTCGCTCAGATATCATCTTTATGACAGGCTATGCCGATATGGATGTCGCCATTAAGGCGCTGCGAGCCGGCGCTTCCGATTTTATCATGAAGCCATTTCACTTAGAGCAGATGATGAAGGCGGTCGACCGCTGCATAGAGAGGCGTCTACTCAAGCGTGAAAATTTGATGCTGCGTCGGGAAGTCTCTATCGGTCAATCTTCTACCATAATAGGTAGCAGCGATGCCATGCAAGAAGTTAAACACGTGATCGAGCGTGTCGCACCAACCAATGCGGTGATCTTGATTGAGGGAGAATCCGGCACCGGTAAAGAGCTGGTGGCCAGGCAGCTTCATCTCCTCAGTGGTAGACAGGGGCCCTTCGTGGCGGTGAATTGTGGCGCTATCGCTCCAGACCTGTTGGAGAGTGAGCTTTTTGGTCATTCGGCCGGTGCTTTTACCGGTGCTAAGGGCAGTCGCGAGGGCTTATTTAGTTTCGCCTCTGGCGGGACATTGTTCCTCGATGAAATTGGTGAGATGCCACTCAAGATGCAGACGGCCCTATTAAGGGTTCTGGAGCAGAGAACGATACGTCCCGTAGGCAGTGAGAAAGAGATTAATATCGATGTCAGGGTGCTAGCGGCGACGAACAGAAGGCTGGCGGAAGAGGTTGAACAAGGTAACTTCAGACGAGATCTTTATTACCGTATCAATGTATTAGATATTGTCATCCCTCCTTTGCGAGAACGGCCCGAAGATGTGGTCGAACTGACTCATCATTTTACCTTGCAGCTGGCGGCCGAGCTCGGGGTCAAGGAGGTAGTTTGGAGCCATGAAGACATGCTTAAATTACAGCAATATAGCTGGCCCGGTAATATTCGTGAGCTGCGCAATATGATCGAGCGTTGCATCTTATTAGGTAAGCCGCCGGCAGAATATTGGAAGCAGCAGCCTAAGAGTGAATCGTCAAACGAATCGGGCTACCCTCTGGACTGGAGCCTAAAGGAAGTAGAGAAGCACCATGTGATGCAAGTTGTTGATATACATCAGGGCAATAAATCTGCCGCCGCCAGAGACCTAGGGGTGTCGCGAAAGACCTTAGATCGCAAGTATAAAGAGTGGTTCAGTACACATAAAGAAGAGGAAAATTAAGGTGTCTTTTTTCCCTCGGGTATTCGGTGTTAATTGGAAGCAGATGCAAGCTAAGGTACGCTATCGAATTCTTATTCTAACTCTGTTACCTATATTATTGACCTTAGTCAGTTTAGTGTTTATCACTATCTACTGGAATATCAGTTATACTGGTAAGCAGTTGTTTATGAAGGTTAAGGCTGACCTCACGGTTGCTAGTAATACCTTGGTTTCGGTGCAGAAGAGTCAAGAGAAACAGCTAGAGTTAGTGATGAATTCCTGGAAGTTCCAGAATGAGTTCAGGCAGTTTGACACCAGACAAGATGACTCCCGTCAGCGGATAGATGTCTTCCTGGAGGCACAAAAACGAAAATTGGATTTGGATTTCCTCAGTTTGGTCAGTGTATCTGAAGCCGCTGCAGATCCGGATCTTCGCTTGATGTTGCCTAAGGTTAAGGGGAGTGATGCCTATTCTGGCATGATGGTATTGGGTCCAAATCGACTTGCCAGAATTGACCCTGATCTGGTTGCGGCTGCCAATATTATTTTGGTTGAAACTCCCAGATCTCAGAAGCTTACTAAGACGGTTGAAGATAGGGGCTTACTCAGCCGTAGCTTGTTACCTATTCCTGACGCTAGTGGCAATATCGCCTGGTATCTGGATGGTGGCATTCTATTTAACCGCGATACTCGCATAGTCGATCATATTCGTGATCTGGTTTATGACAAAGGTACCTTGCCTGAGCGCTCTATAGGCACAGTGACCATCTTCCTCGATAATATTCGAATCAGTACCAATGTCCCCTTACATTTCTTTCCTAAGGATGGCGAAACCGAGGGACGCGCTTTGGGCAGCCTGGTATCGGAAGAGGTGAAACAGCAAGTATTGTCCCAGGGCCTGCTCTGGGTCGACCGAGCCTTCGTGTTTAATGATTGGTTTATCTCGGCATATTCACCATTGGTAGATATTCAGGGTAACCGCATCGGCATGATTTATACCGGTTTCTCAGAATCGCCGTTTATTCATAATTATCTGCTGAATATCATAGAGTTGGGGACTATCTTAATGTTGGTTCTCTTGGTGTCTGGACTCTTAGTCTATCGCGGCGCTTACAGCTTGCTGCAGCCGATAGAGCGAATTCACCATGTGGTTAAAGCGGTCCAGTCCGGGCGTAATTTGCGCATCGGCTCTTTGGGCTTAGAGCGGGATAATGAACTCTCTAACTTAGCCGAACAGTTTGATCGTATGTTAGACCTGCTGCAGCGTAGAAATTCGCAGATCCAGGCGGCATCAGAGCTATTAGAGGATAAAGTCGAGGAGCGTACCCGTAGCTTGCAAGAGAAGACCGAAGAGCTGCAGAACAACGTGGCACTATTAAACGAGACTCGACAGCAGCTGGTTACTAACGAAAAATTGACTGCCTTAGGCGAACTGACCGCCGGGATAGCACACGAGATTAACAATCCGACAGCGGTGATCTTAGGCAATATGGAGCTGCTTAAGTCTGAACTCGGTGATAATGCAGACATAGTCGAGGAAGAGATAGATCTGGTTATTCAGCAGGTCGGACGTATTAGTACCATTATTCATAGTCTATTACAGTACAGTCGCCCCGGAGAGTTCAATGCGCCGCTGGAGATGCATCAACTGACCCCTATCATCGAAGAGATGTTGGTGTTGGTGAGGCATTCGATTCAGGAGCAGGAAGTTATCTTGAACCAAGAACTCAATGCCAGTTATCCCATTGAGGTGAACCGGCCTCAGCTGCTACAAGTTTTGATTAATCTGGTGGTTAATGCAGCCCATGCTATGGATGAGCAGGGACGGATCTGGATCAGGACCTATGATTGGGTTTATATGGATGAACCTATCGGCGTCAAGATAGAGATTGAAGATGAAGGCAAGGGGATACCTCAGGAGCAACTGAGCCGAATTTTCGATCCCTTCTATACCACTCGAAAGGACGGTACAGGTTTAGGCTTATCTCTAAGCTACGGCATCATCAAACGTATTGGCGGCACTATCGAGGTGAGTTCTACAGTGGGCAAGGGTACCTTGTTCACCATAGGTTTATATCATAAGGCTAAAGAGGAGCGGACAGATACGCCATATGAAGGGCTACACTTCAATGGCACGTAATTGTCCTCAGGTTATAGGACAAATCATAGAAAAGGTTGGAAGCGGCTAGCGTGTGAAGAGCAAGTTGGAGTGTAGAGGCTAGCGCGTAACAGGCAAAAAAAAGCCTGGAAAATATAATCCAGGCTATAAAGAGTGTGTGAGCAATGTCGTGCTTGAAAACTCAACTTCATTATGACCTATGACATAAAACATAGGCTGAATCACATAAGTAAGTATGAGTCCTTGGAACGCATGTAAATAATAATCATTATCATTTGGTTGTGCAAGTGTTTTGTTGGTATTTTATATTAATAAGGCTTGAGTTAACGTTTACCACATTTAAAATCAATTGCTTACCTTGTATCTTGTTGATTGGAATTTACAAACAATTGTTTTGTCGTTTTATCAATTTGAATCTTCTACAAGCAGGACATAGGCTGATATTGGCCTTTCCTTCCTCTTGATACTCATTAACTGATAATGCATGGCTATTGGTTATGTTGATAGGACTGTTGCCGCTTGGTAGGAACATACTCACTCGTTGCCTTGCCTCTGAAGCGCTAAACTCTCGCTGAGTGACCACATCTTTATACGAATCGGTAATTGGCTTCAGTCAAAAATTTTAGGCAAAAAAATACCGGGATAAAAATATCCCGGCTATAAGAGTGTGTGAGCAATGTCGTGCTATGCGAAACCCGCTTAACTTTCCTATTGAGTTAACTCTTTAACAAAAGTTAATTAAATAGTGAGCTAATTAAAACAGAGATGAAGTGTTTACCTTAGCTTGTAGAGTGAGTTCTTGGAACGCACGTAAATAGTAATCATTATCATTATCGTTGGCAAGTTTTATTTGTGTGATTTTGGGTTTATTTTGTTGTTAGTTTGCTGCAGGGTGAAAATCAGGCAAAAAAATACCGGGATAAAAGATATCCCGGCTATAAGAGTGTGTGAGCAATGTCGTGCTATGCAAAACTCGCTTAACTTTTCTATTTAGTTAACTTTTGATAAAAGTTAACTAAATAGTGAGCCAATTAAAACAGAGATGAAGTGTTTACCTTAGCCTTGTAGAGTGAGTTCTTGGAACGCATGCAAATGGTAATCATTATCATTAAGTTTGGCAAGGTGTTTTATTGTAAAGATTTGGATAGTGGGCATGTTATTGATTTAGATGTTACATAAGCTTTTGTAAATAAAGATTATTAAGTGAAATGTTATTGCTGTTTTTATATCAATTAATATTGATAATCACTTTAGGGGGAGGGCGACATCTCATGGATAAAATTGAGTGCCGCCATTTTAATGCATTGAAGCAGACATGGTCAGTGAATGCTATCTGTTCGACATTTGTCTTATATTGACGATTCTTTGTTCTAAAACCTTTAATAAAATGCCGTATGCAGGTAGGAACAGGCATAAGCTCACGATAAGTTTGAAGCCATAATCGACACTGGCAATCTCAGGCCAGTGCTCTGCCATAAAGCTATCGCTGGAGGCGTAAAAAGCGATGCCAAAGAAGACGATAGTATCGATCAGGTTACCGACTAATGTTGAAGCGGCTGGGGCTACCCACCAGGACTTAGTATCCCTTAATTTAGCAAAAACGGTGATATCCATTAATTGGCCAACAAGATAGGCCGCAAAACTCGCAAATGCGATCCTAAATACAAAGCTATTAAATTCTGCCAGTGAGCCAATACCTTGAAAATTAGCCTGGTGAAACAGGACACCCATTAAATAAGAGATCACTAAAGCGGGAAGCATGGCCTTAAAAATTATTTTTCTCGCATTACTTTGGCCGAAAATTCTTACGGTCAGATCTGTAGCAAGATAAACGAATGGGAAGCTGAATGCTCCCCAGGTTGTATGTAAGCCAAATATTTGAAACGGCATCTGAACTAAATAGTTACTGGCGCATATGATCAATATGTGGAAGCCGACGAGCAGAAGCAGTGCACGACGAATTTGTGTTGTCGATAAGGATAACATTTTGTGACCTTTTTATAGACTAAGCTTTGATACGGGGTGAGGGAACCCGCTGGTTATGGTTAACACTCAATTAAGTGGCTAATGGAATAGGCGTCTTAGTGAGTGTTTTTTGATTATTTTGCCCCGGTAGGGGCGGCACAGTATATAGGTGTAGAGGGTACTGGCAAGTAAAAATCCAGCTTAGTGATCAAATAGTAACTTTAGCATCTAAACTTAAGCTAGGTTTCTCGGGGCTAAGGCAATGCAGCAGCTAATTTGCAGATTGATTTTGATTGTACTCAGCGCAATACCCATCAGTGGTCTAACTGAACCTGCCCGCATACATATCGTTACCGAAAATTGGGTTGGATATACTAATCATGATGGCAGTGGTTATTACTTCGATATTTTAAGACGAATTTTTCCCGCTGAAGACTGGCTGCTGGAAATAGACATGGTGCCTTTTTCTCGGGTCAGGTATTTACTACATCATCATAAAGCGGATATGGCGCTTGGCTTCTATCCCGATGATAAAGCCAACTCAATATACAGTGATATTCCTATTGAAGTCGATACCGTAGATGTGGCGGTAACGCCGGAGTTAGCAGCATTGTGGCAGGGCATAGGCAGCTTAGCTCAAAAGAAGGTGCAGGCACTGTTAGATTATCGCTTCGATGAATTGATCCCCGTTGCTATGTACTATGAAGAGAGTGTTAACTTGTTGGATCTGCTTAACCGGGTAAATCAAGGGAAAATCGATGCGGTTCTCGACTATAAGCCCGCCATGCTCACTAAAGTGGCTGAGCTGAATCAACCAAGGCAGTTTGTCATTATAGAGGATGTATTTCGGCTGGAGGTCTATTTTGTATTTAGCAAGACGGACAAGGGGGAGCTGCTAAAAACTCACTTCGATAAAGAGCTAACAAAATTGATAGCCAGTGGCGAGCTTGAACAGCTGTTTCGTCATTATGTAGGTGAGAATGCCGAACGCCTCTCAGCTAAGTGACGCTAATACCATTCCATATAAGTATCTGGTCAGTTCAGAGACTCTCAGTTTTTTCAATTCAAGGCGCATTGATGAGGAAATGGTTATTCCCTTTTAAGTCAATGCAACACAGAAGTGGAAACACTGAGAGTCTCACGCAGTGCGGGTTTCAAAACCCTTTATGCTACGTTGAATGTTCTCGATATAGAATAACTATTAGCTTCAAACATTCGCCTTGCCTACAGTGCTTTGAACTCCCGCTGAATGATCAGATACTTACTCGGAATGGTATAAAACAATAAACCCGCTAAATCACCCACCTAAGCATTTAGAGTTCCGTTAATATCGAGAGTATTGTGGTGAGCTTATTTTCCAGCTCTAGCCACTCATCATCAGCCTCGGAGCCGGATACTATGCCTGCACCGGCGAACAAATTTATCCGCCCAGGTTCAATCAGCGCGCTGCGAATAGCGACGGCAAATTCACTTTCATATTTATTAAAATATCCACAAGCACCAGCATACCAACCTCTGCTATATCCTTCTCGTTGACGAATAAAATTCATTGCCGGTTCTCTGGGGAGTCCTCCTACGGCTGGAGTTGGATGCAGGGCAAGTAATAGCTGAAAATCATCTACGCCAGGTTTTAACTCGGCGCGAATAGAGCGGTGTAGGTGCTGAATATGACTTAATTTAAACACCTTAGGTGTCTCTTCTGCGCCGACATAGTTACTTAAGGGAGTGAGAACATCGACGATATGCTGTCTTACTAACTGATTTTCATGGCTATTTTTGCTATCTTCCATTAGCTGTTTTGCGAGTAAGGCATCTTCTTCTTGATTTAGCCCCCGTGTCGTCGTGCCAGCTAATGCCTCGGTAAATAGCTCCCTCTGACGGCGGCGAAATAGTCGCTCCGGCGTACAGGAGATAAAGGTACGATCCGGGCTAAACTGAAAGCCAAATTGAAAACTATTTGGGTTACGACCTTGCCAGCAGGCAAGCAACATCCAAGGATTTATCTCTTCATTGACTTCTAGTTGAGTCAGGCGAGATAACACTACCTTGGGGGTCTCTTTGATAAATTTAGGGTGAGTGACCCGATTAACTAATTCTGTCCAATGATAGTGATCCGGCCTGTCACTACGACCTAGCAAACTGACTTTATTTGGCGGTGGTAGTGGTCTAGGGGCGGCTAAGTTAGCTAAGCTCTCGATGGCATTTCGGCGCTCAGATTCGGTATCCTGGTTTTCACAATTTAAATTAACCAGTAGCTTATATTCAGTACCACTGCGTCTTAACTCTATTCTGGGTAAAACAAATCTGGCCCTGCCAAATTCTGGCCAGGACTCAGTCGTTCTGTCGAACGCGACACCGCCGTAATAGCGAATGTCTTGATTATTGGTTAGTGTGCGTTGTTCCTGGTACGCCATGGCGAGCTGGTTATCGTCTACAGCCTCGTCATAGAAGAAGTCTTTGCAGCTACCAATAGCGGAGACCTCTTCTTCGGTATCTCTGCCTTTCCAATAGATCCTTGGATAAATTGGTTGAGCTGATAACCAGGCTATAACGGGTAAGGCTTTGATACTGACAGACAGTTGAATGATGGGATCGCTAGGGGACTGGAAATTAAATTGTTTCAGCTTATCGGTAAGAGACGAAATAGCCTGTGACAGCAATAGGGCAGCCAATAAAAACTCCAAACAGATCAGAATAGTGAACGCTCATGTAGCGACATGAACTCAGCTATTAAGACTCATAAAAACAATTGGTAATAAGAATCTTTACCACAAAGTAAAGGGCGAGCCGAAAAGTGTCAAGCTGTAGGCCTTTAAGCTGTGAACTTGGGCTTTAATTCGACAGTATTCAGCCCTTATGATGAAGATGCTTAACTCGATGGTATTTTATGGAACCAGCTAATATTACAGACTAACATGTATGGGGTTGCAACTTGTTTCTTAGGTTTATCTCTATGGGTACTTGAAATCAACTGGTTACTTAATTAGTTGGTATGATCGTAGTATGTTTTTAAATCGAGCGGTTCTGTTATTGATATTTTAAAGTGGTGATTTAAGCTTTCTAGGAATAGAATGCCCCCTCTCGCCAAGTTAAAAACAAAATGTCGATAAGGCATCTGGCGTACTAGAATACTTATATGAAGATGTATCAAGGTAAAGAGTCTAATTTTTAATAACAAACTCTAGGCCAGAAGGTCATTTGGGGGGATGTGAGCACATGGTCGGTTCGGCGGATTCTAAAGCATTAGTTAAATTTCCTGTGTCTAAATTGGACATAGGTATGTTTGTGTCGGCCATAGACCAGAAAGGTCAGGTAGCCATAGCCAATGCTGGACAGATCCGTAATCAAAATTCGATTATTAAGCTGAAGAAGAGTGGCATCGAATATGTGTGGATTGATGTTGAACGTTCGGCCGATAGCTGTGGACTCAAACGCGCCATTTCGCCTAAACCTGTAGTCAAGAAAATCAAGCCAAGTAGAGATAAGTCTCAGCTACATGCTAAGAAATTGATCCTTGAGGCGAAAGTTCTGCTCAAGAAGGTATTGTCAGAGGTCTTCGAGGGCAAAGCCATCGAGGTCGCGCCATTTGAAGCACTAGCCGATAATATGATCGAATCTGCATTGCTCGACGATGATGCTCTCAAGTGTGTATCGGCCCTGAGAACGAAAGACGCCTATCTGTTAGAGCACTCGATCAACGTCGCATTTCTGCTGGTAACCTTCGGTAAATACCTCAAGATGGATAAAGAGATCCTCAGGCAGATGGCCGTGGGTGGGATCTTACATGATATCGGTAAAATTAAGGTCGATAATAAGGTGCTTCATAAGCCGGGGAAATTAACCCCTCAAGAGTTTGAGCATATGAAGCTACATCAGGTTTTTGCCATAGAGATTATGGCCGAGACCAAGGGATTATCGGACCTCAGTAAAGATATTTGTCTGATGCATCATGAGAAGCTGGATGGTAATGGTTATCCTCGAGGTCTTAAGGGAGATGAAATCCCCCTACATGGGCGCATGAGCTGTATCGTAGATATATTCGATGCCCTCACAGCAACACGTTGTTATAAGGAGGCCATGAGCCCGGCTGCGGCCTTCAAGATCCTCCTCAGCCTGACACCGTTTCATCTGGATGAAAAATTAGTTTACGATTTTATCCGCTGTGTGGGGGTATATCCAGTGGGCTCTTTGGTGGAATTATCGGACGGTCGAATAGGCATAGTCTGGGAAGCAAAGGACAGGGATGCGCTACACCCCGTACTCAAATGCTTCTATTCCATCAAACTTAAACGCTATACCAGTGTGACAATGGTCGATCTACTTAAGTCTGATTTGCATATCGAACGTGGTGTTTCCCCAAGCAGCTTGAATGTCGATCCCGCTCCATTTTACTAGTCTCAGAGCCCTCTTTTAAATTAGGCTCTTTTTGATCTGCCTATTACATCACAGGTATAATCCGGTATTCACTATCTGCTGAGCACAACATGAAACGTATTTTACCTGCAATCGTTATTTTACTCTCTCTGGCCTTACTGGTCCCAGGTGTGACACTGCCCATTCTAAGCATCAGTGGAAGTATAGAGAAATCTGAGCTGGCTCAGGCGGGGATCACCCATCTGGCCGATGGTAGTGGTAGCGCTAGAGATATGCTAACTATGATGTCGAGTATGTTAGGGCTAGACACGATCCAAGGTGAGGTCGAGGTTTTTCAGAAAACGCGCAGCATCTGGGGGACTGTCGAGGAGCTGTATCAATCCGGGAATATCTTGGTGGCTCTATTGGTAGGGGTATTCAGTGTCGTTATTCCAGCATTGAAACTTATCTTGATGTTGATACAGCAAACTCCTATTGCACCTAAGGCTAAATTCAGACTCGGTCAGTTTACAGGCATCATAGCAAAGTGGTCGATGGCCGATGTGTTCGTGGTGGCACTTATGGTGAGCTACATGGCGGGGAATGCCTCCGCGGGAATGGGAGAGCTGTTAAAAACCACAGCGAGCTTCGATGTGGGTTTCTACTACTTCTCTGCTTACTGTGTGTTTTCTATTCTCAGCGGTTATCTAATGCGCCGTACAAGTGAAGCCGTTAACACCACTGATGAGTCAGGGATGGGGGCGAGAGCTTAGGTAATGCTGCCTTAGTCTTGATGCGACTTGATC
The DNA here is from genome assembly GCF_007197555.1 of Shewanella psychropiezotolerans. Taxonomy (NCBI): domain Bacteria; kingdom Pseudomonadati; phylum Pseudomonadota; class Gammaproteobacteria; order Alteromonadales; family Shewanellaceae; genus Shewanella; species Shewanella psychropiezotolerans. Next base: position 150,593 of record NZ_CP041614.1, read on the forward strand.
AAAGACTCTATCTCATCTTCGATGAGGGGCAAGATTTTCTTGAGGGTATCGAGTTGTGATTGAATCAGCTTTCTCGCTGAATCCTTATCTTCTTGTTTTGCTGTCATCTCTATGGTCTCACAGTGCACACCTATGCAGGTGACTCCCACCATCTTAGCGGAAGACTTGAGCTTGTGGGCTAGCTCGCCTATTACCGAAACTCCAAATTCACGCTCTTTTGCCATGGTTTTTATTTGTGGCAGGCTAATCTCCAGAAAATCGATCAATGAGGCGGTATAGTCTTGCATATCATCGGCAAAAATAGTCCTGATCACCTCTGGATCTAAATAGCTTGACCCTGGCCTAGGTGTTTTTCTCTGAGTCGCTGGCTTTTTAGAATTAGCTAGCCACTTTTGTAACATCTTGCTGAGCTTTATCAGCTCTACAGGCTTGGAGAGATAATCATCCATGCCTGCGGCAATGCACTTCTCCGATTCGCCCACTAAGGCGTTGGCAGTGATGGCGATAATTGGAACAGATGTTCCTGACTTGGCTTGGATGTCTCTAAGGACTCCGGCTAATTCATAGCCGTCTCTTTTGGGCATATGGCAATCGGTCAGTACCATGGCAAATTGATAATCAGCATAGAGCTCTTCGGCATGAATGCCGTCGTCGGCTATGATACAAGAGTAACCTAGTTTGTTGAGCTGACGTTTAATCACCTCCTGATTGGTTTGGTTGTCCTCCGCGACTAAGATTAACCGTCCTGCGTCCTCGGCTTCCTCGAGGGGCAGATGAGTCCTCTCGAGTTTATGACTCTCGTGGGCGACCATTTCTAAGGGACTCTCTCTGCCCAAGACGACATGAAACCCATAGAAAAGGGTACTCATCTTGAGAGGTGAAGCAGCGATCGCGAAGGAGTGCTCATTGAATATTCCTTCGCCTCTGGAGGATTGATTTAAAACCAGAAAACGTATGCTACTTCTTAATTTATCATTTAGATGTTGCATCAGTTGGGCTTCACAATACTCAAAGTCATCTGTGATCATCACAGTTTGCATCGAGGGTGAATGGTTATCACGGATAAAGTCAGTTATTTTCGTGTAAGGGACTGAAATGATATTGATTTTCTTAGCGGTAAAATATTCCTCGATACACTGGGATAACCAGCTCGATTTGATATCCTGAATGACTAAGATGTCTCGATAGTTTTCAAGTGGTAATGCCTGTTCATCTTTATAGGGGAATGACATAAATACATTGAAGCTTGAACCTTCATCTGGTGTGCTAGTGACTGTTATTTCCCCTCCCATTAATGTGATCAGATTATGACAGATGGCGAGCCCGAGTCCGGTTCCGCCAAAGCGGCGGGTGGTTGAAGATTCTGCTTGGGTGAAAGGTTGAAATAATCCTTCAAGATTTTCTGGGTTAATGCCTATGCCATTGTCTGTCACCTCTATGTTGAAAGAGACAGAGTCAAGGGTCAGTTCATGTTTCTTAAGAGACACTCTAACCAGGCCATTGTCATCTTGGTTAGAAGAGAACTTCACCGCATTACCCAGAAGGTTAAATAATATTTGTCTTATCCTAACCGGGTCACCAATAATGTGTTGGGGGATACTAGGGTCGGTATAGAGTTCCAGGCTGACCATTTTTTCATCGGCACTCGGTGTGATGGTATCGACGACGCTTTCGAGCAGACCTGCAATCGAAAAATTAATGTTTTCCAGCTCTAATTTGCCAGCTTCAATTTTAGAAAAGTCGAGTATATCGTTAATAATATTGAGCAGTGAGAAGGCTGAATCACGAATTGTGTTGGTCATATTGCGTTGGTCACGATTCATATTTGATGTCAGCAGTAGATCTATCATGCCTATGATACCGTTCATGGGAGTACGGATTTCATGTGACATAGTCGCCAGGAAGCTGGCCTTCGCCTTAGACGCTTCCTCTGCATTATCTTTGGCGCTAACCAGCTCCAGTTCGACTCGATTTCTTTCAATCATATTGATTTTGAATATATCTATCGCCTTTGCCATGTAGCCGACTTCATCATTGCGTTCCAGATATATGACTTCTACCTCGGTATCGCCATCGGCTAGCTGTTTCATTGTGCCACTCAGCTTAGTGATGGGCTGGGTGATACTACGATATGAAAAATAGATGATACTGGCACACAGTAACAGTACCAAGATCAGGGAGGTAATGAGCAGGTATTGATTCGCTGCGGTGATCTCTCTCAATCCCAGCAGCTCACTATTGGCAGCTTCAGTTGCATCGAGAGAAACTTCATCGAGTAGCCGTTCCAAGCGGGCAAAAATTTGGTGTTCCAGGTCATCGATGGCCGTGATGGCTAAGGTCTTATTGGAAGAGTTGTAGCGTTGAAAGACCTCGAAGCCACCATCTCTGAGCACCTTATACAGGGCTTCAACTTCCTTTAACTGAGAGATCTCTTCTGGTTTCATCTCCAGAGGCTTCAATCTGGTTAGGTATTCTTCGAAGTTTTGTGCATTCTCGACGAAAGACTCTTTAGCTTGGTACGCGCCGGTGACATATTCGCTAAGGTCGGCCACCATGTCCCCGGCTTCATCGACCAGCTCCAGATAGTAACGAACACCAGGTAAATCATCGTATATCACCTCATCGAGTTCTGGTTGTGAACCAACATCTTTTATTTCGCTCTCCTTTAGGCTATCTAACAGTAATTCTAGCTTGTGTCCCGTGACTGCGTTAAGGCCCTTAACCCTCTGCCTGGCCCATTCTTCATTATTTGGATTGTATCGGTTGAATACCTTAACCCTTGCTGTGGTGTGAAAAATTTCGAAGAGATCTTCAATTTCATCTATACGTTTGTCGTGGATGGTCTGTGCCTGCTTCAGATTTGTCAGATAAAGCGTAAATTCCTCCTGGTTGCGATCGAAATCATTTCTTTCATCTACTTCACCCAGAGCATATTCGAGAATGTTGGCATTCATATCACCAATCTCGTCTAGCATGTTAATTGCGGCTATGGCCTTGGGGATCTCATGGGTGCTCACATCTGTGGTGCCTTCCTTTACTCGGGTATTTATTAGAAAGTTGGAAGCCGATAGGAGGAGTACCAAGAGGCTGATGCTCACCATAGATAAGATGACTTTACTGCCGATAGAGTTAAGAGAGAGCCATTGATATAAATCCCGAAAAGACATATCTGATAAATCCGCAGCAGTGACTAGACACTCTCAAGTGTAGAACAGGGGATCAGGCTTTGAAGGCTGAACTCGATGCTGGGCTTTTTATATTCAGCAATTTAGGGGGAAAGCAGAGGTGGAGCGTATCGGGCATTTGACTGAATATCACTGGAATGATGATGCCAGTGATGCCCCTTAATGTGGTTAAGATCTCGCTATTTTCAATTCAGCCTTAGCCGATCTAGCTATTTGTTAGTAAAAACGGGTATTTGGGATTAAATCGCAATTTGATAAATAATAACCACTTCAGATAGATCTGCTTCGCATTTCTATTTATGCCACTTTGTGGCGTTATTTGGGCTATATCCAGAGTCGTTGAGCTCCAGCCCTATTCAAAGTCTGCCGGAGGTTAGAGTATGAAACAGTGGTTAATTATCTTATGTTGTGCAGTCTTCGTTCTCGCCTCAATGCTAACCAGTGGCCTAATCAGAGCCTTAATCGATCTTGCCGCCTTCGCGTGCTTGTTATGGATCGTACTCGGATATAAATCCAGTGAAGCAGTCTAAGCTTGTCGGTGGGAAATAAAATTAGGGTTGAAAGAAACTAGGTCCTTCTTTTAAACATACAAAATATACAGCAGCGAACCTGTGCCGATCGACAGCCAGAGTGTCACCCCGAGTATCAAAGGTTTAGCCCCAGCGGCTCGCATCTTACCCACAGTGATCCCCGCCCCTATCAAGAACAGACACAGAACCAATAATCGCTTGGATAGCTCGAAAATGGCCTGATAGGCGGTTTGCCCCTGGGGAAACCAGTGGGCGATAGCGATGGCTAAGCAGTAGAAGCCGATAAAATAGGGGATGGCTATCTTTTTCTTGTCACCGCCAAACAGCAGGGCGCTGATCAGTGCGATAGGGATGATCCATAATGCACGCGCTAGCTTGATGGTGGTTGCTGTTGTGAGGGCTTCTTCGCCATAGGCCGAGGCCGCTCCTACAACGGAGGATGTATCGTGTATTGCTATTGCACTCCATACACCAAAGTCATATTGGCTCATGGCAAACAGGTGACCCAGGGCGGGAAACAGGAATAGGGCGACCGAGTTAAGAATAAATACCGTGGCTAAGGCAATAGCCGATTGCTCGCTCTTAGCGTTGATGGCAGGTGACACCGCTGCGATGGCACTGCCGCCACAGATAGCCGTGCCAGCCGATATCAAGTGTCCCGTCTTAGCATCGAATCCCAGTGCCTTAGTCAATAAGTAGCCTAAGACTAAGGTGAAAACTATCGAGCCTAAGATCAACGGCAGATTGTCTAAGGTGACAGATATTGCGGTCTGCAGATGAATACCGAATCCTAAGCCTATGATCGAATATGACAGTAAACGCTTAGTCAGTGAGGCTATATCTAGGTTGGCAGGTACTAAGCCAAGACTCGCTAAGGTAAAGCCGAGTATTAAGGCGATAGGCGAGGAGATGACGGGGAGCAGGCATAGGCATGTGATTAAGAAAAAAGGCAGATACTCTTTAATTAAAGGGTATTTTTGCTTCAATGTTTGTTTGTCGGCTGCCATAGGATCGAGTTGAAGTAAAACAGCTAATGATTATAGCCAGAGAGCTAGTGTCAATAAATTCAATTAATTTTAGCTATAGATTCAATAAAATTGAATAAATATAAAAAGGAGTTTGGCTTATTGCCTCCATCGTCATCTTAAAAACAGCCACAAAAAAGCCCGCTGCTATGGAGCTCTATTGGTATTAGACAGCAGTCGGGTTGATAACTATTTTTATTAAGCATTATCTTATTGTATCGTTCCGATTATTTAAATTTTTAACTTTGTTAAAACACCTGAGCACGCTACTACAATCCCTATTGAAACAATGTATTAGTCAAACTTATGGGTCGCTATGGCTTTAAGCTCATTTCGGATCCATTGGTGAATAGGGCAGTGGTGGTGAATTTTGTGCCAAAATTGTTCAACCAGAAAATCCGGCGTCTTAAAAGGTAAATCTGTTACGTAAAAATCGTCTCTTGGTTTTAAGTGATTGACCATTCTACGAGGCATGGTGGCGATAAGGTTGCTATTTTTCACCACGTCGGGAATAAGAGAGAAGTGAGGAATCGCAGACACGACGTCTCTTTCATATCCCCGTGTTTTTAGCTCTATATCAATATCGGTCGTGGTTAATCCATTCCCAGATACAATCACATGGCTGCTTTGGATGTAGCTTTCTAATGTTAATCCCGTACTCGAAGAGTCCACCTCTTTAACTAATGGGTTGTTTGCGCACATGATCACGGCATAATTATCGTTAAACAAACGTTGCTTAAAGACATTAGTTGGGCTTGCGTCTGTGGAGTACAAAAGTAACTGAGTGACCTGTTCTAGATATTTTCCTAACTCTATAAATGGATTGTGTTGGATAATTTGTATCTTTAATTTTGGAGCTTTTTTATGTACCACAGACAACAATTTGGGTAACAACATCATCATCTCGAAATCCAGCGCACTAATAGTAAACACGCCGGAATATTCTGAAGGGTCAAACTCATCAGCTTGCAATATTTGCCTTACCACACTCAGCATTTGAGTGATTTGTTCACTTAACCTCTGTGCCTTAGGTGTTAATTGATAACCAAAACTGGTTTTGACTAATAATGGGTCTTGAAATTGCTCTCTCAGCCTTGCTAGTGCTCGGCTCACCGCTGGCTGGCTCATATTAAGCGCCTTTGCTGCGTGACTGATGTGTTTATGAACAAATAGTTGTTCGAGCACCGTAAGCAAATTCAGATCAACAGAGCGAAGATTAATGTCTGGTGTGACCATAGTTATTAATTCCATTTTCTTGCGTTTTAGTTATAAACGTTATAACAATCTTGCATTGTCTTAATTATTTGTCCTCCTTTATTGTTTATTCAAACAAACTAGGAGAACACCATGAAACCATTTTTGACACTTGCTCCACTGGCGCTTGCACTGTTGACGGCGAACGTTCATGCATCGTATTACACTCAAAACACGGAGCAGCAACGAATTTATTTTCCTGATGAAGTGAGACCCTTGGTCGAAGATTTTGTTGCACCTTCGTCCACAAAATCATTGGAACCTGGGCAGAAAATCGATCACTTATTCGATCGTCAGTTTAACGGCACAGAAGCGACCATCCAAAAATTGGGTGACCAAACGTACTGGATTGGCGTTAATTATTACAGTGCGACGGTTATTATCAATGAAGCTGGCGTGTTAGTTATTGACCCACTAGGGGATCATCGCATTGATCCTTTAATTGAGGCTATTAAATCGCTGACCGATAAGCCGATCACAGCCATTATGTATTCTCATTACCACCTTGATCATGTTGGAGGCGGTAATCAGCTAAAAGAAGCCATAGAAAGAGAGTACCCAGGCGTTGGACCATTGCGGATTATCTCTGGTAAACAAGTGGCAAAAAAAATTAATGAGCATTCCGTGGTTAACGAGCAAGGCATTAGGGAACCCAAAGTCCCTGCACCGAATGAAGTGTACGACTTAACCCGTCCACAGAGGGTTAAATTTGGTTCAAGATATATTCATTTGATTGCACCAATTGGCTCAGGGCACACACCAGACAATACACTAATTATGATCCCAGAAGATCGTGTTGTGCATTTTGCCGATATGATCAATCCAGATCAATTGCCATTCTATAATTTCGCTGGTGCGGAGAATTTTCATGGATATGAAAAAGATCTAAGTTCCCTTCTTGGGAAGCGCTTAAGCTCGCACTGGGATTTCATTAATGGTGGTCATGGTAATATTGGGTCCAAACAAGATGTTAAAGCTTTGCTTACCTATATCGAGGATTTACGTACGGAAGTGGGTAAGCAGCTTGAAATCGCACCTTATACTCCGTTGGAATCTGATGGTAATCACTTTATCTGGGCAAAACGTTGGCAAGATGAGATCACATCAAAAGTTCAAGATGCACTAGAACCCAAATATGGTGACAAGTACGGCTTTAGCTCAGGCGTAGTTGAAACTCACGCGGCTATGGTACTGTCCGATATGATCGATCATTAATTCTTTTACACTGAATAAAGGCCGCAATGCGGCCTTTATTCAGGTAAACACTATTGCGTTCATCCAGTTTACTTTTCTTTTGACTTACTTGAAAACTCCGCCAGTTTTAACAGCACTCAAGCCTTCTCTTTTTAATGTAAGTAAAGGTAGTTGATCCCTCTTGATTCTAATGGAGGGTTATAGGGGGTGGTTGTTTCACTTACCATTAGGTATGAAATAAACTAATATCACTGTTGATATTAATCGTGCCATATACTTAAATATAGCTAGTAACTTACATTCAAGTGTACCTTAGGTATTAACTAAATCAGAATGGCACTATTAATTTGGCTTTGTTAAGTATAATTTAATGTAAATGTTACGCGTTAAATCATCTTGTAAATGTGGATTTTATTTTGGTGGGACTAATATAATAGTCCCACCAAAATGACGAGTAAATATCGCGGTTTTATTTAACGGGTAATATACCGTGTTTTTATGCTAACCTCTAAATCCTTTGGTGCATAAACGACAAACGGTTTGCTGCTGTCATAAATATAAACTTTATCACTCTCTATTGTTAAGAACTCTTTACGAACAGATTCTGCTGGACATGCCATTAATGTATGTGATATCGAATAACTAGCTAGTTTATAAAATGGGTAATCAAAACCTGTTTCTATTTTCTCAACATTGCCCTCTAATCCATAGGCATTACAGTCCACTTGATGGTGCTTACCAATGACAATCTCAACTAAGTTATTGTTTTCTTCCGTTAGAGGGTCAAGTATAAATTCGTGACGAGCTAATTCATCAACATTTGCAGCATTGCCTTCTGTTTCTGGCACTATGGGATTAGACATAGGTAATTGCACACACATATTGTGTATTGGCTTGGGCTTGTGTATTGGCTTGGGCTGAGGTTTTAACGTTAACAAGAAATCATTAAACAGCATATCAATGGGATCTGAAGATGGCTTTTCTTCAATAAATTCTTCTTCAATAAACGGTTCAAGGTTATTTTTTACTATATACATTGCTCTAATTCTTACGCCTGATCCATAAGCTCTTACGCTAGTCCTTCTTGGTTCACCATTATAATTAGCTAAAAAATCAGGAGACTTGTATTTCCTATATCGACTTTTATCTCCAAAGCCAAGAGCCACCACATCAAGTAGGCTGGCACGATCATAGAGATTGGCCTTCCTAAATTCATCTGGAAGTTTATTCATATGTTCGGCAGTGGGGACATGATAATTGGAGCCTAGAGCCTGGCAATCCCGCTGTACCATTGCCAAGTCGGTATGATTACTGCCTAAATCAACCCAATGATGATTAATAAAACTATCTGAATTATCTTGAGCGAAAGCAGACCCTGAAGCAGCAATAAGAGCTGCCATAATTATACTAGTTTTCATTTATGATTTATCCTGAGTATAAATTCGACTTTATACTGGTCGGTTAATATGGAAATAATGTAACTCACTAATTATGGTTACATATTTATTGTACCGATCGATAACATACTAGACAATTGTAATGGTTTATTATTACACCTGTATTTTTGCGGGTTACATTTTAAAATTATATGAAGCAGAATAATACATTTTCCGTTGTAACCCTTGATGTGGTTAGGCTGTCAATTAACGGTGTGTTCATAACCGGAAGAATTAACCTCGTGGGATTTAATTTATTAACGCGTAGGGGTTTACAAATGATTTACTCAATGTTTGTTGGTTTATTGTAAGGATGCACGAGGCTGTTTCATTTGACTCTTAATTTGGCTACAAATTGTCATCAATCTAGTTTCAACTTATTTATTGAAATATGGTTTATAACATGCCCTGTACTGTTTATCGGTCTTCATTCCTATTTTTAAATTTAAATATATTAATCTGAAATTATTTTTTAGGCGGGGAAAATAATAGATCATATTATGAAATGATGATGATTTTCACTTAAGGGGAAGTTTAGCTTATTGACTCCATCGTCATCTAGAAAATAACCACAAAAAAGCCCGACGCTTTGTATACCTATCGGTATTAGATAGCAGTCGGGCTGATAACTATTTATTGAGCTTTATTTCATGGTAACGAATTCTTCCGCACCCGTTGGGTGGATAGCCACTACTGCATCGAAGTCTTTCTTGGTCGCGCCCATCTTCATAGCTACGCCGAAACCCTGTAGGATCTCATCCATGCCATAGCCTAGGCCATGTATACCGACAACGGTCTCGTTCGGGCCGGCACAGACCAACTTCATCTTACAGGCTTGACGATGAGCAGTGATTGCCGTGTACATGGAGGTGAAGCCAGAGACATAGACTGTGACATTGTCTTCGCCATACTCGGCAATGGCTTCAGGCTCGCTGAGCCCCATGGTACCAATCGCTGGGTGACTGAATACGACAGTCGGAATAAGCTTATAATCCATCTTGGCATCGGTCATGCCATTGAACAGACGTTCAGATAATAAACGGCCAGCCTTAACGGCAACCGGAGTGAGTTCGACGCCACCTTGGATGATATCACCGACACAGTAGATACCCGGGTTGGTGGTATTTTGCTGTTCGTCGACGATGACATAGCCTTTATCGTTAAGCTTCACTTGAGTGTTCTCAAGACCGATATTACCAGTAGAAGGCTTGCGGCCGATAGCCCAGATTAGGGTATCGACTTCATAGCTTTCACCATTTTCAAGCTTAAGGGTCAGGCTGCCATCGGCATTCTTCTCTACCGCTTGCGGTGTGCTGTGGATGTGCAGGCTAGGGCCATCTGTAGCCATAGACTCCATCAAGGCTTCACTTAGCATAGGGTCGAAGCTACGCAGTGGCGCGTGTTTACGCACGAATAGATGAGTCTCGCTACCTAAAGAATGCAGTACACCGGCTAGTTCGACGGCGATATAACCGGCGCCGATAACGGCAACACGTTTAGGCTGCTCTCTGAGCGCGAAGAAACCATCGGAATCGATACCGTGTTCGGCGCCGGGAATATTTGGGATTGTTGGTGAGCCACCCGTGGCGATAAGAATATTATCGGCAGTGTAGTGCTCGCCATCGACTTCTATGGTGCGCTGGTCGACGAAGCGGCCATAGCCACGGACTAAGGTGACCTTGTTGCTTGCCAGACCGCGGTCATAGGCGCCGTGGATGCGGTCGATATAGGCCTCACGGCTATCGACTAAGGTGCTCCAGTCAAACTTATTTACCGTGACATCGAAGCCATAATCTTTGGCGTAAAGATGCAGAGCTTCGGCGACTTGTGCGCCATACCACATCACTTTTTTGGGTACACAGCCCACATTGACACAGGTTCCGCCGAGGGCTTTAGCCTCGATAAGAAGTACTTTAGCGCCGCGCATAGCCGCACGATTCGCCGATGCAATACCACCACTACCTGCGCCAAGACAGATATAGTCAAAATGTTGGGCCATCTTTATCTCCAAAAAGTCTTTAAAAGGTTGCTCGAAAAAAGCATGCCTCATTGTAGAGGGAATTTATGTCTTGAACCAGTGCTCTATCTTCAGACCCGAAATACAGAGAAAAAATTGCAATCTTACCTGTAAGACAGAAATTGCAGTTAACGCCGATACTGGCAAGAGTCATGATCTTTCTGGTTTGGCCCCTCTGCACCACACTTCATGCACAGCCACTCCCTATGTCTTATTTTTAATTCATCTCGATGAAATCCATAGTTTGTTTGGTTTCCTGCGAAAGACAGGCTCTTCTCTAATTTATCCATGCGCTTGTCGAGCCAGCGGCAACCTGGATCGTTGGCGACATTGGTTCTACTGGCCAACTTCTGCTTTCTCGACAGGGTTTTGGCACTTTTTTTCTTAGCACGTTTAGTGGGTTTACTTTTTTTACTCTTGGTTTTTTTAGATGTGTGGATCTCTGGTGGGTGATACTCAAGGGCACTTCTCGTGGTGGGGATGGCAATCGGTTTCCCTTCACTGTCTAAGGCAACACCTATGCCCAGAGGAGGTGCATCGGCATTGGTGAGTAAGGTCCTGCCGTTAGCTTGGCAAGGAGAGTTAACGAACAAGATCAGCAATACCCATATAGGCTTGATTAACCAACGCTGACGCGCAACGAGTTTGTGGATATTGAAGAGTGACATTCCCTGTTCCTCTATTACTCTGTATTGCTAGCTTCGAGTCTATATGCTTGATGCTTCAAATATAGATTAGGCTAACGGCGTTCCCTGCCATTAGTGTAGATTTGGTGAGATGATTTCTCACCATCCATTTTTAACTATAAGTTAAGGGTAAATTTAGACGATAAAGAGAGGTTTAACCAAGTTTATCTCTACACAGTTTTGCTTAGCCATATTTAGGTTAGAAATTCCAAGTCAGATGAATGCCTGCATAGGTCTGATCCAGATTCGTCTCATTACCATCGGCTCTGGCCTCAAGTTTGATATCTTCCTGGGCTAAGGTGTGGCTGAAATGGCCCGATAGTGTGAGTCGGTCACTAATGAGGCATTCGGCTTCTACACCGAACTGAAAATGGTTAACCCCCTGATGTTCTTCGGTGACATATTGGAAGTCAAATGCCTGAGTAATGTAGGGAGTAACGGTAAGACCTTGGCTCAATGTCCAAGGGCTATGTATGCTTGCTTCGACGAAATAGCCGCCTGCCTCGGTTGAGTAGGTGTAGCTAAGGCTGGGGATTAACCAGGTTTTCGCCTGGTAAGTTAAGCTTGCGAACAACTCATTATCACTGCAGCGCTCATCACCATAAAATTCGAGCCTCTGGTAACCTAAATTGACCCCGACAGTGTCTGAAAGTGAGATATTATATTCCAGACCAAAGTTCCACTCGGTGTAGTCCTGGCTATCGGCGCGGCCGCCGGTTGCATACACATTGAGATCGCCGTGCTGAACGGCAACTGTGCCCCAAGTTATACCGCCTCCGTCGAGATTATTACGGCCTTCAGACACGTATTTAGAGTCCCAGCCTAAGTCTACAACTAACTGAGTTTCAACCTGTTTTTTTGCTGGAAACTTATTGATGCTATGAGAGTCATCTATGTTTGAAATATCATCTGCATGGGCGGAAAAAATGGCAATGACTAGGCTGGGTATAAGCGATAATTTAACAATCTTGTGCATAATTAAACTGATTTAGGCGAAGTGATGTCTATGGGATGATGATATTCCTTACTCTTTGAATGTAAATGAGAACGTGTTTCATTTGTGGGCTGGTTATCAATAGCTAAAGTGTAAATTATGAGTAAATCAATATTTTGAACCAGATCAATGTTCTCTATGGTTTCGTCTGCTAGGTAAGCATTTTATACCGGAATTTAGTGATTCTTCTTGAATATGACTCACTTCGCCCATATCTCATAGACAGACTCGTTAATTTGCTGAGGAATAAACATGAGCAACCCTTTGCTTACCAGCACCAAGTTACCCCTATTTTCGAAGATTAAACCTGAACATATTCAGGTAGCTGTAGAGCAAGGTATCGCTAACTGCCGCAGTAAAATTGATCAAGTGCTAGCCCAGTCGACTCCCTTTACCTGGGATAATTTAGTTGCCCCTCTAGAAGAGGTGGACGATGAGCTAGGCAAGATTTGGTCACCAGTTTCTCACATGAATTCTGTTGTCAGTAGTGAAGAGTGGCGCGAGGCCCATGATGCCTGTCTGCCTCTGCTGTCTGAGTACGGCACTTTCGTCGGTCAGCATCAACCACTCTATGAAGCCTACAAGTCATTGAGAGCGTCGAGTGAATTCGAACAGATGAGCCAGGCCAAGAAACAAGTTATCGAACATAGTCTGCGTGACTTCGAGTTGTCAGGTATCGGCCTCAGCGATGAAGACAAACTCAGATATGGTGAGCTGGTCAAGCGTATGTCTGAGCTGACTAGTCGCTTTTCGAATCAGCTACTCGATGCCACTCAGGCCTGGAGTAAACTGATCACTGATGAGGGCGACTTAGCCGGTCTTCCTGAGTCTGCGATTGCCGCAGCTAAAGCCATGGCAACAGCCAAGGAGCTAGAAGGCTGGCTATTTACCTTAGATATCCCATCCTATCTCCCTGTTATGACTTACAGTGATAACCGTGACCTACGTGAAGAGTGCTACCGCGCCTTTGTGACTCGTGCATCCGATCAGGGACCCTTCGCCGGTGAATATGATAACGGCCCCTTGATGGATGAGATTGTCGCTCTGCGCCACGAGCTAGCCCAGTTGTTAGGCTTCGAGAGCTTTGCGCATAAGTCATTGGCCACTAAGATGGCCGAAACACCTGAGCAAGTGCTGGCGTTTCTTAATGAACTTGCGAGCCGCTCTCAAGAGCAAGGCAAAACTGAGCTGGCTGAATTGACTGAGTTTGCCAAGCAAGAGTGCGATGCAAGTGATCTTCAGCCTTGGGATCTAAGTTTCTATGCCGAGAAGCTGAAACATCACAGATATGAGATTTCTCAAGAGTTACTGCGTCCATACTTCCCTGAAGACAAGGTACTTTCGGGTTTGTTCTATACCGTGTCTCGTCTATTTGGCCTGAGTGTTAAAGAGCAGCAAGAGTTTGATAGCTGGCACAAAGATGTGCGCTTCTTCCATATTACCGATAGTGACGGTGTACATAGAGGAAGCTTCTACCTAGACCTTTATGCCCGTGAAGGTAAGCGTGGCGGTGCCTGGATGGATGATTGTCGTGGCCGTCGCCTGACACCAAATGGTCTGCAAGATCCTGTGGCTTATTTGACCTGTAACTTCAATGCACCAGTGGACGGCAAGCCTGCCTTGTTTACTCACGATGAGGTGACCACCCTGTTTCATGAGTTTGGTCATGGTATTCACCATATGCTGACCAAGATAGATGTTGCCGGAGTTTCTGGTATCAATGGTGTGCCTTGGGATGCGGTAGAGCTGCCTAGTCAGTTTATGGAAAACTGGTGTTTTGAGGAGGAGGCGTTAGCCGAGATATCCGGACATCATGAAACGGGTGAGCCGTTACCGAAAGCCATGTTAGATAAGATGTTAGCGGCGAAGAACTTCCAATCTGGCATGGTGATGCTGCGTCAACTCGAGTTCTCGTTATTCGATTTCAGGTTACATCTGGAATACAGCCCTAAGCAGGGTGCCAAGATTCAAGCCAAACTGGATGAAGTGCGTAGGCAAGTTGCCGTGGTCAAAGCCGCCGACTTTAATCGTTTCCAGCACAGCTTCGCCCATATCTTTGCCGGTGGTTATGCCGCAGGGTATTACAGTTACAAGTGGGCCGAAGTGCTTTCTGCCGATGCCTTCTCGCGCTTCGAAGAGGAGGGGATATTTAACTTAGGAACTGGTCGTAGCTTCCTTGAAAATATCTTACAGATGGGCGGCAGTGAAGAGCCTATGGTCTTGTTTAAACGCTTCCGTGGGCGTGAGCCTAAGATAGATGCTCTGCTGCGCCACAGTGGTATCGGCGGCGAGTAAAAAGCTGGCTTAGCTTCTATGCTGTACCAGTTATTAAAATGCCAATCGGTTTTCCGATTGGCATTTTTATTGGCTGTTTAACGATGATTTGAGTCGGTAACTTAGCGCTTTGGGGCGTTTTTTAAGATAGGAATGTTGAGACATATACCGACTGGAATGAGATCTCGATCAGTCGAGCCTTTCTAAGGTGAAAACTTTCTTGGATTGAGTTTCAGTGACTGTTCCGTCTTCCTGAGTATTACTAGACCAGGATTCAATGCCTCCTAAGATCACTTTTTCATGGGGTACAAGTTTCAGGCTTGTCATGATTTGATTACTGAATGCAAATTCTGGCTCTGCACCTGTTTCAGATCCAGGTAGTGATTCTATGGAGTGGCGGAAAAATTTAGCATCAACATCAAAAGTATCTTCTCCCATATTTCTGATGGTGATGTCATGTTTTTGGTCTTTAAACGTTAACTCTTCTCCGAATAGGCTTGCTGATATCTTGATGTCTACAGATGTCGCTGTTTCATAGAGGTATATCTCGGTCTGTCTATCCTGCGCATTCGAATTTAGCGTGATGAACAGCATAGATAAAACCATTATCATAAGTGTTGATTTCATAAAATAATAATCTTATATCGGAGGCCAAATGGCTCTTGGTTTTTTTAAGGAAGTGATAAATACCATTTAACACTGATAAATACCAGAATGCTGCGATTAAATCTTAAGGCTTGGATATGCCCTTACTCTTACATTAGCAACTTGTGATCTGGTATGACCTCTGTTAGCCTTTCGAGCTCTTTAAAGTAGCATGTATTAAATGCCGTTTTTTAAGTATCGTTTTAAGTATGTTTTAAGTATTAGTTGTAAGGACTGTGAATGAATCTCTATTTCAGGTTAATTTGGCTTTTTGTCTGGCGAGTACGCCATTGTAATTCTATCGGTTTCCTCGACACCAGCCGTATCACCTATCGTGCCTTGCCCTTTGATTGTGATATTAATTTGCATGTGACTAACTCAAGATATCCGGCATTTCTGGATCTTGCCCGTACCTATATGATGGCCGAGATGGGGTTCCTGAAGAAGTTCATCAAGATGAAATGGATGCCAATCGTCAATGCCGCCGAATTTACCTACATCAGAGACATCAAGCCCTTCACTAAGTTCGAGATAGAGACCAAGCTGGTGGGCTGGGATGAGAAATACTTTTATATCGAACAAAGGTTTGTCAGTGGCGCTACCCTACACTGCATCGTACATGTACGCGGCGTGTTTGTGTGTCGAGGTAAGCAAGTCCCCATAGAGACGATGATCAAAGAAGTTAACTTCGAAGGTCCGGCCCCGGAACTTCCCCCGGAAGTGATTAAGTGGAAGCAGTTTCTACAACTGAAGAAAGAGCGGAATATTTAAAAGTTACTAGAATCTAGGTACTTATCCTAAGGTATTGGCCTCCTTCCTGAGAGGACTTCTATTTGTGCCAGAACGACCTCTTCTGTTACCTGTTGAAATGCGCCTCTTAATTGAGCCTGATGCCAGTATCTGTCCAAGTTGTCATATTCAAATAACTTAAAATGGTCTTGTGCGCAATACAGGCACGGGAAAAGCGCGCAGTCTGCCAAGGTTAAACTATCGCCACATAACCAGTGATTATGTTCTAACAAGGCATCTAAGTAATGAAGAAAGCGGTTAATGTCATTTTCTAAATACTTAATGCGTATCTGATTATTGTCACCAGACTCGAGTTTTTGGCGTTCGAGTTCAAATAATATATTACTGAAATCTTGATCTATCAGGCGGTCTTGTAAGCGCGTATCCAGAGCGACTTTCTGTTCTCTAGGTAGCAAGCGAGTGCCAGTGGAAAATTCATGATCGACATATTCTATAATAATGCTCGATTCAGGAATTAACTCTCCGGCCTTGGTCTTGAGGAGTGGCACCTTACCCGGAGGATAAAACTGACTGAACTCTTTGCGGGAAAAAGGATCGGTGAGTTCTATGATTCTTGGGTAGAAGTTGGCTTGTTTTTCGTAGAGGGCAATAAGGACTTTCTGTGAATAGCGGGAAAGTGGATGATAAAACAGCTCCATCAGCTATCGCCCTCAAAGATAAAAGTAAGTCCTATAGATAACTTTAGTCGCTACAGTTTAGAGCGCAAACCCATAAGCTATCCGAGTATGATACCAATTCCATTAAATTTATGATTAATTCAGAGCTTTCTCAGGGCTTTAAATTCAAGGCGCATTGTTGAAGAAATGGTTATTCCCTTTTGAGGCCATTCAGCCTTTAGCCGTTTTTCAATTAAGCCTTTAGCCGCTCTTCAATAAAGTCGAGAAAAGCCTTCACCTTAGGTGGTACCACATCGTTGAACGGGTGAGTTGCGTAGATGACTCCCTCTTGTAGATGATAGTCGGACAAAATGTGCACCAAGTGTTTGCTGGCTATCTGAGGCTGGGCTAAATAACTTGGTAATATTCCAATGCCGAGCCCTTGCTTGATTAGGCTCATGACCCCTAAGTTACTATTACAGCTGATAAATGGATTGATATTGAGTGTAAACTTATCGCCATAGCTATTTTTGATCTGACATCGTTTAGGGAGTTGATTCGACGCCTGCAACACCCATTGGTGCATCTGTAGCATATCCGGGTGTAGTGGCGAACCATGTTGTTCAAGGTATTGCGGACTGGCGACAAGATATTCATCGAATTGTGCTAGTTTGATGGCTTCTATTTGTGGAACTATCTGGGCATCAGCCTGAATCGCTATGTCGATCTTATTCTCTCGAAGACTCATGTGTCGATCTTCGAGCTGTATCGAAATGTGTATCTTAGGATGAAGTCGATGAAACGCCCCTATATGCTTGATCAGATCGTGTTCACCGAAACAAATCGGAGCTAAAATTTTAATACTGCCATGTAGCTCAATGTCATCGGGGTGAGTCGCATTTTCGGCCTGTTTGGCCAGCTGAAGCAGTTCGGCACAATAATAATAGAAATTTTGACCCTCATGGGTGAGCGCCATTTTTCTCGTGGTTCTCTGAATCAACTGTGTTTCACATCTTAGCTCTAATTTCTTCAGATGTTGACTGACCATGGATCGACTAATACCCAGTTCCTCAGCTGCAGCGGTGAGGGATCCTTGTTCGACGACGTTTGCAAAGACTAGCATTCTATACAGTTGCCCAGCGTCCATAGATTCTCCCAATGACAAAATAACCGATAGTTAAATCGTAGTAACTAAACTTGCCGATAAATATTGATTGTTTATTAATTGGCTCGTTATTAAAACTAGATGTTTGCTCGGTTTTTGTCCAGTATCATTGGAGTCTCTAAGGGAAGTCATTGCTTTCTGTATTATATTTCTTACTATGGACAGATTATTTAGTTAGGAATCGATATTTCAATATGAGTCGACAAGAATCTTTCTCTGCCATCTATCAAAGAGCCAGTGACCGCAAAGGTGGTGATGAAGGCCTGGAAAGCCTGCTAGAGGTGACTCTCAGTGTCGATGAGATAGGTGAGTATAACGATGCTCAACTGCTGTCTGAGATGAGCAAGAAGGTGTTTCAGTCAGGGTTTGTTTGGCGCATCGTCGAGAATAAATGGCCTGCCTACGAGAAAGCCTTTTTCGGTTTCGAGCCTATGAAGGTGCTGATGCTATCGCCTGAGCAGTTACATGATAGGGCCAGCGATGTGACACTTATCAGACACATGAAGAAGACCATGGCCATCTATGATAATGCGCTGATGATTCAAGATATTGCCAGAGAGCATGGCAGCTTGGCCGAATATATCGCCAACTGGCCTGGTGAGGATATTATCGGCTTATGGGCACAGCTTAAACGCAGAGGCACTCGACTTGGTGGTAATACGGGTCCCTACTTTCTGCGAGCCATGGGCAAGGATACCTTCCTGTTAACCAGTGATGTGCAAGCTTATATGAAAGCGCACAAGCTGGTGGACTTTGGTTTCAGCTCAAAGAGTGGGCTCAAACAAGTGCAAGCAGTATTCAACACCTGGCAACAAGAGTCAGGCCGTAGCCTTGCCAATATCAGCCGCATTCTGGCCTGTGGCGTAGGGGATAATAGGGTTTAGGTTTTTTCTACGAGCTGTAAGTTTTAAGTGAAAGAAAAGCTTGAGGTGGCTATGTAGTATTTTACTTGGTTATGAACAGACTACTATGATGCAGGCTTGATAGGTCATTATCTAAGCCTGCTTGAAATATGCGATGAGACTAAGTGCTAATTATGGACTGACAGGCGTTTCATGTAGATAAAGCCAACGTAATTTCTCACCAGTTGTATCAATGATTGCTGTTCCAAGACGCTCTGTAGTCTGAGCATATTCATGGTGGATTTCTCGGTAGCGGATCGTCACTATGCCATTCTCGTCGAAGACTGGCATAACATCCTTAATGATTATCTCTAACTCAGGGCGTTTTCCTAAAGCACTATTGAACAGCTGTGTTACCTGAGGTAAACCGACGACGATGCCTTGTTGAGTGATCATGGTAAATTTCGGATCGAAATACGTTAGTAGCTCGGATAAGGCGTTTTTTCCTCTTTCTTTTGAATGAGTAAAAACCTGATGGATCAATTGATGGATTGTGTGCACGCTTTCTGTGGCGAGTATTTTTGTATTTTTCATTGAAGTACCTTAGTTTAGATTTTTGATGTACAAGAGTGGCAATATGCCAATCAGGGCGGCGATTAAATATGTAAGGTGATAGGCTTCGATTTTTGGGAGCTGCAAGGCAACACATAGCAGATTAAAGACCATGGTAAAGAAAGCTGCTCCGACGCAGAAAGATACCTGTCGATTGATGTTCCAGATCACGCTGCCTTTTGACATTTGATGTTTATCAAAATCCATCAATGCGGTTGTCTGTGCACAGTTAGCTCCTAAGCCTCCGCCAATGCCCATCAGTGTGTACGCCAGCATGATTACCATGAGTGGTGAGCCTGGGTGAACCCATAGCAAGGTAGATATACCTGCGCTGTGTAGTATTAAGCTACTGATAAATAGCTTGTTTGGTCCAATTCTGTTGTAGCTCCGGCCACAGAACATCATGGCAATAAGAGCTCCAAAACCATAGAGAATCATAAACATACCGGTTTTATCTGCGCTGAAATTCAATATGTCTTGTAAGAAAAATATATTGAGCAGATTAACGCCGGTAAATACCCCAGGAATGGCGTAATAGATGATGACCGACAAGGTCAGCTTGTTATTTTTGAGTAGGCTTAGGTTAATAATGGCGTCTTCATGGTTTTTGTCGTGTTTGATATAAAGTAGGGTAAGTGCCGCCACTGTGGGCAGGGTGAATACCCCAACTAAGCTATTTTGATCGTTAGCATAAACTGACATTCCCATTAGCAGTGCAGTTAACGCTACACTTACAAGTAGCAACCCCCAGATATCTGGCTTTGAGACTGCGGCCCTTCTTTCATTTCGAATCCAGTTCCATGCTAGCAGGCACACCAGTATTGAGAGCGGAGCATTACTGAAAAATACCCAGCGCCAAGAGAAGTGTTCGACAATAATCCCTCCTATCATTGGTGAGATTGCAGGGGCAATTAATGCTACCGCCATCACTAAGGTAGAAACTTTGGCTCGCTGACTATTTTTGAATTGGCTGAAGGTCAGTGATTGTCCTATGGGGATCATAAGGCCCGCACCTAATCCTTGGATAAATCGCCAGCTGACGAGTTCATAAAAACTGCTTGAAAAACCACATAAGAGCACTGAAATGGTAAATAAGGCCATAGATAGGCTGATAATATTCCTTGGCCCAAACCGGCTGGCTAACCAAGGGCTGATGGGAATGATTAAAGTCATTCCCAGGATATAAGCATTGGCAACCCAAGCTACGGTTGAGGTATCGGTGTGGAATTCACTGGCAATCGAAGGCAGGGCGATTGCCAACATGAAGATATTAATGCAGTCGATAAAGAAACCGAGTAAAAAAACCAGTGTTATTTGGTAGCGATAAGTCATCTTGTATGCCTCTTATGTGTAAGGTGAATGTATAGGGGGATCAGATGACCAGAGAGATCTGAACACTGAGTCTTCGAGTTTTCATAGTGCGGCAGACTGGATTAGTGATTTTTAGCTAATCTAGTCCCGAAGGTTCTGGTTCCCTCATTACTGGCTTGGTCTATCACTCTATTTTCTTCTACGGTTATGAGCGCCATAAACCATCCTCAATGTTGGATTTATATTGTCGGTAGATTAAATGGTTCAATAAATGTGAGCAATAATCTAAAATTCACAACATTAGTGATTAATTCTGAACAATGAGAACGTCATGGATCTTCTTAAATCGATATCTACCTTTCAATTAGTGGTTGAATATAAGAGTTTCTCCGGTGCGGCCCATGCTATGAATTTAGTTCCCTCTGCAGTGAGTCGACAGGTGAGTGAGCTAGAAAAGTGGTTGGGAGTACGCTTATTGCAGCGGACAACGCGGAGCATAGGCTTAACTAGCGAAGGGCGAAGTTATTTGGCACAGATGGCGTTGATTAGCCAGAGCGTGGCGGAGCTAAAAGGGGCGATTCCATCCAGTACAGAATTAAAGGGCGACTTAAGGATTACGGCGCCATTAATTCTAGGGAAATATGTTTTGCCATCTGTGTTATCGCAATTTTCAAACCAGCATCCAGAGGTTAACCTGTCACTTTTTTTGACGAATAGAAACGTAAATTTGGCCGAAGAGGGTTATGATCTGGCACTGCGAGTAGGTAATTTACCTGACTCAGGTTTGATTGCGCGCACGCTAGGAGAGTACCAGATCAAAACCCTCGCATCTCCCAGCTATCTGGAGCGTTATGGCGTCATTCTTACCCCACAGGAACTGAAAGGTCATCGGTGTTTGATTAATAATGCGAGACATACTCCGAGGCGCTGGCTTTATCAAATTGACGATAATCCTATACAAGTAAAAGTGCATGGCGACATTGAGTCGAATGATTCTGAATGCTTACTGGAATTTTGTTTGCAAGGTCAGGGGATCATACAGTTGCCGACTTTCCAAGTTAGGCGCTTGATCGAACAGGGAGAATTGGTTGAACTAATACCTGAGTACAGCGCTCCCCCTCAGCAGGTTTCTTTACTATTTACCAGCAATAAGCTGATGGGGCCAGTACAGCGAGCCTTAATTGATTTTCTGGTAGATTTTTTCCATAAAAATCCGGTAGCAAGGGGAAATTAATTACTCATCTCAATAAATTATCTATGAGTTGCATAGTCCTTTTGCTTTATCTGGAAGGGTACAGCATAAAAAAGGCCAGCCTGGAGTAGGCTGGCGAAAGTTTGTCAAAAGTTAAGCAATAGATAGCGACGTGTATTGAACTGTGTATTGAGCTAGGTTGCAGGGTAAAACTGTTTCTAAGCACTTATATAAAACTATTTTAGAAGCTTTTGTTGATGCCGATAACGAATCTGTCATCAAAAATTTTGGTTTGAGTGCCGTAAACCTTGTGGGTTTCATCGACTGTGCTGCCATGGTATCTAAGGTCGAATTTAAGTCCTAAATAGACCTTACTTACACCCAGATTCCAGTGCCCCCAACCTTCGGCACCTTCGCCGTCTAAGTCTTGATAGCCCACGGAGCCGGAAACGTTCACGCCGTTACTGAATTCATAACTCGGATGAATGGCGTAGTTAACCCCTTGCCAGCCGTCGACACCAAACCAATCATCGATTGTTGGGGTGACTTCCAGTTGAATATTTGCCTGACCGAATTGCTTGCCGACTTTTAGCCATAATTCTGTGTAGTTCGAATATGAAGCACCTGCATAGAGATAAGAGAACACCATGACATCATAGGTGAATCCGCTATCGCCGAATTCGCCAGCTTTCCCGATGAAAGGCGCTGTGACAATTTCTAGGTTAGGATCGGCAAATTTGATGTTTGATGCGAATATACCGCCATACCAACCATCATCATTCCCCCAACCTAAGGTGCCCTGTACCACAGGAACGTCACCGTCCATAGTCTCAGATTCGCCACGAAATACGTAGTCGGAGGCAAAAGTCAGGTTACCTGTGATGGTGCCACCCAAGACTTCTGAACTTGAGTCCGACTCTGCTGCTTGTGCAAAGGAGGAGGCTGAAAGTAATAATCCGCTTAGAAGCAAGGTGTGACCTAGTTTCATCTTGACTGTCATGTTCGTAATCTCACATAAATAGAATTTGTTAGCGCAGTTACATCATAAGGGGGAGATGTGAATAGAATTGACTACTTGGATGAATCAAAAGCGAAAAGATATGAACAAATATGAATGAGTTAGCCGATTTATCTTGCTGGTAATAATGGTGATATCGCTAATTGTTTTTTCTGCTTGGATTGAGAGATGTCACAAGTCGAGTGTGACCTGAGTCACACAATTAGGGTGTTTTAACCTGCTCGTAACATAAGTTCATGATTATCAGCCAAAATTTGCATTAGCTTACAAATTTACAGTTAGTTCTCCTTGTTGACCTTGTTTAGTTATGAGATAAAGGCACGTTCAAATCTTACACAATAATTTATGCTTCCAATTATACCTGTAATAGTCGTTTCTATTGTTCGGAATACCATGTCTGGTCGGTTGCTTTGATAGGAGTTCTCATGCGGCAAATAGTGAAAATTGCCTCTTTTTTAAGTGTGGCGTTATGGATAACTGCTTGTGGGCAGAATGGAGATGCTAAGCAAGGTCATGGACCTGGAATTGCTGAAGTCGGCGTCATTAAGGTTAAAGCCCAGTCTCAGGATATTCAAGTCGAGCTGCCAGGACGGAGTAAGGCATTCCTCGAGGCCGAAGTTAGACCCCAGGCCTCAGGCATCATCACCGAACGTACGTTTGTGGAAGGCAGTGATGTTAAGAAAGGCCAGTCTCTCTATCAGATTGACTCGGCAACCTATAAGGCGGCCGTGATCAGCGCCGAAGCCGACTTGGCCAGTGCTAATGCCAGTCTGGTGTCAGCAAAAGCGAAAGCAGCACGCTTTAAAGAGTTGATCAAGACCAATGCCATCAGCCAGCAAGACTTCGATGAAGCTGATGCCTTGTATAAAGAAGCGCTAGCCAATGTGATAGTTGCTAAGGCGGCCATTAATACCGCCAAGATTAACTTAGTCTACACGGAAGTTAAGGCGCCTATCTCAGGCAGGATCAGTAAGTCCAGCGTCACTGCAGGTGCGTTAGTGACAGCGAATCAGTCACAAACGCTGGCAAAGATTCAACAGTTGGATCCCATCAATGTGGATATTGCTCAGTCCAGCGCTCAATTATTGCGCTTAAAAGCCAAGCTTAGGCAAGGTAAGTTGCAGGCAACCGATAATGCCGATGTGCAGCTTATTCTCGAAGACGGCACGACTTATGCCCATGCGGGTGTATTGCGCTTTGCTGAGGTGAGCGTCGATGAGAATACTGGTTCGGTAACTTTAAGAGCCGAGTTCCCTAATCCGGATGGCCTGCTATTGCCTGGTATGTATGTGCGTGCAGTGCTCAATGCAGGTACAGATCCGCAAGCGATTCTAGTGCCACAGAAAGCGATCACCCGTAATACCAAGGGACAGGCCGTTGCTATGTTAGTCAATAGCGAAAACAAGGTTGAATCTCGAGTCGTGATGACTGCAGAAGTGATCGATCATCAATGGCGTATCACAGATGGTCTTGCCGTCGGTGATGTTCTCATTGTCGAAGGATTACAAAAAATTCGCCCTGGCGCTTCAGTTAAATCTGTAGCTATTAGTTCAGATGATTCGGCGAGTACACCTGCCAGTCAGTCGGCTAACCAGAAATAAGAGTAAGGTAGAGTTATGGCACGTTTCTTTATCGATCGCCCTATTTTTGCTTGGGTGATCGCCATCATTGTGATGCTGGCTGGGGTCTTGTCGATCTTCGGGCTACCCGTATCTCAGTATCCGAGTATCGCACCGCCATCGGTTGTGATCAGCGCCGTTTATCCTGGTGCATCAGCTAAAACCATGGAAGATTCGGTGACTCAGGTCATCGAGCAGCGAATGACGGGTCTGGATAACCTGCGTTATATATCATCAACCAGTGATAGTTTCGGTAATGCGCAGATCACCTTGACCTTCAATGCGGAGGCCGATCCTGATATTGCTCAGGTACAAGTGCAGAACAAGTTACAACTTGCTATGCCGTTGTTACCTCAGGAAGTACAGGCTCAAGGTGTCAACGTCAGTAAGTCGAGCGCTGGTTTCTTGATGGTATTGGGCTTCGTTTCCCAAGATGGTTCTTTGGATAAGAACGATATCTCGGATTATGTGGCTTCTAACATACAAGATCCCATGAGTCGTGTAGCTGGTGTGGGTACTATTCAGCTATTTGGTGCTCAGTATGCGATGCGTATCTGGTTAGATCCCTTCAAGCTGACTCAATTTAATCTGACTAGCATAGACATCATGGCCTCTATACGTGAGCAGAATGCTCAGGTATCTGCGGGTCAGTTAGGTGGTGCTCCATCAGTTGGTGGACAGGAGCTTAATGCGACTGTATCCGCTCAGAGTCGTTTGCAGACAGTAGATCAGTTCGAACAGATCATCATCAAGTCAGATTCCAGCGGTGCGAATGTGTATCTCAAGGATGTGGCTCGGGTTGAACTCGGTGCAGAGGACTATTCGTCGGAGTCGTTTTATAACGGTAAGCCTGCGGCGGGTATTGGCATTCAATTAGCGACCGGTGCTAATGCATTGGCAACGGCTAACGCAGTACGGGCTAAGATTGACGAGATGAAGGCCTTCTTCCCTCAGGGGCTTGAAGTGGTTTATCCCTATGATACAACGCCATTCGTAGAGCAATCTATCGAAGGTGTTGTGCATACCTTGCTCGAAGCCATTGTCCTCGTCTTCCTAATCATGTTCCTGTTTCTGCAAAACTTCAGGGCGACACTCATTCCGACCATAGCCGTGCCTGTGGTGCTATTGGGGACCTTCGCTATTCTGTCGGCGGTCGGTTTCTCCATCAACACCTTGACCATGTTTGCCATGGTATTGGCCATCGGCTTGCTGGTGGATGATGCCATCGTGGTGGTGGAAAACGTCGAACGTGTGATGCAGGAGGAAGGGCTAAGCCCCGTCGAGGCCACCAAGAAATCCATGGATCAAATCACCGGCGCCCTGGTGGGTATCGGTTTGACCCTATCGGCAGTATTCGTGCCTATGGCATTTATGTCTGGCTCGACCGGTGTCATCTATCGCCAGTTTTCGGTGACGATAGTGTCGGCCATGGGGCTCTCGGTGATGGTTGCCTTGATTCTGACTCCCGCTCTGTGTGCCACCATGCTTAAGCCAATGAAGAAAGGTCAGACGCATATTGACACTGGCTTCTTCGGTTGGTTTAACCGCAGCTTCGACAAGATGACATCGCGTTACACCGACAGCGTCGCAGCCATGATTAAGCGTACAGGCCGTGTCATGTTGATCTATCTGGCACTCGTCGTCGCCGTGGGTTGGATCTTCATGCGTATGCCCACTGCTTTCCTTCCCGATGAAGATCAGGGCATCATGTTTACTCAGGCTATCTTGCCTGTGAACTCGACTCTGCAAAGTACTCAGAAGGTGATGGAAGATGTCACCGACTTCTACCTCAACGAAGAAAGTGAAAATGTGAAGTCTGTATTTACTGTATCTGGCTTCAGCTTCGCGGGTAACGGTCAGAACATGGGTATCGCCTTCGTCAGTATGAAGGACTGGGCTGAGCGTGAAGGTGCCGGACAAGATATTCAATCAGTCGCAGCTCGTGCCATGGGTAAGTTTATGCAGATGAAGGAAGCCTTCGTATTTGCATTCGTACCTCCTGCGGTTATCGAACTAGGTACGGCAAACGGTTTCGACTTCTATCTCCAGGACAGAAATGGCCAAGGCCATGACAAACTTGTGGAAGCGAGAAATATGTTGCTCGGCTTGGCATCACAGAACCCTAACTTGACAGGCGTACGCCCGAACGGTCAGGAAGATGCGCCTATGTACCAAATACATATAGATCAGGCTAAGATCCGTGCCTTGAGTGTCGATATCAACTCGGTGAACAGCGTGCTGGGTACGGCCTGGGGTGGTTCATATGTGAATGACTTCATCGATCGTGGTCGAGTTAAGAAAGTGTATGTACAAGGTGAAGCCGAGTACCGGATGCAGCCTGAAGATCTTGATTCCTGGTATGTACGTAATACCAAAGGGGAGATGGTACCTTTCTCGGCTTTTGCCACGGGAACTTGGGAATATGCATCGCCTCGACTGGAGCGATTCAACGGTCTGCCTGCGATGAACATCCAGGGTGGAACGGCACCTGGCTATAGCACGGGTGCTGCCATGGTCGATATCGAAGAGATGGTGAAGAAGTTACCACCGGGATTCGGTGTCGAGTGGAATGGTCTATCCTATGAGGAACGCCTATCAGGTAACCAGGCTCCGGCTCTGTATGCCCTGTCTATCGTAGTGGTATTTTTGGTACTGGCGGCGCTCTATGAGAGTTGGTCTGTGCCTTTCGCGGTGATCTTGGTGGTGCCTCTGGGCATTATCGGTGCGCTTATAGCCATGAATGCCCGCGGTTTGCCTAATGACGTATTCTTCCAGGTGGCGCTATTAACGACGGTGGGACTGGCGACGAAGAACGCCATTCTGATCGTAGAGTTTGCCAAGGAATATTACGACAAAGGGGCGACTCTTGTTGATGCTACCTTGCATGCGGTACGGGTGCGCTTGCGTCCTATTCTGATGACCTCTATGGCCTTCGGTCTTGGTGTGGTACCTCTTGCCATAAGTACCGGTGTAGGTTCAGGTAGTCAGAACGCCATAGGTACAGGTGTATTGGGCGGCATGATGAGTTCTACCTTCATGGGGATCTTCTTCATCCCAATCTTCTTCGTGGTTGTCGAGCGTATCTTCAGCAAACGAGAGAAGAAGAAGGCAGTCGAAGCCGAGACCAGTGCTACGCTGTAGCATAAGATGATCTCGATTTGATAATGTCATAAAAAACCCGGCAATAACATTGCCGGGTTTTTTATTGGGAGCAAACTTAGCTACACCTCAGGATAAACATTAGTTAACTGTTTTTGTTCCTGTGGGTGATATACCTTATCAATGCTGGCTTAAAAAAGGATATCGATTAATTAAGGAGAGAAGTACTTTATGGATAATCAAAACTATGCAGGACTTAGGGTAAGGTTTTTTGCTGCACTCATTGATCTTGTTATCATGATCCCCTAGTCTATATTCCTTTGAGCCTGATCTATGGCGGCGAATATTGGGAGGGCGAGCAAGTCTTATATGGCTTCTGGGATCTCTTTTTAGGCTATGTCCTACCTTTTATTGCCACGATTTTCTTCTGGTTGAAATACCTAGGCACGCCCGGAAAGATGATCACTAAGTTAAAAGTGGTCGATGCAGAAACAGGTAACAAACTCACCGTTATTCAAGCACTAGGGCGATACTTTGGGTATATCCTTGCAGCACTTCCTTGCTTTATTGGCCTAATCTGGATTGGGGTAGATGAAAGGAAGCAGGGTTGGCACGATAAGTTAGCTAAAACTGTGGTGATCCGAAACACAGAAAGGGCATGAGGTTCAGATGAAGCTCGCACTACTACTCTCAATATTCCTGTTAAGTGCAGCTTCTACTCATTCGTTTGCTGACGAATGCGTCGTGTTGCTTCATGGCTTAGGTCGCAGCGCCGCCTCAATGGAAAAGCTGGAAGACAGGTTAAAAGATCATGGCTATGTGGTGGCCAACATCGATTATCCATCCCGAAAGATGTCAATTGAATCTCTGGCTAAGATTGCAGTGGTGGAGGGATTGGAAACATGCACCAAAGCAACAGCGAGCCAAATTAACTTTGTGACTCACTCATTGGGGGGCATTTTAGTCAGGCAGTATTATACCATTCCATATAAGTATCAGGTCAGTTCAGAGACTCTCAGCTTTTTCAATTCAAGGCACATTGATGAGGAAATGGTTATTCCCTTTTAAGTCAATGCAACACAGAAGTGGAAACACTGAGAGCCTCACGCAGTGCGGGTTTCAAAGCCCTTTATGCTACGTTGAATGTTTTCGATATAGAATAACTATTAGCTTCAAACATTCGCCTTGCCTACAGTGCTTTGAACTCCCGCTGAATGATCAGATACTTACTCGGAATGGTATTATAGCCAACATAGCGCAAGTGCTGTTAATCGAGTCGTGATATTAGGCCCGCCCAATCAAGGTAGTGAGATTGTAGATAAGCTGGGTTCAATACCTGGCTATGAGCTGATCACTGGCGAGGCTGGGACTCAACTTGGTACCGACCCTTACAGTATTCCTAGCCAGCTTGGAGCGGTAAATTTTGATTTAGGTGTGATTGCAGTTACTCAATCGATTAACTTGATTATGTCTAGCATATTACCTAATCCTGACGACGGAAAGGTGTCTGTGGCGGCGACTAAAGTGGAGGGAATGAATGATTTTTTTGCATTGCCAACGATACACTCACATATGATGAAAAATGATGCTGTGATCAATGAAGTTGTAAATTTTCTACTCCACGGCAGGTTTAATCAAGGTCAACAGTAACAAAATCTCGCCTTCCCTAAAGCGACGAAGTCGCGCCCTCGCAGGGCTTTCGACCTCGTCTACCGTTTCTAATTCCTAGTCTCTTCTAAGGCGTATAATACGTCGCTGCGCCTGGTCCCACTGGCATCTCTAATACGAACACCCAAAGGAAGAAGAACAGTGTCCAACCGATAAAGAACACGATGGAATATGGCAACATGGTGGCGATAAGCGTACCTATGCCTAAGTTCTTTTTATACTGGGAAGCAACCGCAAGGATCAGACCAAAGTAGCTCATCATGGGGGTGATCAAGTTAGTCACAGAATCACCGATCCTATAGGCTGCCTGAATGGTTTCCGGGGCATATCCAATCAGCATCAGCATGGGCACGAAGATGGGTGCTGTTACTGCCCATTGAGCCGAGGCGCTACCTAACATCAGGTTGATGACACCACACATCATGATGAAGAGCAGAAACACCAAGGGGCCGGTCAGGCCGATGGCGCTGAGCGCGTCTGCGCCGGAAACGGCCAGCACTGCGCCTAGGTTAGTCCACTTGAAGAAGGCGACAAACTGCGAGGCGAAGAAGACCAGTACGATATACATACCCATGGAGCTCATGCTGTGGGACATGGCGTCGATGACATCTTTATCACGTTTCATGGTGCCGACGACTTTACCGTAGACCAGACCCGGAATGGCGAAACAGATAAAGATAAAGGCGACGATCCCTTTAAGGAAGGGGGAGTCGGCCACTAAGCCTGTTTCTGGATTTCTCAGTGGTGCACCTTCCGGGACAATAGTGAGTGCCAGCAATGCAGAAAGCAACAGTATGGCAATTCCCGCGGCTTTAAGGCCACGCTTCTCCAGAGCACTGACTGAGTCCATCTTCTGATGGCTTAAGTCGACTGCGGCTTCACTGGCATCATATTTACCTAGTTTAGGCTCGACAATCTTCTCGGTGACAAGTGCACCTAAGATAGTAATTAGAAAGGTAGAGACGAACATGAAGTACCAGTTGGATTCCGGCCCTACCGTGTATACCGGATCGATCATCTGAGCCGCAGCCTCTGTGATACCAGATAGTAGCGGATCGACTGTGCCTAAGAGTAAGTTGGCACTATAACCACCGGATACCCCAGCGAAAGCCGCCGCAAGGCCCGCAAGCGGGTGGCGTCCCAGGGAATGGAAGATCATCGCCGCCATAGGAATGAGTACCACGTAACCTAGTTCGGCTGCCGTATTCGATATGATACCGGCGAATACTATGGTCAAGGTAACCAGACGCTTAGAGGTGCCCATTACCAGAGAGCGCATCGCTGCCGAAAGCATGCCAGAGCGCTCGGCAATTCCCACACCTAGCAGGGCTACCAGTACTGTGCCTAGCGGGGTGAAACCGGTGAAGTTTGTCACCAGATTCGAGACGATCATTCTCAGACCTTCGGCGTTCATCAAGCTGACAACATGAATGAGGCCGTCTTCACTGCGTCCCGATGAGCCAACTGGGCGAGGGTCGGTAATCGAGAGTTCGAAGTAACCTGCGATGCCGCTTATGACGATAACGGCCATACAGAGCATGGCGAAAAGTGTGATGGGATGAGGAAGTAGATTACCTAATCGCTCGACAATATTGAGAAAACGCACGAAAGCGCCGCTTTGCCCCCCAGATGGTCCCGATGATTTGAGAGGCATATCTATGCTCTCATCTTTATTTAAACCCATACCCTGCTTCCTTCAATGTTGGCCTCTTTGGGCCTTTTTGACGCCACTTTGTAGCTGGCTTTTTTGGTTTTTAGACTCGGGATTTCCGAGTCGACCGGTAATAGTGTCTTAGTAGGTTTAACTGAAGCTTAATTTCAGGCAAAAAAATGGACCCAAGTATGGGTCCAAAAAGGATATTTGATTTGCACTAACAATTACAAAATTAGAGAAGTACAAGCAAGTAGTTCGAACAAATGGGGTCATGCTCTCGCTGCTTGCTTGATTGCTAATGTAGCAAGGTGCTGCTGTACAGAAACTGAATGATAAAGTTATTAGACTCAGTAGCTTCATTAAATTTCAGGCAAAAAAAAGCCTCTATTCTAAGAGGCAAAAGGGTTCTATGTTTACTTAACGACTAGTTTGGTGCTTAAGAACTAGTTGTTAGGATTCTTTCCGGCAAAGAGAGTTTAAATCCAGGGAGAATTATTAACACCGTTTGCTTAACAACTAATCTACTCCATCTTGTCTGTATGAATGCTGAATCATGATGTAGAGAGTACAAAATCCTTATTTCAATTTATAAACCTCTCCCCTTTGATAAAGGTAACTTCAAACGTTCTAAACGGATTTTCTTATTAAAAGCCTCAAAATATGTCAGTCAGTATTGAATACTTCTCTTAGTGAGCATTAATTAGAGTTAATTACTCATATATCCACGATTTTCTACTTGTTTTCTGACCACTTGGTTATTCTTTATCACATGGTGATTTATATATTTATTAATTAAATTAGATCTTTAAATTTAATTAACGAAATTTATTTAATTTATAGTCTATTTTTTAGCTTTACTCTCTATTTGAGTGAGAACCTAAGGTATTTACTAGGTTTAGTCGATTTAAAGCACTATAAATAGCTAGGGTTTCTTAAAATAGTTCAATAAGCACCCTCTAATTATTCATTGGCCTTCGACATAAATGTATGGAAATAGAGGGGAAAATAGGTAAGAGTAAAGGGTTAAAGCTTAATCAAAAAAAGCTAAGTAAATTGTCGCGAAAAAGAATAATAAGGACATGAGATGGAAGGATTGCTGTTAGCTGTGGGATTAGTCGTGATTATTGCCTACCTTTGGTATGTCAGCCTGGTGAAAAAACGCAATACGGGTCGTGAAGCCTTGTCAGGTATCGATGTGCAGATCAAGAAACGTTCGAATCTGGTGCCGAATATTTTGAAAATAGCTCAAAAATTCATGGAGCATGAGAAAGCTCTGCTCACGGACATCACAGAATTGAGAGCGCAAGCAACTAAGTCATATGACACCAATGATGTGGCCGAGATTAGGGAGCATCTTGCTGCTGCCGAGCAGCTTAATAGCAAGATGGGCCAGCTTATGATCAACGTTGAAGCATACCCTGAGCTTAAGTCTGACAACACCATGCTACAGGCTATGCAAACTTATAACGAAGTAGAGGCCCATATCTCGGCTGCGCGTCGTTTTTATAATGCGGCTGTGACTGAGCTGAATAATGCGGTAGAGATATTTCCTGGTTCTATCATAGCTTCCATGGCAAATATCAAGGTTATGCCTTTCTATGAAGCCGATGAGGCCTCGAAAGCGTCCATAGATGCGGCCGACTTCCTTAAATAATTTGATGTCGCGGTCTCATGGACCGCATTCCTCCCCTGTAAACTAGTTTGATAGCAAATGAATATAGTCAGTTTTATTTTGGGTGCTCCCATTAAGCCTAAAAGGCAATCACAACGGCTTGTGGCTGTCCGTGGTGAGATTGAATCGCTAAGAGCCCATTATAATGAGCATATCGAGCCACTCACCCGTAAATTTGAGAACCGCCGAGTGGCTTGTCTGAAAACGCTTAGACAACGTATTTATATGAGTATTGGCCTTTTCGCGGCTATTGTTTTTGTGGTCTATCTATTCGATACTCGCCAGCGGCTGGATATCCCCTGGTTTCTCTACCTCTTACCTGTGTTACCACTTTTCTGGTGGTCAAGCAGGCCCGTTAAGCGCTATAAGAGTGATGTTAAACAGCGGGTATTCCCTAAAATATTCAGTTATTTTGGTGATGACTTCATCTTTAGTCCGACCCATAGCATGAGCTTGTCGGTACTCAAGCGTTCAAAACTACTTCCGCATTATGACGATGCTAAGTTCGAAGATTATGTTCAGGGCACCCATAAGGGAGTGGAGATAGTGATCAATGAGCTGCAGCTGACCAAAGAGGTGAGGCGGAATAAAAGCCGCGACACTGAGACAGTATTCAGAGGTGTGATGGTTCAACTCAGCAGTCATAAGAAGTTTAATGGCCATACCCTTGTGGTGAAAGCCCGTGGAGGACTGATCAATTTCCTGTCTGATTCATGTAACAGCCTGTCTCGAGTCAAGCTGGAAGATCCGAGGTTCGAGAAGCGGTTCGATGTATTTTCCTCGGATCAGATCGAAGCGAGATACTTGCTCACTGTGAGTTTTATGGAGCGCCTGCAGGAATTGGCTAGCTGTTTCACTGGTAAGATACAGTGCGCCTTCTATGATGATAAGCTACTAATCATGCTTGCCAGTCGTGATAATCGATTCGAGTTAGGCTCAATTTTCAATGGTGCTACCTTCGAGTATGAGTTCAGCCAAATAAACAAAGAGATGCAACAGCTATTTGCTATGATTGAAGTACTTAAACTCGATGAGTACACAGGACTCTAGATGATAAAAAGGCATGGAGACTCGATTGAAAGCCTACAGAGGCAAGAGTGTTTGATAACATTTTCAATCTTGAGTTTTATAATAGGTATCTTGCTCACCGTGGGCCCAGTTCAGGCGGGGGATGAAGCCGAACTAGAACTACAACCACAGTTACAACCACAGCATAAACCTCACTATAAGGCTAGTTACTCAGAAACCGGGCTGGTCGTGACTCAGCAAGCCAGTGAAGAAACTCGCTTTAATGAAGCAACGGGTACTCAGAATTCGGGAACGTGGATAAAAAGCGTTCATTCGACCCGTACTGTAATGTCGACAACTGCTAAAAGAAGTCAGCCCCATATGTTGGATAATAACAGCCTAATTCAAGCACCAAGTACTCCCATACCCAGCTATTTACAGTCAAGCACCTCTAAGGCTCGAGGGGTATCGACTGGCATAACCGAGAATGGCAGCGAGCAACTTAAAGTCTATCAGTATAAACAAGCCAATGGCGTGATGGTTTTTGCTGATCATGCTCCGGGTGGTAATGATTATCAGGTGCTGCTCTATGACTGCTATGCCTGCCGTCCGGATTCAGATCTGGATTGGCGTAGGATGCCACTGTTTTCCCATGACTATGATGAGTTGATTGGCCAAGCGGCTAAGAGACACAAGCTAGATCCGGCGCTTATTCGCGCGGTGATCCACGCAGAGTCTGCCTTCAATGTGTTTGCACTTTCCCGGACGGGAGCCATGGGCTTGATGCAGTTGATGCCGGAAACCGCCAAAGAGTTAGGTGTGATTAATGCCTTTAAACCGGATCAAAACATAGATGGTGGCGCAAAATATTTAGCTCAGATGCTAAAGCGCTTCGATGGTGACATAGAGCTTGCCTGCGCCGCCTACAATGCTGGCCCCACCACGGTCACTCAGTATAATGGCATTCCACCGTACCCAGAGACCCAAGCCTATGTAAAACGAGTTAAGATCCTTCTACAGAGGTATCGTAAATCCTAGTTTGAGCCGAGTCAAAGCAAGCTAAGAAGGGTATTGCACACTCTACCCAGCCGAGACCCAAGCCTATGTAAAACGAGTTAAGATCCTTCTACAAAGGTATCGTAAATCCTAGTTCCTAGGTTCTAGAGTCTAGGAACTGATTAACCTCGCGATTCTTATCTGCTCTCAGATGATGCCAAACCATAGGCGCCACTATCATAAACATCAGCACATTAGAGATCGGCATGGCGAGCCATACGCCTTCGACACCGAGCCAGGGGGCAAGAAGTAGAGGAAGGGAAGTTGGATTAACATATTACCTATGGATATTCCTAACGCCTTCTTTCCCTGATTAACGGCCATGAAGAACATGATAGCTAACACCAGGTAGCCATCGAGAAACATGGCAAACAAGTGTAGCCGTATGCCAGATGTGGCCTCCTGTATCAGGCTGGTATCCTCTGCGTTAAAGAGTCCAATGATGGTACTCGGGAACAGATTCAAGATGAGTAACCAGGCTATTCCCGCTGTGATGGTGACCTTAGTCGCTAGGACCAGCACCTTCTTGATGTTCTCCGTCTGCTTGGCCCCGAAGAAATAACTCACTGGCGGTTGCATCCCTTCCCCTAATCCCTCAGCAACAAAATAATAGAGCACCATCAGGTAGCCGACAATGGCAAAAGCGCCTACGGTGACTGGTGAGCCATATTCCATAAATAGGCGGTTATGCAGTGCGAATACGAAGCTGGTGTAGAGGTACATGACAAAACTCGATGAGCCTAAGAGCAATATCTGCCTGGCTAATTTTATATCAAAGCGCATGTTTGCGAAATTAAGCGTTAAGTTGCTGACTTTCATCTTGGTAAAAGAAGATAGGAAATAGATGACTCCGCAACTTGCCACCGCTATCTGGGCTGCTACCGTCGCAATTGCTGCGCCGTGAAGCGCCATGTCCAGCTGCACGATAAAAATATAATCCAGCAGAATATTGAGACAAGCTCCCATCACCATCAGGCCTGTGGCTAGGTTTGGGCTCTCATCGTTGCGAATTAAGATCGGAATCGCCGAGGCCAGGATGGTAAAAGTGACACTCCAGCTAAAGGGAGCTAGGTATTGTTGGGCCAGTATCAAGGTGTTACCGGTTCCGCCTTGTGCCAGTAACAGGCTGGTTCCGCTCATAAACAACACCAGCGAGCCTAACAGGCCGAAACCTAAAATCAGGACTGCCGCGGTGGCTAAGGTATGGTTTGTCTTGAGTGATTGGGCGAGTGTTCCCTTGTTAGTGCTGGATGAGGCTTGTTCTTGCCCTCGGTTAATTGATAACAGACTACCGGAACCCATGCCGATCATCAGGCCAATGCCGGCAAAGATATAGATGATTGGCCAGGCCATATTGATGCCGGCCAAGCCTTCATAACCCACGTATTGACCGATAAAAATGCCATCGACAATCTGATAGAAGCCGTTAACCAGCATGGCTGCTACCGACGGAATAGCATAACGCCAGAAGGTGCGGTTAATGCTCTGTTTCGAAGAGTCGGATATTGGATGGGTCGCGTTGGCCTGCATAGATCACTTCTGAATGTTAAGTATGGAATCTGGATGTGATATTAGGTTATCCTTAATTTTCGGATTGATTAAGTTAGTTTGTATCCGATAATCGGATATATTGCTTATTTAGAGACGATACTAGGATGAGAGAAAAAGGGAAATGATATGAACTGGACGCTTTATCAGCTGGAAGCCTTTGTGCTTGCGGTGAACCATGGTTCGTTCTCTGCGGCAGCAAGAAAGCTGGGTAGGGCACAATCCAGGATCAGTACGGCGATTGCTAATCTGGAGGTCGATCTGGGCTTTGAGCTATTCGATCGCAGTGCCAAGTTACCTGTGCTTACTAAGCATGGAGAAGATATGTTTATTCAGGCTCAAGCCGTACTCGAACAGTGCCAGCGATTACAATCTCGTGCCATGACTCTCAGTACCGGTCAGGAAATCGCGTTAACTGTGGCGATGGATGAAGCGGTTCCAGTTAACGCTTTCGAGCTCTTGTTCGAGCAAGTCGCAATACAATTTCCTCTGTTGAAGTTGACGATTATCAATGGCTCAAGAGATGATATCGCCTCATGGGTCGATGAAGGTAAGGCCGATATGGGCATCGTTTTTCATGTGAGGGAGTTACCGGGTTCATTAGAGTTTATGTCTATCGGCCAATTCAGGCAGTCACTGATAGTGTCACCTAAACACGCATTAGCAAAAATTTCGTCTCCAAGCATCGCCGATCTCAATCAATATCGTCAGCTAGTGATCCGTGATCGTGTCGGCGATAGCCTGGCCAAAGCGCTATCGCCGAACCATTGGTATATCGATAGTTACTATTATATGACGGCACTCGTTATACGTGGCGTTGGCTGGGCACTCGTGCCCGAGCATGTGGTCAATGCCGAATGGTATTCAGGCGATGTTGTCGAACTGTCGACGGAATATATTCCTGATCCTTTATTAGTTGAAATGGGTGTGGTTAATCGCCGAGATAAAGCCTATGGCCCAGTAATGGAGTGGTTTTTTATCGAAATAGAGTCCATGTTTAAGTCAAATAGCCTTCAAAATTATTGATTTGTGCTAACTTAAGTTTAAGTACTGAGAGAAGGAGGGATTGCATGTTAACTAGTTTAAAGCAAAAACTCGTCGAGTTAGAACTCTACTTGCTTAAGTCCGATGTCCGCTCATCACCCGCGGAGTTAGATCTGCTCATTCATGAAGATTTTCATGAGTTTGGTGCGTCCGGTGCCAGTTTTGGTAAGCGGGAAGTACTCGAATGTTTACCTAAAGAGAAGTGCCCAAACTTCTGTGCCACTAGTTTCGAGCTGATAATGTTATCAGAGGATCTCGCTCAGCTGCGGTATCGGGCCACGATGAAGAAGCAGGATGAATTTACTGTCCGTTACTCACTGAGAAGCTCGCTGTGGAAACTCAATGAGGATATCGGCGAATGGCAGATGATCTTCCATCAAGGGACATACTGTGAGCAGTTTTAGTGTCAATCTTCTGCCGATGTTCAGCGCAAGTTTATGTTTAACCAAAATAAAGCCGCATAATAGCGGCTTCTTTGTTTTAAAGTGTTTGAGTTAGCTGGTTATTCGCCGACTTCCCATTTTACTGAGACTTTGCCGCCGCCTTGATTAAGCAAGGGAGCGAGATAGTCGAGCATCTCTGTGGCTGTCTCATCTAACTGCCAGGGAGGGTTGATGATCCAAAGGCCCGCAGCTGTCATGCCAAATTCATCACTGTCGGCTTTCACCGCTTGTTCGATTCTAAGCTGACGTTTGATACCACTGCCGATGAGCATCTTAAGCATCTCTTCGGTCTGAGCTCGTTTTACTACAGGATACCAGAGCATGTAAACGCCAGTTGAAAAGCGTTTATAGGCTTTGATTAACGCGTTGGGAACATCCTGGTAGTCGGTTTTCATCTCATAACTAGGATCGATCAGCACAACACCGCGGCGCTCCTGCGGTGGAACAGCGCTTATCAGCCCAGCTAAACCATCGCCTTTGATGACGCGCACTTGCTTATCTGCGCCGAGTTGCTCGTCAAGCAGGGCATGATCGGCACCGTGTAGCTCATGTAATACCATGCGATCTTTCTGGCGCATGTTCATATCGACAAAAGCTGGTGAGCCGGGGTAGAAGCTTAATTCTGACTTACCTTGGTTGAAGTGCCTAACATCATCCATATATTGCTGTAGTGATTCTGGTAGATCCTCCTTGTCCCAAAGCTTAGCCACACCGTCCAAGTATTCTCCGGTTTTTTGGGCAAACTCATCGGTAAGGGCATAACCACCTGCACCTGCATGGCTATCGATATAGGCCAGTGGCTTATTTTTCTTATGCAGTGATTTCAGCACTTGTAGTAAGAGCGCGTGCTTTAATACGTCGGCATAATTTCCGGCATGATAGCCGTGGCGATAACTGAGCATGAGAGTTCCAAAATTTAGCTTGAACCTAAGGTGAGAGACTTGAAAG
Source organism: Shewanella psychropiezotolerans (assembly GCF_007197555.1). NCBI lineage: Bacteria > Pseudomonadati > Pseudomonadota > Gammaproteobacteria > Alteromonadales > Shewanellaceae > Shewanella > Shewanella psychropiezotolerans. Next base: position 189,138 of record NZ_CP041614.1, read on the forward strand.
ATTAGATTCATTCGAGTGATTGTGCGCATTATAGTGGCTTAACCTCCGCAGGTAAATCAGCTTGCCGAGAAGCTCTTGTATTCACTGGGCAGCGCTTTTGGCATAATGGAGAGATAATCGTCCACATTCGAGTTAACGTGATCAAAGACAAGCCGGCCAATCCCACTCTAGGCATTTTCTTCAATGCTCAATATCCATCGCTAGAAGCTATCTGTCAGCGCTGGGGGCTCACTTTCGATAAAGATGCTGAGTTTGAGCTGGTTTTTGAACATAATACCTTGATCCTCAATAAGCGTGACGAGCCCAAACTCAAAGGGATAAGTGTCGATTTTGTTTCCGGCGCCGTAGCTCACCGGCGCAAATTTGGTGGAGGACGCGGTCAATCTATTGCTAAGGCTGTAGGCTTGAAGCAAGGAGTTAACCCTAAGGTTGTTGATGGCACAGCGGGTCTTGGACGTGATGCATTCGTGTTGGCAGGCCTGGGCTGCATCGTGACTATGGTTGAGCGTCACCCTGTTGTTGCTGCGCTTCTCGAAGATGGTTTGCGTCGTGCCTACGAGGATGCTGATATTGGTGACTGGATGCGTGAGCGGATGATCCTGGTTCATGGCTCTAGCCTGGAATCTGTTAGCGAGCTAGGTAACGAGGTCGATGTGGTTTATCTGGATCCCATGTATCCCCATAGAGAAAAGTCGGCTCTGGTAAAAAAAGAGATGCGGGTGTTTCAATCTCTGGTCGGTGCCGACATGGATGCCGATGGTTTACTTGCCCCTGCTATGGCACTCGCGAGTAAGCGAGTGGTAGTCAAGCGACCTGACTATGCGGAAGACTTAGATGGGGTGAAACCCTCTATGGTGATAGCTACCAAGAAAAATCGCTTCGATGTTTACGTCAAAGCCGCTATGACAGGCTGAGCAGTCATTGGCAGCGTCTAAATGTCACCTCTTTTGTCGCTCTGGCGGCGACTGCCATGCGTGTAAATTCAAGGCTCATTTGGCTCAGTTATCATACTTTGGCTCACACATAATCGTTTCAAGGCTATGTTGAGTTGCCACCAGGCACTGTACGCTTGGTGGTCGCTAGCTTGATTATGTCGCTGCATATTAGTTTCGGCTATTCGCTGTAGTTGTCTTATCTTATCTTCATTATGCCTGTTCTCTAAGATGCTAGAGAGTAACTGGCGGATGAGGACTCGATTGTCATCGGTTAATAGATCGAGTTCGCTCAACTTAAAACATTCACCGATGGAAATAAGTCGATCTATGTATACCTTGGTGTGGTCTTGCCGTACCAATACCGGGTAGGCGGACAGGATCAAGTCGGATGATAGGTCTGAATTTCCGCTATTAGGTTTGAGTTTTTTGAGGGTTCGTTTGATTGAGTGGATCACAATCTCAGTATCTTTGCGACTGGGGATTATCATATAAACCGCCAAGATCATCATTACCGCAAATACATTGGCCATGGCGGTGTTAAGAAAACCGCCGAAATCCAGCGTCGGGATATTGCTTAAGGGTATGTAGCTGGACCAAAAAATAAGCATATACCTCCAGACTGACTTGTTAGCGCTGGTGCATACTACAAACTGATAGGAGGTGATGAGCAGATAGACGAACATAACAGGGAACATGATTTTGGGTTCAAGCAAAGGAGCTATGGCAAACGTGATCAAGAATCCGAAGGCAACCATGATCAGCTGAGCCAGCAATACTTTGGTATTACCTATTTTAGCGTTAGGCAGTGTTGCGTTCATCGAGCACAACATCCCCGCCATCAGCATGGCATTCATGCCGTGCTCCCATTGTCCTTCAATCCAGATAAAAGAGATACCAGATAGAAGTAGAGCAGCCCTGAGCATGCTACGAAGCACATCTTGCAGATCCGTATGGGTGAAAAAACGGCTTACCTGCCTTTTGAACCGCTGGGACTCAACTGCGATCCTGTCTGAATTAAGCCAGATTAAATTTTCGATCAGTACCGCGAGATGCTTATTGATAATGTCAGCCTGAATACCTTTCTCAATCTGTATTTTGTCTTTGCCATCAACAATTATCTTTATCTTGTCGAACAGCAACTGAGTATCAAGTTCACCTCCATGAATCTCTTCGATGATCTCGGCGATTAAATGCTCGAGTTTGGTATCATCGGCGGCTCTGAGCATATGTCTGATCTTGACGGCGGCAATGGCGAGTGAGACACAGTGGAATAACGCATCTCTTTGTGATTTTATGAGTTCCAGAGAAGCCTTGCTACCGACTAAGCTATTAATCGGTATTTGTTTATTATTGCTTATTAAGCCCAGATACTGAGAGAAGGCTTGCTGTGACTTTTGAGGTGTCGAGCCAGAGAATACCTTGGCAATAAACTTGAGTGTGGCCTTCTTTATGGGAAGTATGCGTTTTATGTCATCCTCATAGGGAATCACTGCAGTTACTATGATTGAAACGGCTATACCGATCAGAATACCAAAACACCTGGCCTGTACATTGTCAAACACTGAGATTATCTCAGGTGAATATGCCAGGGGAAAGCCGATCACTGCCGCTGTCATACCGGCCATGCCAAAAACATAGGAGACACTATTTTGCAGGTACGCGGCTAGCCCTACACAAGTCACGATCCACAGAATCATAAATCCATTGAATAGCCATGCATCTATCAATGCCGTCGAAGAGACGAAAAGGACGAATGCACTGGCCAAAATGGTACCGACAGCACGGTAGAAGGACTTGATTAGGTTGGCACCATGACTGCCAGCCATCAAGATTATGATGATTGAGATCATGGCCGCACTGGTGGCTTCTGAGTTGAGCCTTAAACAGATCAACCAAGTGACAATGACACTTATTGAGACTCTTAAGGCGAACTGAGTCGCCTCTTTATTCCCCCAATAATTCATGACTAGTCTTTTACTGTGACTGTAACTGTGGTGCCGGCAATGAGTCTGTGTTCTTTGAGTATTGATCTGTCGATGGTGATTTTGACGGGTACTCTCTGGCCTAATCTGACCCAAGGAATCGTTGATTGCACATCAGGCAGTAGACCTGACTGATCGGCACTCTGGTCTACTATGGCTCTGCCAATACTCTGAACCTTACCTGAAATCACTTCTTCACTGGTGTAAGGCAAAATATCGACGCTTTGACCCGCTTGTATAAATTTTATCTTGGCTTCAGAAAAGTAACCGAGAACATAGTAAGAGTTGGCTTCGACCAGGGCAACAAAGGTTTGGCCCGTGTTGATGTAGTTGCCTACCCGCTGTTTTAGGTTGGTGATGTAGCCACTCTCTGGGGCGAATATTTTTGTGCGTGTTAGGTTCAGCCTAGCGACTTCGAGATCTATTTGAGCCTGGTCATAAACGGCCTGTTGAGCCTTGACGTTAAGCTGCTCATTAGTCACTTGTTTTTCAGAGACTAAATTATTGGGGAGTAAGTCTTTATCGCGATTGTAGTCATTCTTCGCTTGATTCAGTGTCGCCTGTGATGCTGCTAATCTGGCTTCAGCTTGCTTGATCTTATTGTCATAGTCGGTCATCTCAATCTCGAAAATTAAGGTCCCCTTGTCAACATAATCATTATCCTGCACATGTATCGCGATGATTTGTCCCGATACCTTAGGGGCTATCTGGATTATCTCTGCCCTGATCTTGGCGTCTCTCGTCCAAGGGGCATTCATGTACATATTCCATATGCTGCTGCCCATAAAGCTTGCAGTAATGATTAATATTAAGGGGATCACAAATCTTGTTAGGGGCATATCACACCATATAGAAAGTTAGGACTAGGTATAAGGTAATAGTAAAAAAACAACAATCACATAGGGATGGATGCCATACTTTTAACTTGGTGAGTATAGGTGAATAGAAGTTTCTCGATAACAACCATATACCGACAGATAATATAAAAACGTTGAGAAAGGCCGGTAAGTAGTAGGAGTCGAAGAAAATCACATCTTTCATGAGTCAGTCATACCAACAGAGATAAGCTAACTTCTTAAACTAGCCGACAACAAGTTGAATCACAATAGTAAATCGTTAAATTTAGTGAGTTTTAGGCCTGATGATGTGATTTAAAGTCATTAATCGCCTGGGGTCATTTTCTGTGAGCATAAGTTTGGCGTTCTCTAGGTGGATATTGAGCCGAACCAGGTTCAATTTTCTCTGTATATTTTTTGTCAGAATAGCACTAGCATTGAACCTAACCATTTAATGAAAAGGAAACATAAGATGATCGAGCAAGGACAAGTGTTACCCACAGACGTTATGTTAGGCGAGTTGACCAATGAAGGCATGGTGACTCATAACGTGGCCGAGCTATTCTCTGGCAAGAAAGTGGTGTTATTTGCCGTTCCGGGTGCATTCACACCCACATGCTCAGAGTCTCATCTGCCGGGCTATGTGGTATTAGCCGATCAGTTTCAGGCTAAGGGCGTCGATATCATCGCCTGTGTTTCTGTCAACGATGCGTTTGTTATGAAAGCATGGGGCCAAGCTCAAAATGCATCTGAGTTGATGATGTTGGCCGATGGTGATGCCAGTTTCACTAAGGCGCTAGGTTTAGAGATGGACACGGCAGGTTTTGGTGGCGTACGTTCGCAACGCTATGCCATGGTTGTCGAAAATGGTGTTGTGACTCAGTTGAATGTCGAAGCGCCTAAGACCTTTGAAGTGAGCAAGGCTGAAGCGGTATTGGCGGCTCTGTAATAGCGTTTAAAGGACGAAATAACCAAGGAGCCTGATGTTTCCTTGGTTATTTATAGACATATGTTCGGTGATTAAAAATAGTGAACGTATTCGACTGCCACACGGTACAGGGTGTCTTTGAAGCCGAGAAGGTCTAACTCATAGTCACGATCTATGTATTGGCTGGTGAAATGCAGCAGGTTGTTTTCATCGGCAAGTGGTATAACGGCGCCAAATGTGAGTCGGTCGACAGTATAGAACTGACCTTTATCATAGGACCAGTTGCCGTCATAGCGGCTGAGTTTTGCAATCAGCTGAACACCGGTATGGGCGAAAGTGTAAGCGTTGCTCCACTCGAAGAAGTAACCAAACCCGGCCCGATTAAGCACATCTTCACCATGGCCCATCTCTTCGCGGGGCCAATCATCATCTTTTTCTTCTTCGCTATAAGCTAAGCCTAATGTCAGCCCAAGATCATAGTGATTGACGTCGGTGAAGTGGGTGTTAAGGGCAAGCCCTGCAACAACAAGCTGTTCAAACTCTTCTAGTTGTTGACTGTTGTAGTGGCCTTCATAGCGTCCATGAAAACTGAGCAGGTATTCTTGTTCTTCACCGAAGCTGGCAAAAGGACGTTGATAGTTGAACTTCAGATCTGCGGAGTTTCTGAATCTGTCTTCATCATATTTTTCTGAATCAAGTTCGTAATAATAAGTGCCACGAACTCTGAAGTAATTGGTGTCTAGTTGATAGGTATTATTGTAGCGCAAGTCATCCCAAATAAATGATAATCCTCCCCCCGAGACATGGAGCTGGATTCAGAGTCGGGATAAGATTCTAGCCCAGCTAAAATAGAGACAGCGTACGGATTTTGTGTCGTCTCTTCAGCTGCTTGAGCTGATTTTATTGTTAGAGCTGTGGTCATGCTCGCCGTGATGGCAAGTCCGGCTAGCAAGTGAGTATGCTTCATCTTCATCCTGAAAAATGTTAAATGCGACTTAATATTATCGAGATATTAACATTAAAATTAACACTAGAGTCTACAAAAGAAGCTATGCGGCTTGTGCTAGTCCTGTTTTAGGGGCTGAGATCCCTAAATTAGCCTCGATATCTTGCACGCTCTGTTGCACTTCACCGCCAATCACTTGGCTCTGCTTCGACGCTGACTGGGCTTGAATTTTGAGTAAGCTCATGGCGTGTACAAATTCATCCAGATAATTGACCTGCTGTTGCGCATTGATGGAGCCTTGCTTTGCCGTCATCGCCATCTCGCTCGCCTGAGCCTGCACAGATAAAGCTACAGTGGATAAGCCTTGAGCTCGTTCCCTCTGCCTTTGTGTGGCCTGCTCTATGCCAGTCATACTGACCTCGAGTTCGCTATTGGCCTGATTGAGTTGATTTAGAATCGTCATGATCTCTTTCAATGAGTCCTGAGTCCTATGGGAAAGATTCCTGACCTCACCGGCGACCACAGCAAATCCTCGGCCTTGTTCTCCGGCTCTTGCGGCTTCGATGGCGGCATTGAGCGCGAGCAAGTTAGTTTGCTCGGCGATATTACCTATCACGTCGATGATCTTGGACACATCTTCCACAGATGTGGTCAGACTAGACAATGATTGATGGGATTGAATTACGGCTATTTGTGTTTCTTCGGTTGCCTGCAGCATAGCTTCGGCCTCTGTCTGACTGGTTTCCATCTGTAACATGGTTTGTTCGGCGCTACTCTCCACTAGGGCTGATGTGGTGCTTACCTCATGTGCCAGGTTGCGTATCTCATCGGTCTGAGTTTGTGCCTGACTAACCACGTTCTGGGTCTCATCTGCGCTATGGGTTATCAGAGAGATCCGTTGGACTAACCTGGATAGGGATTGAGATACCAGTGACATCTGTTGACGCTGGGATTCATCTTCATCTTCGAATCTTTGTAGCAGTTGATTGAAGTGGCCTGCTATCTGCCCCGTCTCACATCGTCTATTGATCTCGAGTCGTTCACGGCTATTGGACTCGCTAAGTGTTTGGAAGGCGTGGTTAAGGCGTTTCAAGGGGGATACAACTCGGCTCTGTTGCAACATTAAGTAGATGACAGCGAACAGGGCCAATAGTGAAACGACGGCATAGAGAGCGAATTGCAGTTCCTGCTTCAGCCTTTGATTTTGCTCCGCTTGAGTGGCGCTAAGAGTGAACATAGCCAGCTCTACTTCGGCGATAGAGCTCCTGAGTTGCTCCTGAATTTGCTGGTTATCCTGCAGCAGGTTATAGGTGTTGCTGATCTCTCTATTGTATCTGTTACTCAGGCTCAGTAACTCAGATCTATAGTTCTCACCGATTTCGACCACTTCCTCATCGGCACCGCCTAAGGCAAACTCATCGACCTCCAAGGTGTCGAAGATGCCGAACAATGGCAGCGAGTCTAGCTGGTCATGCCAAAGATTAAGTTCATCGATTGTGCTTTGCAGAATGGCTTGTAGTCGAAGATCTTTGCCGATGAGATAGTCTTGAGTCAATTGTGAAAGTTGATAAACCAGAGGAGGCAGCTGGCGAGTCAAGCGCAGATATTCATCAGAGAGCGAGTCATTCTCTCCCTGACCAATATAGGTATAGTCGGCCAGCTGGCGATTGTTGTCCAGCATCTCAGCTTCTGCAAAAGCCAGAAGTTGTCTCGGGTTACCAGCAAGTTTACCTGCAGCTCGATAGTCAGTGTCCAGACTTTGAATAAACTCTTGTAGTAACACTCTAAGGGAATCCACATCTGGATCCTTATTTTGTGCTAACGATGATTCTATCTGCTCCAGTTGAGTTTTGGCGCGTTCTAATTGGCTGGCATCCCCACTATGTAAGTAGCCGTCAAGCTCTCGTCTCACTTCAACTAAAAACATCTGTTGTAACTGTTGCAGTTCATTTGATTGTGTTTCAATAATTTGGCGTTGCTCATTACTCCAAACCACCACTGTGGCTAGCAGAGCAGCAAGTAAGAGTAAGATGGCAGAAGCTGAAAGTGATAGGGTGGATATTTTCATCGGTATCACGCCAGGCAAGGATATTTTCCGCAAGACTAGGGGATTAGCGTTACAGATTCATGTCACTAGTGTGACACTTACTCAGCTGATTATTTTTATAATCAGCTGAGTACATATTGATCTTGGATGAGTGATTTATTCGAGGGGTAACCAGACCTGAGCATGTAAACCGCCGGCGACTCTGTTAGTCAGTACAATTTCGCCTTGATGGCGATCGACGATACGCTTGATGATGGCCAGTCCCAGGCCCGAACCTACACTTCCTCTGGCTGTATCGCCTTGAGTGAAAGGTTGAAATAACTTAGGGATCTCAGATTCCGGAATACCCGGGCCATCGTCTTCTACGCTAAATCCTACACGCCGTCCGTCGAAGTGAGAGCTTAGCCTGACCCAGCCATTGCCATAACGGAAGGCATTTTCTACCAGATTACTCAAGATACGTTTAATGGCAATGCTCTGAATCGGGATCTCCGGACACTCGTTGAGTACCACTTGGATCTCGCCTTCCCGATTGGATTCGGCCTGGGCGACATCTTGGATGAGATAATTGATCTGTTCCTGCTCACGAATGCTTTCCTGATCTTGTCTGATATAGGAAATGAACTGACTGATGATGGCATCCATATCTTCTATGTCGTGGACGATACCATCCTTTAGATATTCATCATCGGCAACCATCATCTCTGAGGCTAGCCGAATGCGGGTCAGAGGGGTACGTAGGTCATGGGAGATGCCCGCCATCAACAGCGCTCTATCTTGTTCTAACTGTTTCATGCTGTAGGACATCTGGTTGAATGCGTTAGTTACTTCGACAATCTCGGTTGAGCCGCTCAGGGGTAAGGGCTCAGGATATTCACCCATAGAGACAGAGATTGCCGCCTTTTGCAGTCGTCTGAGCGGCCTGTTCTGCTGTCTGGCAAACCACCAACCGCCAGCGACACTCAAGGCGCCAATCACCATCAGGTAGAGGGTGAGGGGCGATAGATCGTATTCGTTGAATCCGGTGAGGGGGATCTTGATCCAGACCGAAGGGGCCTGAGGAGGGCGGATCCAGATCTCAAAAAACTCACCTTGAGCGATTCTTACTTCGGCTTTACCGCCTAAGTGTTCCGACATCTGCGATGAGAGCAGAGCATAATAAGTGGCTTGTTCTATACCAGCTTCACGAGCTTGTTTCTGATTATAGATATGCATACCATCGTCGGGAACCTTAGCATTGAGGGCGTCGACCATAGTGAGGTGTTCGCGACCCACATCGACACCATCGACAAACAGTAATTTTACCTGACGCGCAATCAACTGGTTGATCTGCTGATAGGTGGGCTGGATGAAATAGGCCGCGACCGAGAGATAGGAAACCAGTTGATTGATCAGCAAGAGACTGCCAATCAGAACTACTGTTTGGCTAAATGCACTACGGGGTAAAAGTTTTTTCAGCCACTTCATGTAACTGGTTTACCCCTTAGATAAGCAAATAAGTGAGACTGGTGACATTAGATATCACGCTATCTTAACGACGCGAGGTGCCATCGGGCACGAAGACATAACCGAGTCCCCAAACCGTCTGGATATATCTGGGGTTGGCAGGATCTTTTTCAATTAAACGTCTCAAGCGAGATACCTGTACATCGATAGAGCGTTCGAGGGCCGAGTAATCTCGCCCTCGGGCTAGATTCATCAACTTATCGCGAGACAGAGGCTCGCGTGGGTGGCTCACAAGCACCTTAAGTACTGCAAACTCGCCACTTGTGAGGGAGATAGCTTCTTCACCATGATACATCTCACGTGTTGCAAGATTGAGTGTAAACTCGCCGAAGGTGATCTCCTCCTCCTGTTGAGTCGGTGCCCCTGGGACATCCTGGCTCTGTCTACGCATCACGGCCTTGATTCTGGCGAGTAATTCACGAGGATTAAATGGCTTAGGCAGATAGTCATCGGCACCGAGCTCCAAGCCTATGATACGGTCTACTTCATCACCCTTAGCCGTCAACATGACGATAGGAATAGTATTGCCTTGCTGACGAAGTCTGCGGCAGATGGAGAGGCCATCTTCGCCGGGTAGCATTAAATCCAGCACGAGTAGGTGGAAATTCTCACGCTCGAGTAACCTATCCATCTGCTCGGAATTGGCAGCGCTGCGAACCTGGTAACCTTGCTCCATAAGATAACGCTCGAGTAAGGCTCTTAGTCTCATATCATCATCGACGACGAGAATTTTAGAGGTTTCCTGTCCCATGCTTATTATCCTTTTTCTTGGAACCCGATGGTGATCGGTAGCCAACTGGCTGATATTGAATATAATTAAACGTACATTTAGCCGCTAATATAGCCGCTTTTTAATCCCTCTTACCAGCGACTCTTTACACGGATACAGATATTATCTTGTTCTAGTGGCGAAAGAAATGGCGTAATCCATTGAAAATAAATGGCTATTAATACTTTTTCAGTATAGCTGTAAAATTGTAACAATTGGAGTTTAGGGATTTTCTCGATCATGATGAGGTATTCTTGACAGTATTCGATTGGTAACCAAGGACGTGTTTAGCCTAGAGGAGCTGATGGTGTGTGTCGGTCAATGAGGGATTAACTTGTCGCGATATGGCGCTAGATGTATATAAATGGGAAGTTATAATTTGATGGAAAAACTATCTTATTTGGGTTCGTGGCCCGAGTAGTCTTTTTCCATCGAATAAGTGATAATTGGGCGCTGCAACATCCCATGATGTTGTCCGATAGATTTAAAAGAGATCGAAAATGAAAGCGTTGTTAATCACCCGTAAAGGCTGGCAGGCTCTGGACAGGGAGCTTAAGTACCTTTGGAAAGAATATCGTCCGGAGATCACTAAGAAGGTACAGGAAGCTGCGGCTCAAGGGGATAGATCCGAGAATGCAGATTACACCTATAACAAACGTCTGCTGCGGCAGATAGACGGTCGTGTTCGCTATCTGGTGAAGCGGGTCGAAGAGCTGAAAATCGTCGATTATTCGCCTCAACAGGAAGGTAAGGTGTTCTTCGGTGCCTGGGTAGAGCTGGAAAATGAGGCCGGTGATGTGGTGCAGTATCGCATCGTAGGTAAGGATGAGCTGGATACTAAGCTAGGTTATATCACCATAGACTCGCCGATGTCCCGTGCGCTTATCGGCAAACAGGTCGATGATGAAATCGTGGTACAAACCCCTTCGGGTGCCAAGGAGTGGTACGTGAACAAGATCCAATATAAGGCATTTAAGGATGAATGAGCGGGTCGGTATAAGTGATGCAATTCTCGATCCTGTCATTTTAGATTGGCAGAACATCGAGTTGCCTCGCACTTGGGCCGATGAGATCAATTTTAAGACCCGGACCAATGTGGGCAGGCTATTTCGCAGTCTTTTTAAGAAAGGCAATGGTCGCGCGGAAATCCCGGACAGTTTCCCCGATGGAATATTGGGTAAACAGAGCCTGCCTAAATATCTACAGCAGGAGTTTCACGGCATACCTAACGGTAACTATTCCAATAACATTACCCGCGGCTATATCAGTGCTTTCGATGCAAGTATGCTGGGTAAGATGAAGCCGGTGAGACGAGATATAGCCACTTGGTTAAACGGCTGCAAACGTGTCTTAGATCTCGGCTGCGCCGGAGGTCAGATGGCCGCGGCCCTCAAGGATGAAGATATCACAGATGTTTGGGGGTTAGATCCTTCGCCTTATCTGTTAAAACATGCGGCCAAAGCCTATCCAGAAGTGAAATTTGTTCAAGGGCTAGCGGAAGAGCTTAAGTTTTCCGATAAGCGTTTCGATGGCATTACTGCGAGTTTTTTGTTTCATGAGATGCCGCCTAAGTATATCGATTTGGCACTAGATGAGTGTCGCCGGGTGTTAGATGAGGGGGGCTTACTGGCGATCTGTGAGCCCTCATCGATTCAGTTCAAGTCTGGTTGGTGGAAGATGTTTAAGGGGTTTGGCTTTACTGGACTTTATTTTAAGTGGTTGGCCGGTCATGTGTATGAGCCTTTTGTGCCTGCCTGGCATAAGCAAGATATCGAACAACTATTGCAACGCCATGGGTTCGAGGTACTGATCAACCGAAGAGGCATGCCTGAACATACCGTGCTGGCGAGAAAGTGCATTTCTAAGCTGTAAAGCTTAGTCTACATCTTTAATTGCCAGTAGAGCTCAATGCTCAGAGGGAAGTAAGCTAGTTTGTAATCTTAGCTTGCCACTTAGTCATCTTCACTCATTTTTTCTAATATGATCTCGATCAACTCGCGTCATTCCTATAACTACTAGCCTGCCGATAATACCAATCAAGAAGGATCGGATCATGGCGACATCAATTGAGAAAAATTTTGGCGATGAATATTTTCGTCAATTACCCCAGTTTGGCGATAGCTTAGGTGAACTGTTAACATTTTTCGGGGTCAAGCGCACCTATGGTGTCGGTGGTGATTTCGTTGCTAATTTGATTAATGCCCTAGAACCCCATATCGATGTATTACCGTCGAGCAATGAGATGCATGCAGGCTTCAGTGCCTGCGCCCAGGCTGAGTTAAACCCACTAGGTGTTTGCATGACCACTTATACAGTAGGCAGCTTACCTTGTGTTAGCGCTGCGGCGTTGGCGAGAACCGAAGGATTACCCGTGGTGTTTATCTCTGGTGCTCCTGGGGAGAATGAGGTAAATAGTCATGTATTGCATCATAGCGTTCACCCGCATACTGCTTGGAATACCGATCTTGACGCAGCACTAAATGCTTTCCAGGCTCTTGGGATCCGCGCAGAACGCCTTCAGGGTCAAAGGCAGAGTGGCCAGCCCAATATTGCCGCCGAGCAATGTTTGAAGCTGTTAACTTATGCTTATTTAAACCGCCAACCTGTGTTTATTGAGATCCCCAGAGATTTGATCTTTCAGCCGACTCAGTCTTTGTGCCTACCGGGTCATTTAACTCAGTTAGCTAAGGTTCAGCAACTGAATTTAAGTGGTGCAGAGCTGATAGCCCAAGAGATAGTGACTAAGCTCAATAAGGCTGATTCACCTTTAGTGTTTCTGGGAGAGAAACTCAGGTTGAACACAGACCTACTCGCGAAAATAATCACATTCTGCCGTAAGCAAGGTCTGCCTTATGCCACCAGCTGGTTTGGTAAGGGCATGTTGGATGAGAGCGATCCACTCTGTTTAGGAAGTTATAACGGGGTATTCAGTGAGCTAGATGGCCAGGGTTACATCGAGTCTGTGGCCGATTATGTGCTTGAACTTGGGACTGCCATATCACCGAGTGACACCAACAATGCCTTTGGTAGTCAAACCCATGCCGTGGATAGCCACCCTAATAAGACTATGCTGAAGGGAACCTCGAGGTGGGAGCAAGATATCTCTGTGGTTATGGATATACTGCAGTCTTCTAGGCTAACGCCCCACAAACTTTTCAGTGAGCCTAAAGCTGGTGTGGAGTCACCAAAGCCAAAGAGTGAGATGCTCGGGTATCATAATCTGGCCTCGACGATTAATCTTGCTCAGAGAGAGCTCGCTAAGCCCTATATTTTCGTGCCCGAGGTGGGGAGCGCTCTGTTTGCCAGCTTCGAGTTGGATTCTCTTGGCTGTGATATTGGGCGAAGTTATCTGGCTAACCCTTGGTATGCTGCAATGGGAACCAGTTTGCCCTATGTCAGAGCCATTGCCGATCAGTTAGCCGAAACTGGTAGCTCACAACCTATCTTGGTATTGACAGGAGATGGTGGCTTTAATTTTCAGGCTAACGAGTTGATCAGTCTGCAGAAACAGGGCGCAAACGTTACGATTATCTATATGCGTAACAATATCTTTCATTTAGGTAAGGCGGGAGATGCGCCTGTGTATGCCTGTAATCATAAAGAGTTCGATCCTAGGTTGTTGATAAAAGCCTATGGCGGTTATGGTCATTTATGTGTGACCACAGGGCAGCTGATGGATAGCCTTGCCCAAAGTGCAGTTAGAGGCGGGCTGCATCTGATCGAAGTGCCGACTTCAATCGACTCCGAGTATCAGAGTGAGATCACTAAGAAGCTCAATACCTACATAGGGTTTAGAAATGGTGTCGCCGAGGCGATATCTGCCTGGAATAACTTGTGTGGTCGCAGAGAAAGCTGTCACTAATTCAAAGTGTGTAGCTTTCACATGCAAGCACACCTTAGCCTGTGGTATCTTGATGCTCATCAGAATCTTTTACTCCAGGCACGACCATACTTTTATGCAAATGACGCAAAATATTGCCCAGATCATTGCTCAGGAACTCAATGTTCGTGAGCAACAAGTCAGTTCGACAATCTCCCTACTCGATGATGGTGCCACTGTGCCTTTCGTCGCTCGTTATCGTAAAGAGGCGACCGGAGGCTTAGATGACACTCAGCTGCGTACACTAAATAGCAGGTTGAGTTATCTGCGTGACTTGAATGACAGACGCGATGTGATCATCTCGAGTATCGATACACAAGGTAAGCTGACTCCTGAGCTAAAACACGCATTATTCGAGGCTGATAGTAAGACGCGTCTGGAAGATCTATATCTGCCCTATAAGCCAAAACGTCGCACTAAGGGCCAGATCGCCATAGAAGCAGGTATCGAGCCCTTAGCCGAGCACTTGCTGAATAACCGCAATGCCGATATCGAACTAGAAGTCGCTAAATATATTAAGGCGGAAGCAGGTTTTTCAGACAGTAAACTCGTGCTCGATGGCGCTCGTTTCATCTTGATGGAGCGCTTCGCCGAAGATGCTGCCCTGTTGCAGAAAGTGAGACAACACCTCAGCCAAAACTCTGTTCTCGAAAGCCGCATGGCTAAGGGGAAAGAGAAGGAAGGGGCTAAGTTCCGCGATTATTTCGAACACACGGAAAAATTAAGCAAGATACCTTCTCATCGCGCCTTGGCCATGCTGCGTGGGCGCAATGAAGGCATGCTGAGCCTCAGCATGAACGCAGATCCAGGCAATGAGTCTAAGCAAGGCAGTTATTGTGAGGTGATTATCGCCGAGCACTTTAAACTAAACTTGGGCATCGGTGGTGTCGACACATGGTTGAAAACCGTAGTCACGGCTACCTGGCGAATCAAGATTTCGCTGCAGATGGAAACTGAGTTTATCGCTAAGATGCGTGAGCATGCAGAGTCTGAGGCGATAAATGTATTTGCCCGCAACCTTGGAGATCTCCTGATGGCAGCGCCGGCGGGAGCCAAGGCAACCTTAGGACTAGATCCTGGACTGAGATCTGGCGTTAAGGTGGCTATCGTTAACAATACAGGCAAACTCGTTGCACACACGACCATCTTCCCCCATGCGCCACAGAAGCAATGGGATAAGTCGGTACGCACCTTAGCCAACCTTGCCAAGATGCATAAGGTGGAACTGATTGCCGTGGGCAACGGAACCGCTTCGAGAGAGACGGATAAGCTGGCAGCTGAATTGATTGCCAGTGTCCAATCTGAGCTGCCAAGACTGACTAAAATCATGGTGAGTGAGGCCGGAGCATCTGTCTATTCGGCTTCCGAGCTCGCGGCCAATGAATTCCCCGATCTCGATGTGTCTATTCGTGGCGCCGTTTCAATCGCTCGTAGACTGCAGGACCCTCTCGCCGAATTAGTCAAGATCGAACCTAAGTCTATCGGTGTAGGCCAGTATCAGCATGATGTGAGCCAGAGTCAGCTTTCCTTGTCACTGGAAGGCGTGGTGGAAGATTGTGTGAATGGTGTTGGGGTCGATCTGAATATGGCATCTGCGCCGCTATTGGCTCAGGTGGCTGGTCTTAATAAGACATTAGCCCGTAATATCGTCAACTATCGAGATGAAAATGGTCAGTTTACTCAGCGTAAGCAGCTACTGAAGGTGGCCAGGCTCGGGCCTAAAGCCTATGAGCAAGCCGCAGGCTTCCTGCGTATTTTCGACGGTGATAACCCCTTGGATGCCTCTTCGGTTCACCCTGAAGCCTATTCTCTGGTTGAAACGATAGCTAAGGCGAAGGGACAAGGGGTTGAGGCACTAGTCGGTAACACTGAATTATTGCGTAGCTTGTCGGCGGCAGAGTTCATTACAGATAAATTTGGCCTGCCCACTGTGACGGATATTTTAGTCGAGCTGGATAAGCCGGGACGGGATCCTCGTGGTGAGTTTAAGACGGCCATATTTAAGGAAGGCGTGGAAAAAGTTAACGATCTTAAGCCTGATATGATCCTCGAAGGTGTGGTGACCAATGTGACTAACTTCGGTGCCTTTGTCGATGTCGGTGTTCATCAGGATGGCTTGGTACACATCTCATCTTTGACCGATAAGTTTGTCAGCGATCCCCATAGCGTAGTCAAGGCCGGGGATGTGGTGAAAGTGAAAGTGATGGAAATCGATGTGGAGCGTAAGCGTATCGCTCTCACCATGCGTCTGGATGAAAAGGCCGGTGATAAACCAGCGCCGAGAGCCGCTCAAAGGCCGAATTCAACTGGTAATAAGCCGAAGCAACAAGGTAAGTCACAGAACAAGTCTCAGCCTAAGCAAGCTAATGCGGCCATGGGGAATGCGTTTGCCGATGCTTTTGCTAAACTGAAAAAATAACATGTAAGCGAGTTCTTATACCAAATGCTATGACATCAATGTCGGAAGAGTTTTCTCTTTCGACATTTTTTTTACACTCCTTCCGCCAATCTATGTTTGGGTTGGCACGCTTGTTCGTTTTGTGTGTCCTTAGTGTTTCATGATTATTAATTTAAGGTGAACTTTTGTGGCTGAGTTCTGTCATAATATTTGGCTATTACTCCGAAGAGGGTGAAAACCATCATGGACACTCTAATCTAGAGTAAATCGCGCAAGGACCACTCCATAGTTCTGGATGCAGAACTTTTGGATTTTTACACTAAGTACATTTTGGGTGCTCTATGGCCTCTCGTCTTTCTTTTTTGGGTCCCTTTAGATCCATTTTAAGTTTCTGCTTAATTGCATTAATTATCGTCACCCTGAGTCGTATAGGCTTAGGACTCTGGCAAATCGAGCGTGTTTCGGCCGTGGATGGCTGGTCACATCTCTTGCTGCAGGGCCTAAGGGTGGATCTGGCTACCTTATGCTGGTTGTGGGGCATTGCAGCCCTTGGCACAGCCATTTTTTCCGGTGATCACGCTATTGGCCGTGGTTGGAACAAGATATTACGTATCTGGCTGACTCTAGGACTCTGGTTGATTCTATTCTTGGAAGTCTCATCTCCTTCGTTTATCCAGGAATATGGCATTCGCCCAAATCGTCTCTATATCGAATACCTCATCTATCCTAAAGAGGTGATGTCCATGCTCTGGGGGGACGTAAGCTTGAGGTGATCTTAGGTTTCCTTATCAGCGGTGCAACTCTTTTTAGTGGCTGGAAGCTCAGTGGTTACTTGCTGCGAGATCTCACCTATTCTCGCTGGTACTGGCGTCCGGTTATCGCTGTTGCTGTGATTGTGCTGACTTTGATCGGTGCCCGTTCGAGTTTAGGCCATAGACCGCTTAACCCAGCACTTGTTGCTTTTGCCGATGATCCTCTGGTTAACTCTCTCGTGGTTAACTCTGCATATTCCCTCTTTTTCGCCATCAATCAAATGGGCAATGAAGCTAATGCCGCTAAAATTTATGGTCGCATGGATGAGCAGAAAATTATCGACACAATCAGGCGAGAAAGTGGTCGAGATCCCAGTGAATTCCCGTTAGCCGCAGTGCCTAGTGTTTCTTTTAATCCTGCCAGTTATCAGGGCAAACCTAAGAACTTAGTGATCATCTTACAAGAAAGTCTGGGAGCTCGCTTCGTGGGGAATCTGGGCGGTCTTCCTTTGACGCCAAACATAGATGTGCTCTCTAAGGAAGGCTGGTCATTTGAGAATCTCTACGCCACAGGAACGCGTTCGGTTCGTGGTATCGAAGCCATCACTACTGGTTTTACACCTACGCCGGCACGCTCTGTGGTTAAGTTAGGTAAGAGCCAACAAGGTTTCTTCTCTATCGCCGAACTCTTGAAAAGTCATGGCTATGAGACTCAGTTTATTTATGGTGGAGAGAGTCATTTCGATAACATGAAGAGCTTCTTCCTCGGAAATGGCTTCAGTAATATTGTCGATGAAGATGATTATGAAGATCCCTCTTTTGTGGCTTCTTGGGGGTATCGGATGAAGATCTTCTGCGCCGGGCTGACCAGGAGTTTAAGCAATTCCACAAAGAGGGTAAACCGTTTTTCAGCTTAGTATTTAGCTCGAGCAACCACGATCCCTTCGAGTTTCCCGATGGTAAAATTGAACTCTATGAGCAGCCTAAACAGACGGTGAATAATGCGGTTAAATATGCGGATTACGCTCTAGGAGAGTTTTTTAAATTAGCTAAGAAGTCTGATTACTGGAAAGATACGCTATTTTTGGTCGTGGCCGATCACGATAGTCGTGTAGGGGGTGCGAGTTTAGTCCCTATTTCTCGCTTCAGGATCCCTGGAATTATTCTAGGTGATGGCATCGAGCCTAAGAAAGACCAGCGAGTGGTGAGTCAGATCGATATGGCACCGACTCTATTGTCTATGATAGGCATATCCGACAGCTATCCCATGTTAGGACAAGACTTGACTCGAGTCAGGGATGATTGGCCTGGACGCGCCTTGATGCAATATGACAAGAACATGGCATATATGCGAGGCGATGATGTGGTGATATTGCAGCCAGAGCGTGAAGCCGCTGGCTTCAAGTACGACTTCGATACTGGGACGCTCAATGCACAAGCTCAATCCGATGAGATGAAGCAAGCAGCTCTATCTTGGGCATTGTGGGGCAGTATGGCTTATCAGCAAGGCCTGTATAGGACTGCTTCCCAAGAAGAAAGGCTAGCGTTTAAGCAGGCTGAGGATGATGCTAAGCTGCAGCTGGCCTTGGAAGATGAGAAAGATAATACGAATAGCCAAGCGAGTGAAGTGTTACTGCGTTAAACAAAAGATGAGATAGCAGGCTCTGTTTTTGGAAGAGCCTGCTCTTGATAGAAGTTAGTTATATGCAGGGAAACCGCCTGATAAAAATCTTTGGGCTGAGCTACTAGCTCGCTCTTCTGAGGCTGGGTTTGTTTGTGGTCACGTGCAGAGTTCGGCTGCTGGGCAATGCGAATATCACGCCTGTTTAGCGCGGGTCTTCCTCTGAGGGGATCTCTGGCTATGTTGGCTACTTGAGTCGGCTTTTCTGCTTCTTTCTGCTGCTTTTCTTCCTGTTTCTGCCCACCACCTTGGTGTTTTCCCAGTGTTCGTTCATTGAGTCTAGCTTGAATCTCTGGCTGTTCGGCTGTGCGCTCGTGTTGCGGAGTGAAGGGGCGTTCTTCGTGGCTCTTGACTAGTTCAGGTGTAGGAACGATAGGCGGTCTTTGCTGGCTATCCACGCGCGCGGCATCGGTAGCGGGGTTTGTTGTCGCTATTGGTACCTGAGGATAGTTTGTGACCACTAACATAGATAATCCCTTAACTCTTGTGGTTAAATAATAACCTTCATTAGGTTAAAGATAAAGCTATGTGAGTTCGTTGAGGGCTTAATTTGAAATTTCTTCTATCCAGGTCACAAAACCGGCTAAAAATTCATCTTTGTGAGAGAAAAAGGGCGCGTGAGAAGCCTTCGGCAGTATGAGATCTTGGTAAAGCGTGTCATTCACCGGCATGAGAGGAGGTACGCGTCTGGGGACTAGTCCATCTAACCGACCCCAGATCCTCAGCCAAGGCTGATTAATCTGATCTAGCTTAGGTCTGAGATCGACACACTCCAGCATTTTTAATCCCTGAACCAGGGCTCGGGAGTCTGGAAGTGGCCTTGAGAGCACCAAGTTTTTAAGTTGCTTGATATCTTCTTTCGCCGTTGCGCTGCCAATTGCCTGAATCGCCAGGAATCGTTCGATTGTCTTACCAAGATCTTTATACAAGGATTCTCCAAATTCAGTCAGGACTTGGGGTGGGATCCCAGGCCATTTCTCCTCTTTCCGGGCCATAAAGCAGGGGGATGAAGCTATGGTCACGAGTCCTCTGACTCTGCCAGGGTAGTTTAGTGCCGCTAATGTAGCCAGGAGTCCTCCCAGAGACCAACCTACCCAGATAGCCTTATCTGGGAGGTGTGTAATCAGTGCCTCCAGCCAATCATAGATGTCGCCTTCTATGGCTGAGCTATGGCCAAAGCCGGGCAGATCCACATAGTGTACCCTATACTCAGACAGAGACAGGTGAAGTGGCGTAAAGACAGCGCTGTTCATTCCCCAGCCATGAAGCATGACAATTTGCGGAGCATATACCGGGCCTATAGATTCTATATGCAGTTGTGCTTGACTCACTTATCTACCTCTTAGTGGGAAATTGATGAAAACAGCTAAGCTCACCAGACTAAAGCCTTATGGAGAGAAAGCCCTACAGAGGGGGCTAGAATGCGTGAAGCAGTGGCTGGCGGCAAGTTTACCCAATCGTTGTCTTATGTGCCATCAAAGTGTGACTCTTCCAGATACCGGGATCTGTACTATCTGTTTAAATTCTGGCCTCTACCAACAGCCAGTGTGCTTAGGTTGTGGACGTGGTTTACAGATCCAATCGCGCTATTGTGGTGTGTGCTTGTCAACTGAGCCCCTGCTGGTTATCTCCCCTTGTAGTTATCACCAAGGTTTAGGCCGATGGGTAGGTCTAATCAAGTATCGAGCCCAGTTCGCGGGACTGCCCGCTTTATCCGGTGCACTAATTGCGCGTATTCATAAATTAGAAGCGGCAGGGTTAATTCAACGTCCTCAGGTTCTGGTGCCTGTGCCGCTACATGAGAAGAGGCTAAAGGCCCGTAGTTTCAATCAGGCCTGGATAATTGCCGATACTCTTAGTAAGCAGCTCAATATTCCCATCGAGACTCATGGTCTAGTGAGAAGGTTAGATACTCAGTCTCAGGCTGGTTTAACCGGTAAGCAGAGACGTAAAAACCTTAAAAGTGCCTTTCATCTTGATGATAATTTTCCCTATCAGCGCATCGCCTTAATAGATGATGTGGTGACGACGGGCACCACGGCAAAAGAGATTGCCTCCCTGTTCGAGAGGCGGCATATTCATGTGCAGGTATGGTGTTTGGCGAGAGCAGAAGCACCAGGACTCTTAGATTAGGTAAATAATTATAAATAGGTCAGTTTCTAGATTCTAGGAACTAGGATCTGCTATTAATTCAATGCGGGGACGAAATAGAGAGCATTGGCGTATATTTTTTCTGAGCCTAGCCAGATGTTGCGGAACATCAGGTTATCGGCGAGGCCGACTATGGCACCTTTGCCTCGAGTCTCCAGGACTATGGCTGGGTTATTAGAGAAACTGGCCTGATATTCTTTGGCAAGATAGCCGCTGAGCAGAGGTTCATCGGCGTATTTAGCCGCGACAGTGAAGGGGGTCGAGCTGGTGGTTAATCCTATAGCCTTATTCTTTAATATGGGAAGTCTATTGCCCCGTATGCCAAAGTTTATTGGACTACTGGGGTCGAGTGCGAGTTCCACTATGGCGCCGCCTATGGATTGCCGTGCAGCGAGTTTTTCCTTATCTCCATAGCTTAAACCTCTGGTGTCGAATAATTGTTTATAGAAACGTTTTCCTTTGATAGCACTCTTGAGCAGGTTATTTTTATTCAACCAAGTTAACGCGCCTTTCTGAGCGATCACTGTGCCACCATCTGAGGTGAACTGACCTAATTTTCTGGAAAATTTCTCATCTAAAGAGGAGTAGGTTCCACCTGCCATGATCACATGTGTGTATCGGTTTAACTTTATTTTGGAAATATGACCCGCATCGATTAAGGTCACGGGGACTGCAAGTTTGCGGTCCAAGTAATACCACAGTTCACCCACTTCGGAGGCATCTGTGCCCCGACCCGTGATTAACAAAGGTTTTATGGGTTTTATTACCTTGAAGTTAGGGCTGCCCAAGTCGATGCCGGATATGGCGGCGCTAGTCGTAACCGAATACAAGGTCAGTGGATATTGTTTGCTCAACTTAACTAGCTTGTTATTGATCTCATCCAGAGAAATTCCGGGCTGTTTTAGTGGTATTTGCAAGGTGCCAGCAGGAAATTTATGAGCCTTTCCAGCTACCTCTATAATAAAGGGTTTCTTAGCAAATTTGACGGTCACATTATCTTGTAACAAGGCCTGCAGCATGGGGGCTGCCAAATCTTGCTGCCAATTGACGAGTACTGCTACGGCTTGTTCATTCACCTGAAAATTGAACTTAGCAGGAGCTTGTCTGGAAAGTACATCTATATCTAATTTGCTGTTGCGTACCATTTGTAGATGATAGGCGTGTTCCAGATTCCAGCTTGAGACATCGTAAAAAGTTGGGTCTTCGAACTCTGTGCTGTTATCAAACAGGGCTAAAAGTAGGCTCTTTTGGGGCTGATTGATAGGGATAAACACGCTGCTATTGGCTGCAAAGTCCTGACTTCCTTGGCGAACTGTTTCAGTCAGATAGTAAAATTTGATCTTGTGTTGGGTCAACACTTGGGTGAGATCTTCAATACGTTCTCGGTTAGCGGGAGCACCAAGAAGGAAGCCTGTTTGACGACCTCGCTGTAGGACCTTGTCTCGCCCCTGATAAAACTCACTCTGGTATTCAATCAGCTCATCTTTTAATTCCAGACTGCCTTTTAGACTCGATATAGAGGTGGCGACTTGATTATTGATGGCTTGGCTGAGTCTTAGCTCGCCGTTTTGAGTAATTTGTACCTGTCCTCTGGGGCTAGCTTGTTCGAATAAGATGCCAACAGAGCCGTTGATATCCGGATAAGTTGAGCCCTTACCATAGTAAAAGTCGTCAAACGCCTCACGACTGAAATAGCTCTGCTTTAACTCATCTAGGGCTGCTCTATGGAAATGAGCCAGCTTCTCCGTCAGAGCCTGATTAGTCTTCGGGGTCGCAGGGTTGGTGCGCGATGGAACCCCGGGTTGGAAGAAGTAATTCCTATCCCGACCCATCTCATGAAAATCTCCTACATAGTGAGGTTGCCATTTATGGAATAGAGCGACTCTACCTCGGGTTTCTGGGTGTCTGAGGAACAAGAGATCACGATTAAGATCGGCAAAGTAGTGGTTGGTTCTGCCATTGGGCCAATTTTGTCTGTGTTCCTTATGGTTGCTATCACTGACATCGGTCTGGCCGCGGTAGTTATTGGTCCAGGTTGAAAACCTGTCCATGCCATCCGGGTTCTGACTCGGGGTGATCAATACAATGGCTTCATCGAGCAAGTCTTCAACCCATTCATCTCTGCTGGAGGCTAGAAAATAACTGAGGGCCAAGGCGGCATGGGCACCACTGGCCTCATCCCCATGAATGGAATATGCCAGCCAGATGACTAAGGGACCATCCTGTGTCGCCCCGGATTTAACGGCTCGACGCTGTGTCAAAATCTCGTCTAACTTTGCCTGATTCTTACTCGAAGTGATAACGGCCGTGAGTTGTTGCCTGGCTTCATGGCTTTGACCCGTATGCTCTATGGATACCTTGTCACTATCGCTGGCAAGTTGCTTCAGGTAATAGTTGACTTGGTCATGACGCAGGTGCCATTGCCCCAGCGGGTAGCCTAAAAAGGAGTCCGGCGAGGTGATCACAGGATCTAAATTCGAATTTGAGAGCGGGATCACCTTCTGTAAATCTGCCGCTATGACAGGAGAAGCCAGGCTCAGTGAGCAGAGTAAGGTCAGCAGGAAAAGGCCAGTTTTAAACATATATGGTGTTCTTTATACTTGTAATATAAGGTTAAATTATCAGTTGGCGTAGATTATTGCCACAGTTAAAGCTAGGTTATATCTGAGATAATGCCGAATAAAAACTGACATCTAGCTGAAAAATTCTTCCATTGTCTCTTTTAAAAGGTCAAAGCAATTTACAAAGGGACTACAAAGCTGCCCTGAGTCGGAGTATCATACCTCTATATCTTACTAAAACAGTCAAGTTTTACCAGACGGAGCATGTCTTAATGATCACCATTTCCGATGCAGCTCAGGCTCATTTTGTTACCTTGTTAGCAGATCAGCCCGAAGGAACTCATATTCGTGTATTTGTAATCAGTCCTGGTACTGCTACTGCTGAATGTGGCGTCTCATATTGCCCACCAGATGCCGTTGAAGCCGATGATACTGAGCTAGAGTTTACAGGCTTCAATGCTATGGTCGACGAGAAGAGTGTACCTTTCCTTGAAGATGCCAGCATAGATTTCGTTACCGACCAATTGGGTTCACAACTTACCCTCAAGGCACCTAATGCCAAGATGCGTAAAGTTAGTAGCGATGCCTCACTTAACGAGCGCATCGAATATGTGATCCAGTCTGAGATCAACCCACAACTCGCAAGCCATGGCGGCAACATCATGCTAATGGAAGTGTCTGAAGAAGGCGTGGCTATTCTGCAGTTCGGTGGTGGTTGTAACGGTTGTTCTATGGTCGATGTGACCCTGAAGGATGGTATCGAAAAGCAGTTACTCGATATGTTCCCAGGCGAACTAACAGGCGTTAAAGACATTACCGAGCACCAGGCTGGCGAGCACTCGTATCAGTAAAGGAAGCTTCTAGATTCGAGGGCATAAGCCCTTGTTCCAGATTATAAAGAGTAACAAAAAAGCGAGTCGGCTATTAGCCTACTCGCTTTTTTATTGTCTGCTAAAACCTAAAACCTAAAACCTAAAACCTAAAACCTAAAACTCTGCATCTCTCAATTTATATCGATAATGCAGTGTCAGGGTTATGCTTCTGGCTAGCATAAAGCAGCTCATGGCGGCCCATAGTGCATGATTACCATTGTCTTGCAGGAAAAACCATACCGGGAAAAATACGCCAAATGTCGAGATGATCATGCTATTTCGCATCACCTTGCCCTTGGCTGCCCCTATGTAGACGCCGTCGAAGAGATAAGAGCCGAAGGAGAGGATTGGGAGTAAAACAATCCAAAATAGATATTCATCGGCGACCGAGCGCACCTCTTCAATGTTGGTCAGCATCTTGATGATACTTTCTCCGCCGAAGGCGAATACTAAGGTGAATAAGATTGCCGAAATGGCCGACCAGAACCAGGCCAGAGTGACAGCTTCTCGCATCTTCGTCTTATTTCTCTGGCCATAGGCCTTACCCACCTCGGCCTCGGCGTAATAAGCTATACCGTCCAGGGCATAGCTTATTAGCAGCAAGAGGTTGAGCAGTACGGCATTAGCGGCGACGGTGTTGTCCCCTAAGCTGGCACCATGAAATGTCATAAAGGCAAAGGCGATCTGCAAGCAGAGACTGCGAACGAATATGTCGGCATTGAGGCTGAGTAGTTTATGGTAGCTGGTTAAGCTGAGGCTCTTACACAGCTTGAAAAAGTCGAAACCACCCGTTTTCTGAACTTGTTTATAGACCATGGTTAAGGCAACCAGGAAGCCGGACATATCGGCAAACACAGAGGCCAGTGCAGCCCCTTGAACACCCCAGCCCAGGCCGAGGACAAACAGCAAATCCAGGATTATATTGGCCAGATTGGCGACGATTAACTGCCACATGGCGGCCTTAGGTTGCTGCCTGCCAAGTAGCCAGCCCAATAGCACCAGATTGAGCAGGGCGAAGGGAGTCGACCAGATCCTTATCTCAAAATATTCCCGGGTATACCTCTGCACTTCGAGACTTGCATCGGTGAGCATCAGGGCGGTATTGAGAATGGGGAGTTGCAGAAGTACGGCGCTTAGCCCTAGAATAAGCGCTAAACTGCCAGCTTGTAGCAGTAATTTATATTGGGCTTGTGTGTCTCCGGCGCCATAAGATTGGGCGACTAGCCCTGTGGTTGCCATACGAAGAAAGCCCAGCATCCAAAGAATTAAGGTGATAATCGTTGACCCAACAGCGACCCCACCCAGGTAATAAGCATTGCTTAGGTGGCCCACGACTGCCGTGTCTACCAGGCCTAGCAGGGGCACAGTGATATTGGACAATATCATGGGCAGGGCGAGTGCCAGTAGCTGTCTATTTTTCTGTTTGTTACGGATCAGTTCGACAGGGGTCATATCATCTCAGAGGTTTTAATTATGTTTAAGAATGTCATGATAACGCTTCTGGTGTTATTCAGTTTATCGTTTCAGGCCTTCACGGCTCAGGCTGCGGTGATCTTACAGTATCACCATGTGTCGGAGGAAACTCCGGCCATCACCAGCGTGACACCAGCTCAGTTCAAGGAGCAGATGCAGTACCTGGCCGATAATGGTTTTATCGTGACGCCATTGTCTCAGGTTGTGGACGCGATTAGAAACCAGAAGGCGATAGCGGAAAACACTGTAGTGATCACCTTCGATGATGGCTATAAGAGCATTGCCGAGACGGCGCATCCTATCTTAAAGGAATACGGTTTTCCCTACACGCTATTTGTCTCGATTGAGCCTATCAAGGCTAAATACAGTGAGATGATGAGCTGGGAGGAGTTGATTGAACTCTCGAAAGAGGGGGCCGAGATAGCCAATCATAGCTGGGGGCACGAGCATCTTATTCGTAAGTCGGCAGGAGAATCAGAAGCTCAGTGGATGTCGCGTATCGAGACTAATATTCTCGAGACCGAAGCCGAAATTAGCAAGGCCACAGGACAAGATCACAAGATGTTGGCTTATCCCTATGGTGAATATAATCAGGCTCTCGAGGATATGCTCAGTCGCAATGGCTTTGTTGGCTTAGGTCAGCAGTCTGGTGCAGCCGGGGCGTATTCGTCTCTGACGGCCCTGCCGCGTTTCCCTGTTGCAGGTGTCTATGCCGATCTCGCGAGTCTCAAGGTGAAGATGCACAGCCTGAATATGCCTGTCTTATCGATAACACCTAATGACCCTGAACTTAAAGATGGAAATTGGCGACCTGAGCTCAAGATCAGTTTGGATATGAGTGATATCTATCCCCATCAGATGATGTGTTTCATTCAGGGTCAAGGCGCTAAGAAGCCACTCTGGTTGAGTGAAAACGAATTTTCCATTCGTGCTGAGTTTGATCTGCCACCGGGAAGATCCAGATATAATTGCACTGTGCCGAGCAAGAGCAAGTCTGGGTATTACTGGTTTTCTCAGGCTTGGGTGCGTCCCGAGGACGATGGGTCATGGAGAAAGGAATAGGGGAGAGAGGTCCTAGTTCCTAGATTCTAGAGCCTAGGAACTCATGTTTTAACTCGCCTTACTGTTTTCCGTTTTCAGCAGGAATAGTAGTTTTTGCGGGATCTTATCCAGATGCATCTGCTCGTGATGAGCGTCCAGATCTACCGCTGCTCCAGGCATCCCCCATACCACCGAACTAGCCTCATCTTGGGCGATAGTGTAAGAGCCCTTGTTTTTCAGGTTCAGTAATCCTTTGGCACCATCTTTGCCCATTCCGGTCAGAATTATGCCTATGGTGGATTTAGCGGCGGACTCGGCGACACTATTAAACAGCACGTCAACGGAAGGTTTATGGCGGTTAACGGGGTCACTGTCGACGAGTTTGGTGAAGAGTAAGCCGCCTTTACGTTCGATTATCATGTGCTTGCTGCCGGGGGCCAGGTAGGCGGTTCCAGGCTTGAGCTGTTCTCCCCCCTGAGCCTCTATCACTTTCATTGCGCAATTGTTGTTCAGACGCTTGGCAAACGAGGTGCTAAATGCTGCCGGAATATGTTGAGCTATCACCACAGGTGGTGTGTTCGATGGCATTCGCATGAGCACACTCTGGATCGCTTCGGTGCCGCCAGTGGAGGCACCTATGGCTATGAGTCTGTTACTGAACATTTCACCATTAAGCGGCTTAATCGTTGGAGCAGATAGGGACTTGGGGCGCGCGTTACTCTTATAGGCGAGGCGAACCTTGTCTATGAGTTCTTGCTTATAACCCATAAGTTGATTGGTGAGATCTGACTTAGGTTTTGAGATAAAGTCGACAGCACCTATCGAGAGCGCCTCTAAGGTAACTGCTGCCCCCTTGGCCGTTAGGGTCGATACCATGATCACAGGCATAGGCCTGAGTTTCATGATATTTCTTAAAAAGGCGATGCCGTCCATTTTGGGCATCTCGATATCTAAGGTCAGCACATCTGGGTTGAACTTCTTGATCAAATTGCGCGCCTCATAGGGATCTTCTGCGGTGGCGACAACCTTTATATCGTCGGCATCGTTTAACAGATGACTGAGCAATTGCCTTACTAGTGGAGAGTCATCGATCACTAACACGCTAATCATAGTTTCATCCTTGTGGTCTAATCTGCATCCTGGCTTTGGCCAACGGTCATAGTCATAAGCTTGCTTGTTGTTTTTAACCCGTAAGGGCTTTTTTTCTCTCTCCATGAATCTTGGCGTGACCGCCTCGTAGTGGCTGATACATGGTTTGGCCAATAAGCTCGAATTCATCTGATATATTTGTCAGAGTTTCTGAATGTCCGATGAAGAGCAGTCCGTCCGGGGCGAGCAGTTTTCTAAATTTAGCGATGATCTTGGCCTTGGTTTCATTATCGAAGTAGATGAGCACATTACGGCAAAAAATCACATCGAAGGGACCAGTCATGGGCCACTTTTGCAGCAGATTGAGTTGTTTGAAGTGGATCTTCTTTTGGATACTCTGTTTCATCAGGATACCATTTGGGGTCGTTTTTATATACTTTTCACGATATCGCTCTGGTAGACCTGTGATACTGTCCTCGGCATAACAGCCTTTAGCTGCCTTGCTTAGCACATTAGTATCGAGATCTGTGGCCAGTATTTTTAGATCCCATTCGGCTCCGGAAAAATGATCTGCCAGTGTCATGGCGATGCTATAAGGCTCTTCGCCGGTTGAGCAGGCTGAAGACCAGACCCGTAAACGCTTGTTGCGTCGTCTTCTCCATAATGGTGCTATCTCTTTATCCAGGTAGTCGAAATGGTGCTCCTCTCTGAAGAAAGCGGTTAGGTTCGTGGTCAGCGCATTAACAAAATTCATTAACTCGCCAGGTTCGCTCTGTACATGGTCACAATATTGATTAAAATTTTTCAAACCTAAATGGCGGAGGCGTCTACTGAGTCTGGAATAGACCATATGTTTCTTTCTTTCAGGAAGAACTATCCCAGTCTCTTGGTAAGCAAGACTCTGAATAAAATCGAAGTCTTGCTGTGTCATAGAAAATTCCTTTTCGTCTATGATCTCCAATGTCGATACCTCCTTTTTTGTAATAACCTGCTGCCGTTACAGGGAATAGGTAGACCTTGATAAATAGAAGATTTTTTTCGTCTATGGTCTTCAGTTTAATGTCGATATCTACTTTTTGTGATATCTGAAATAAATCACCTGCAGTCACAGAAGATAGACAAACCCTGCATGAAAACAAGGTCTGTCTATGGATCAAACCCTACCTGTTATGAACTAAGTGTTAAAACTCGTTCCACTCCTCTTTACTGATGCTGAGGTTGCCGTGGGTGTCTCCAGAGACCAGGGCCAGTGGCGCAGATGCCATACCTGAGCTCGTATTGCCACTAGTCTGGAAGAAGCCAAGCTGGGTTTTCATGTTCCTGGCTTGGTCGGCCATGGCTTCACCCGCTGCCGAGACCTGCTCCACCAGTGCGGCGTTCTGTTGGGTCATCTCATCCATTTGGGAGATGGCCTTGTTAACTTCTTGAATACCAGCAGACTGCTGATCCGAGGCGATACTTATTTGGCTTATCATGTCGGCGACTTTAGTGACCGCCTGCACGATATCTTCCAGGGTTTCACCAGACTGGTTCACTAACTGGGTACCGTCGGTAACCTTGCCCACACTGTCACGGATAAGCTCCTTGATCTCCTTGGCAGCGCCGGCACTTCGTTGAGCAAGATTACGCACCTCGCCAGCCACTACCGCAAAGCCGCGTCCCTGCTCGCCCGCTCGTGCAGCCTCGACGGCGGCGTTAAGCGCGAGTAGGTTGGTCTGGAAGGCTATCTCGTCGATAACCCCGATAATATCGGATATCCGCTTACTAGAGTCGTTAATGGCTTCCATGGCTGAGACGGCTTGTTCAACCACCTTGCCGCCATGTTCGGCCTTAGAGTTAGCTTCCTGGGCCAACTCATTAGCCAGGGTGGCATTCTGGGCGCTTTGGGTGACTGTCGCCGTCATCTCTTCCATGCTGGACGCTGTCTCTTCCAGAGATGCGGCCTGCTCCTCGGTTCGTTGACTCAAGTCTGCGTTGCCCTGAGCTATCTCTTCGGCCCCTGAGGTTACTGTGTTGGCCGACTCATTGATGCCGCCTAAGACTTCGGTGAGTCTGGATACGGTCGCGTTGGCATCTGTTTGTAGCTTACCGAACTGGCCTTCGTATTCACCGTTTATCTGACGGGTAAGATCCCCCTTAGCTAAGCCGTCGAACATGTTGACCACATCCGAGATGACGTTATCTGCGATACCCACTAAGCGGTTTAGGCCGTTAGAGAGGTTGAGGAAGAAGCCGTCCTTGCCTTCGGTGGAGACCCTATGACTCAAGTCACCAGCCGCTGCCGATGAGATGATGGTATCTATCTCATGTTCGATGGCAACTTCTGCGGTGCGATCGGTCCATTCGACCACTGTGCCTATGCGTTCGCCATTGTCATCCTTGATGGGGTTAGCCACCACCTTGAAGGTACGCCCTCCGACTAATAGCTGGCTCGAGTAGGTGGATGTGAGTCCACCTAGCAGGCCTCGTTGATGGGCCGGGTTTTTATGGAAGTCATCGATATTGACCCCCATAAGATTATTGGCATCGAAGTTAGGCAGATCTTTGACTATGTCAGATTGTGCATTTCTGAACATGTTACCCACGGCATTGTTCATATAGATGATGTTAAGATCGGCATCTGCCACCATGGTATTGGCGGAGACATTGTCCAGTGCCTGCTTGATACGGGCATTTTCTGCTGCGAGCTGCTGCTCTTCGGCTTCTCTGGCTAGCTTGACGGTCAAATCTTGCCATTCGACAACTGTGCCGGTGCGCTCGCCATTATCGAACACTGGGGTGGCGATGAGACCGAAGGTGAGGCCTGATACCTCTATATTAGTCTCGAAGGTTTCAGTGAGTCTATCTAACATGCCGCGTTGATGAGCCGGGTTCTTATGGAAGATATCGATATTACTGCCCATCAGAGTGCGCATATCGAAGCGATTCAGGCTCTTCTTCAAGTTCTTCTCATTCTCGCTGAGCATCTCGTTGAGTGATTCGTTGAAGTAGATGATGTTGTAGTCCGCATCGGCCATCATGACATTTGCCTTACATACATCCAGTGCCTGCTTGATACGGCCTGTCTCTGCGGCCTGCAGCTGCTCCTCTTTCTCTTTCGCCAACTTAGCGGTGACATCTTGCCACTCCACCACAGTACCTGTTCGGACACCGTTATCGAATACCGGGGTGGCGATGAGCTCGAAGGTGAGTCCGGAGACTTGTATGCTGGTTGCATAGGTTTCCGTGAGTTTATCTAACATGCCTCTCTGGTGAGCCGGGTTTTTATGGAAAATATCGATATTGCTGCCCATGAGGGTTTTCATATCAAACTTCTTCAGGCTCTGTTGTAACGTTTTCTCATTCTCGCCGAGCATCTCGTTGAGGGAATCATTGAAGTAGATGATGTTGTAGTCTGCGTCGGCCATCATGACGTTGGCTTTACATACGTCCAGTGCCTGCTTGATGCGTCCTGTCTCGGCGGCCTGTTGCGCCTCCTCTTTCTCTTTGGCTAGTTTAGCCGTGACATCTTGCCATTCGACTACGGTTCCTGTTCTTTCACCATCATCGAATACCGGGGTGGCGATAAGCTCGAAGGTGAGTCCAGAAACTTGTATGCTGGTGGCGTAAGTACTGGTGAGCCTGTCTAGCATGCCTCTCTGATGTGCCGGATTCTTATGGAATATATCTATATTAGTGCCCATCAGGGTCTTCATATCGAACTTGGCAAGACTCTGCTGCAGGGTGCGTTCATTGTCGCTGAGCATCTCGTTGAGTGATTCGTTGAAATAGATGATGTTGTAGTCGGCATCGGCCATCATGACGTTGGCTTTACATACGTCCAGTGCCTGCTTGATGCGATTGGTATCGGCGGCCTGTTGTTTCTCTTCGACCTCACGGGCGAGTTTAGCCGTGATGTCCTGCCACTCAACCACGGTTCCAGTGCGAACACCATCGTTGAAGATAGGGTTGGCGATCAGGTTAAAGTTAAGTCCAGCGACCTGGATGGTGGTTTCATAGGTGGTAGTTAAACTGTCGAGCATGCGTCTCTGGTGAGCAGGGTTCTTATGGAAAATATCGATATTCTGTCCGACTAACTTTTTCACATCGAAGCTAGCTAGTTCGGTCTGTAGCGTCTTCTCATTCTTGGTCATCATGACGTTGACCGCGTCATTGAGGTAGGTGATGTTGTGATCTGCATCGGCCATCATGACGTTGGCGTTACAGATGTCTAATGCCTTCAGACTAGTCTCGTCCCGCTGACGTTTCTGATATAACTCGTCTATTCGGCTGGTGAGAAGTTCCCAACCAGGCAGGGATAAGTCTGAAAATTTAGGTGCTTCATTGCTGATCAAGGCGTTACTGACCTCGGTTAACGCCTGTTCAAACATCTTATGCCAGCGGTTAAACTTGATGACGCCGGCGGCTATGAGTACGATTGCAATAATTTGGGTTGCTGCAACCCAGCTTCCTGCTTGTCCTGCAAATGATAACCCTAATGCAACGACGCTGACCACCAATCCGGCAACTGGTAAGCTGTTTACATTTGATAGGTTGGAGTTTTGTGCTTCCATTCGTTTATCCTCGTTATACCAGTTTACGCATTAACCGCTTGCTGCTGGCGAGCATCAAGCGTATTGATTAAGTTAGAGAGTTGTTCTGCCTCGGGTAAGATTTCACTACCGAGTAATCTATTGATATCAAGTAAAATAACCATCTTCTCACCGGCATTGGTCAAGCCCTTGATGAAAGATAGATCTGTGTCTTCACCGAAATTGGGTGCGTCACGTACATCGTCATTATTGACGCTGAATACATCGGAAACCGCATCGACGACTATGCCTATGACCTTATGTTCGTTAGCCATGGCAACTTTGACCACGATAACGACAGTAGTAGCACCATAATCTAAGACCTCGATGCCGAAGCGTTGGCGGAGGTCTATGATGGGAACTATGGTGCCCCGCAGATTAATCACCCCCTTCACATGACTGGGTGCATTGGGGATCACTGTGGTGGACTCCCAGCCCCGGATCTCCTGTACCGATAGTATTTCGACTCCGTACTCTTCGTTGGCCATGATGAAGGTCAGGTACTGCTGGCTGTCTTCATCGTTATCTTGCTTTATCCCCTGCTCATATTGGGGCTGCATACTTTGAGTTTGCTCTGTCATTGCTCCAGGCTCCATCTTCCTTAATTTGATATCTTTAGCGCTATCTAGCGTGTTAATTCTGAGCCTTGTTAGGCTGCGTCTTCTTTCATACTGGCAATACCGGCCATACTCACTAATCCGGTAACATCTATGATGAGTGCGACCGTGCCATCACCGAGAATCGTGGCGCCCGATACGCCTGGAACCCGGTTGTAGTTATCTTCCAGACTCTTGATGACCACCTGTTGCTGTGACAAGAGTTCATCCACCAGTAGACCTATCTTCTCGTTATTGGAGTCGACTACCATGACCAGGCCGTCTTTGATCTCTTTGGCATCAGAGGTGTGGCAAAACTCTTGGTACACCTTGATCACCGGCAGGTATTCGTTTCTGAGTTGTATCAGTTCATGGCCGTCGCTGAGACGGTTTATTTTGCTAGGTTCAACCTGTAATGATTCATGAATGGAAACCAGAGGCACCACATAAATATGCTTGCCCACCCTGACTAGCTGGCCATCGAGTATGGCGAGTGTCAGAGGTAACCTGATGGTGAAACGGCTGCCTTTATCTTGGCTGGATTTAAGTTCTATGCTGCCATTGAGTTCATTGATGTTTCGTCTGACCACATCCATGCCCACACCGCGTCCCGAGAGATCTGAGACCGCATCGGCGGTGGAAAACCCCGGCTTGAAAATTAACTTGTGGATTGCCTCTGTGCTGAGTTCTTCCTCCTGACCGACGAGCCCTTTCTCTCTGGCCTTGCGAAGAATTCTGTCGGTATCCAGGCCAGCTCCATCGTCTATGATCTCTATGATGATACTTCCGCCCTGATGAAAGGCGTTGAGGGTGATAGTGCCAGCTTCTGATTTGCCCTTGGCGAGGCGTTCTTCCGGTGTTTCCAGGCCATGATCCAATGAGTTACGCACCAGGTGTACCATAGGGTCGACGATTTTCTCCATCACAGTCTTGTCTAGCTCGGTATCTTCCCCTTTCAGCACTAGATTCACTTTCTTCCCTAATTGCTGACCGATATCGCGGACGAGCCTGGGGAAGCGGTTGAAGGCGAAGCTGATGGGGAGCATTCGGATTTGCATGACGCTCTCTTGCAGATCCCGGGTATGGGTGGCGAGTTGCTCCAGTCCCTGTTTGAGTGATATGAGTGACTCTTCGTCTATCTTATCCTGCTGGCCTATCTGGCCAAGCATGGCTTGGGTGATAACCAGTTCACCTACCATGTTTATCAGCAGATCTATCTTGTCTATGCTGACTCGAATCGAGCTGGTCTCAGGAGTTTTAGCCTGAGAGACCGCCTTAGGTTTGGGCCCTTGGGCCTCATCGACTTTATTACTCTCTAACTCTCTCTGGACTGCTTCGCTTCCTTGCTGTTCCTGAGAACTAGCCGCTTCGGCGGGGTCTCTATTTGAGAGTTCATCATCTTGCTCGGTATTATCATTAATGACAGGGCTAGAGGAATAATTGATGGTGCACTCATCTTCGACCCATTCGAATACCTCTTTTAGTCGCTCTAAGGGCTGGTCTGTAATGAGTTCGAGTTGCCAATTGAGATAACAAGCCTCGGGATCTATATCATTAAATTCAGGTGACGAATGTCCGGCCAAGCAGACACTGAGTTCTCCCAACTGCCTGAGTTCGTTGAACATGAGGTAAGGATCATTGCCACATCGCAGTATGTCGATACCCGCCTGAAAATCAATGACCCAACGTAGGAGACCGGGCGTTTCTTGTTCTGCCAATGTATCGCTACTAGAATCCAGCTCTTCAGAGACTGAGCCCTTAGTGCCTTTGTCTATTTCGATAGTAAATTGCTTCTCTAGCTGAGCGAGGAGGGGGTCGTCGAAGTCGATTTTTCGCATCAAGGCATCGAACATATTTCGCAGCAGATCGACGGAGAGCAGTAGCATGTCTTGATGCTCGCTGGTCATCTGTCTGCGGCCATCACGGATCTCATCGAGTAGGGTTTCCAGCAGATGAGTGTAATTAGCGACCTGGCTGAAACCGAAAGTAGCACTGCCTCCCTTGATGGAGTGCGCTGCACGGAAAATGGTGTTGATAGCTTCCTCGTCGGGTTTATTAACGTCGAGGTTAAGCAGTTCAGACTCCATGGCGTCTAAGCCTTCTAGACTTTCCTCGAAGAATACCTGACTGAATTGACTGAGATCGATTTCCATATTAAATGTCCGTTAGATCCATCTGATGATTTGGAGTTTTTTAACCAAGCACCTTACGCACGGTTGCTAATAGCTGATCTGGGTTGAAGGGCTTCACTATCCAGCCGGTAGCACCTGCGGAGCGACCCTCTTGCTTCTTGTCTGTACCTGACTCAGTTGTCAGCATCAGCAAGG
Organism: Shewanella psychropiezotolerans; assembly: GCF_007197555.1. NCBI lineage: Bacteria > Pseudomonadati > Pseudomonadota > Gammaproteobacteria > Alteromonadales > Shewanellaceae > Shewanella > Shewanella psychropiezotolerans. Next base: position 224,479 of record NZ_CP041614.1, read on the forward strand.
GGGTAAATTTATAGTTTGGTAAGGTGCGTAGATTACGAATTAAAGTGAGACCATCCATGATGGGCATATTCACATCCGAAATGACCAGGTCGTATTCGCCTTGTTGGGCGACTTTTAAGGCCTCGTCTCCATTACAGGCTTCTGTGACGTCAAATCCAGCCGTTTTTAGGGTGAAACAGACCATCTGACGCATGGAAGCCGAGTCATCTACAGCGAGTATTTTTTTCATCGTTACTTTTCCTCATCCAGTTCGGCTTGTAACTCTGGAATAGTTATTTCTGAAATGTTTATACTCAGATTTTCCAGTTCGGCTTGTAACTCTGGGATGGCTATTTCTGGAATGTTAATACCCAGGTTTTCTAAATTGATTTGAAGCTCTGGCTGGCAGTCTAACCAGTTGACTCTTAGGGAGCGGGAAGCACATGTTTGGGAAAATAAGTAGAGGAGCTGGGCCCCAGCAGTATCGACCCTGGTCAATTGACTTGCATCTATATGCAGTTCTTCGTCATGGGTTAATAGCTCTGAAAGCTGTGCGAAAATGGGCTGAATATTTCGAATAGTTAATTCAGAGTCCAATTTAATTGTTTGTTCCGACATTTAATTTTCCTTTGGATAGCTTTACTTCATCCCTGCAAGATCAAAAGATAGTCGGCAAACTTGAGTATTTCCTCTTTTGTTGGTGTTTTTTTGATTATTTAGCCGAGAAATAAAATAGTGGGTAACGGGGAAATAAAATGCCATTCAGGTTAGGTAGTCGTAGGTATACGCCCTGTCAACTATTTTGTCATCACATTGTATTAAAAGGTTTTTATATTTATATCGAGGGTTTTACGAGGTGGGGTGACCGAGATTAGTATGCTTGTAAGGTCGACATTTTTAGTTACAAATTGGCACAGTTAGTTGATAGCTCCTAGGTTATCGGTCCTGGGAACTTGGCTCTCTAGCTTCTAGGGGCCGCCTTATAATTGGCTATTATGGTTTGAATATCAGTAATCAGATTTTTATTGGAGATCTGTGGTAATTTTCCAGGAGCCAAAGACTTAGGTTTTATTATGGCCACCTTATTTCCATCGGGTGATATTAGTGCCATAGATGCACTGTGGTCGACTTGATAGTCTTCTCCTTCGCCGACCATGGCATAGACGAAGCCTAAGTCTCGAGTGAGCGGGAATAGTTGGGCATGCCCCCTGTGATGGCGACAAATTCAGGGTTGAAGAAGTTCATATAGCTTAAAAGTTTAGCTTGAGTGTCCCTCTGAGGATCTACGGAGAGGAAAACCACTTGTAGATCCGCATTTTCTAGCAATTTAGGGTAAGCCGCGGTGAGTTTGCCCATAGTCGTAGGGCAGACATCAGGGCAAGAGGTGTAGCCGATGAAGAACAGGCTCCATTTATTGCTTAACTGGTTATTGGTAAACGCATTGCCATGTTGATCCGTGAGGGAGAAAGGTGCCAATGGCTTAGCCATTGGAAACACGAAGCTGGTGGCAAGATCCAGCTCTGTGTCCTGTAGGGAATTGATGATGGCATTGGTCTGCTTATTCTTCTGCAGCTGAACAGCGGTCACACCGCCGAGGCCGAGTAAGACTAAGCCTAATAGCGCCACGGCGATTATCCTAAGCTTCTTTGCCATATTGGAAGGCTCCATTTTCTACTTTGAATCTATATAGCACTAATGAGCTAATCATTTAGAACTTCAGGTTTATACCCAGAGGTAATGATCGACCAAGAGCAGGATAAATAAGATCATCAGATGATAGATGGAGAAGCGAAACACCTGCATTGCCAATCCTGGCTTGTCATCATATTTAAGTTCCCATGCCTTATAGATGAAAGCGCAACTCAATATTGTCGAACCCACCAGATAGATGGGGCCGCACATTCCCACGATAACAGGTAGCAAGCAGGCGATAGCAAGCAGCAAGGTATAGAGCAAGATGCAGGTCTTAGTGAACTCGACGCCATGTGTCACTGGCAGCATTGGAATATCTACCTTGGCGTATTCCGCTTTCCTGTGAATGGCAAGAGCCCAGAAGTGTGGTGGGGTCCAGGTGAAGATGATGATCACTAATAGCAGCGCATGACCATGAAACTCTCCGGTTATGGCCGTCCAGCCAAGGAGTGGCGGCATAGCTCCGGCGAGTCCGCCGACGACGATATTTTGTGGGGTGGCCCGCTTGAGGTAAGCGGTATAGATGATGGCATAGCCCACAAGACTGGCAAAGGTGAGCCAGGCGGTAAGCTCATTGACTAAGGTGTAGAGTAAGGCGAAGCCCAATAGCGCCAGGCTAACGGAGAAGATGAGAGCCTTAGTGATAGAGATGCGCCCCTTAGGCAGAGGGCGATTATAGGTGCGGGCCATCAGACCATCTATGCGTCGATCGATGATGTGATTAAAGGCCGCGGCCGCACCAGCCATCATACCTATACCCATCATGCCAATAATTAAGGGCTGTAGAGGCACAGACCCAGGTACCGCCAGACACATACCGACTAAAACCGTGAGCAGCATAAGTGCAACCACCTTAGGCTTGGTCATCTCATAATATGCGCGCCACTGAAGTGGTTCGCCGTTGGTCTTAGGCTCAGTTACTGATATTGAAAGTGGTTTTGCCATGGCTTTTCCCTCGCTAGGCTTTACGCCCTTTAAATTATTATTCTTGTCGATAGCTTCTTATCTCAAGCTTTTCGCCATAGGGCGTAGTTGATAAAGACTAATGTCAGTAGCAACATGGCCGCTCCGGCATTATGAGAAACGGCTATGCCCAAGGGCAGGTGCAACACAACATTGCTGATCCCGAGGCCTACTTGCAGTATGACTAAACCGGTCAAGACCAGTGATGCTCGCTTCAACAGTGCCGATTGGGAGCGAGTAAAAAGTTGATAGGCAAGCCAGAGCAAAATTCCTGTGGTTAATATTGCGCCAAATCTATGGGCGACATGTATGGTCATACGTGAAGAGTAGTCGAGTACGCCAAACTCGTAGGTTTCGTGCTCGCCTTGAAACGGATTAAAAGCCTGAGTGAGCTGTAAATTCTTATACCAGTCCCCTTCGCAGATAGGCAGTGAAGTGCAGGCTAGGGCTGCATAGTTTGATGAGGTCCAGCCACCGAGTATGATCTGTAAGATTAAGACTCCCATGCCAGCCAAGGCTAATGGAGCGAGTTTTCTAGCGACAAAATCCCCTCCAGGGATCCTCAGTGGCTTAGTCCTGAGATAGAGCAGGAGTAGCAGAGAGATTAAGGTGAAGCCGCCAATGAGGTGAGACATGACCACAACGGGCATGAGTTTCATGGTAACGGTCCACATTCCCAACGCGGCTTGAAACAGGATCAAGATGGCAATCAATGTAGGTAGCTTCTTAGGGGCATCTAGTTTTTTTAAACAGAGGATGAAGATTACCAATACGAGTAATCCCAGAGCTCCGGCTATATATCTGTGGATCATCTCTAGCCAGGCTTTCTTTGGCTCAATTTTCTGACCAGGGAAGGCATCTTGTGCCTGCATAAGCTCACTGTGTTGGCTGGGGACTTTCATCATGCCATAACAACCAGGCCAATCGGGACAGCCCAAGCCTGCATCGGATAATCGGGTATATGCTCCCATTAAAATGACGCAAAGAGTGAAGACAAGGGTGATTCTGAGTAGATTTTGGATCCCCATTAGCCAACTCTCGATAGTTTTAGCATCTTTCTTAAGTCAACAATGAGTGATTTCCCCTGCATGATCTGCTTGTCGATGCCATTCACCGCGGGATATCGCATGACCAAACTGCCCAGTGGGTCGACCACTATCATCTGCTGGCGATCCAGCATTTTTATGATGGCGTCATTGGCCTTCGCCGTTTCGAATTTGTATGAAGCCAGGGCATGGAGATCGCTATCTTTGCTCAGTAATATCAAGGTGTGAACTCTGTCTTGATCTCGGCCTAAGGCGATATGGCTCTGTTGTAGGATGTAGAGATGATCCTGACATTGCTGATCACACTTGTTTGGTAGCAGGTAGAGGAGTTGCCACTCTCTAGGCTTAGGGTTGTCCATCTTAAGGCTCTGGTAGCTAGTGCCAATAGGGAGTAGCACTCCCTTATTAGTTGCACCGCCTTGATAGAGATCTAAGCTGAGCACGATTTTGGCCGCGGCCACAGGTAGGACGAAGACTAAGAAAAGTAAAATTAAAGGTTTAGCGCCGCTCTTTTTGGGGAGTTCATACTCTCTCCTAAGAAAGCTCATATGAACGCCTGTGCAGGCTAATAAAATTCATATGAGTCATACTCATTCAGTTTCCCGAGACGGCTAGGAAACGCATATTTGATAGTCACTTCTTATGGGTCGAAGTTTTTACTGCTTAATCTCTAACCTACTTGGTCTTGTTTACATTGGCAACTGTCATTTCATCGATATTGGTCCGATCAGGATTATTATTCTTTCTAGATTCATCTTGTTGTTTTTTTGGAGTTTTAACTCTTCTGCTATAGATGAAATATAAAATAAGCAGGGCAAAAGCCAGTGCCATGGAAAACCACTGTAAGGCATAGCCTCTATGTTTCTGTGAAGAAAGCGGTATCGGTGTCCAGGGATGGGGTAAGTTAATTCCATCGAGATGATCCGGCTGCAACACGGCAGGAGCTAAAGGTTGACCTAGTAGTTCGCTAATCTCAGCAAGGTTAAGGTTTTGGATACGCTTGGGCCAGCCTGATTCAGGCATTAATGCCGAGCTCATAGGGTTCGCTTGTTTCTGATACAAGCGACCATTCAAGCTGACCTCTTCCTCGATGACATCAACACCGGGCAGTATTCGTCTATCTAAACCAGCAGCAATGAAGCCGAGTTCTACTAGCATCCAAGGTCCATCGGGGGTTATTTGCATGGGCTGTAGTGCTAAATAGCCAACCCTTCCTCTAAAGACCTGGTTATCCAATAGGAATATTTGACTCGATGCAGGAGATGCCAAGACCGAGAGACGGTAACCTGTGACTTGCTCTGCGGGGGGAATGAAACCAACTGTGCATATGTCAGTGGCGCAGATAATTGGCGATGGGTCAATTCAGCTTGCCAGCGCTCCTTCATCTCGGCGCGATCGAGTTGCCAAAACCCTAGTTTCACTAAGATGAGAAACATAGTTATCGAGCACATAGCCACTGCTGTTCTAGTCGCCCATAAATACTGACTGCTGTGTCGAGAGAGGCTAGTCATTATATTTTCTCCCGTGTTTTCAGAAGACACCTAAGTTGCAAAAAACCTAACTTGACCAAATGGATAAACAGCTCCAGAGTAGCTATAGCGAACAAGTCCCTAGCGCTCCATGACTCAATGCGAGGAGAACCGATGAATCTATTAATTATCTTTAAAATCGTCTTAGTACTACTACTGCTATTCATTATGTTTAATCTGGCCCGAGCCCTGTTTATCTTGGTTAAAGGTGAGAGTGAGACGCCTGTGAGTCATTTCCTGGGGCGTAGGGTTATCTTCTCTGTGCTGGTGGTCTTATTTATCCTAGTGGCACTAGGCACAGGTGTTATCACCCAGAACCCAAGACCTTATTAATCTAGGAACAATGTGAAGGAGCCATGGTGATGGCTCCTACTTACTCGATGAAATTTTTTATACTGAACTTCACGTAGTGACATACATAGAGAAGCGCAGCGGCTCTATTAGAGGACGTAGACGAAGATAAACAGACACAACCAAACTACGTCAACAAAGTGCCAATACCAGCTGCCCGCCTGGAAGGCGAAATGCTTATCCGGGGTAAAGTGACCCTTCAAGACTCGCAAAAACAACACTATAAGGAATACCGTTCCTAGGGTGACGTGCATGCCGTGGAAACCGGTCAAGAGGAAGAAGGTATTACCGTAAACGCCAGAGGCCAAGGTTAAGCCCATCTCCTGATAGGCGTGAATATACTCTTCGACTTGTAACGTCAGGAAACTCATGCCCAGCAAGATGGTGATACCCAGCCAGACTGTGATTGCCGAGCGTTTACCTTTCTCCAGACTCACGTGAGCCATATGCAGAGTCACAGATGATGTGAGTAGGATGATGGTGTTATACAGCGGCAAGCCAGTCCAAGGCATTGCCTCAGTTTTTGTGCCATCGGGTGTGGTTAATAATGGCCAAACGGCTTCAAATCCAGGCCAGAGCACCTCATTGGTCATGGCGTTATTGGAATCGCCACCCAACCAAGGCACAGCAATCATTCTGGCGTAAAGTAAGGCACCAAAAAATGCACCGAAGAACATCACCTCGGAGAAGATAAACCAGCTCATTCCTTGGCGAAAAGATCTGTCCATCTGCTTGGAATATAGGCCGCTCATCGATTCGGCGATAACGGTTCTAAACCAGCCAAAGATCATAAATATAATAACGGCTATGCCAGTGAGTAAGATTATTCCGCCACTGCCGCCATCGGATTTGAGTTGTTGTACATAACTTCCGGCGCCAAATGCGATGAGGAATAATCCTACTGCCCCTATGATGGGCCATGCACTCTGTGCGGGAACGTAATAGGGTTCGTGCTTAGTTGTCATCTTGCTGCTCCTTGCTCAACTGAGCCGACATAACCACGGTCGGTGATGTTGTAGAGGGTATAAGAGAGAGTTAATGTGGTTATGGAATCGGGAAGATCCGGATCCACGAAGAAAATAAGTGGCAGTTCGGCGCTTTCTTTGGCCGTTAGTCTCTGCTGGTTGAAGCAGAAACACTCGGTTTTATTGAAGTAAGCGGCTCCCTGCCCAGGTGAGACCGAGGGGATGGCCTGGCCAATGGTATCCTTTAGAGACAGATTTTTCGCATTGAAGTTAGTGCGAATCAGCTCTCCGGGATGCACCTGCATACGTTTGACCTCGGGCTTAAATTCCCAAGGCATATCACTCTGGATCTGCGCCATAAATTCTATGGTAATGGTGCGACTCTCATCGATTGTGATCGGCTTGTAAGTGCTGGCACTGTTCTGGGTTTTGCCATTGATGCCCAATTGTTCGCAAAGCACATCGTATAAGGGCACCAAGGCGAAGCCGAAGCCGAACATGCCCACGGCACCAGCAATCAGCATGCCGATGAGTCTTCGATTAGACTTGCCCTGGTTATTGCTCATATCTACTTTATCTCGGGTGGTGTAGTGAATGAGTGATAGGGTGCCGGGCTAGGCAGTGTCCACTCTAAGCCTTCAGCGCCTTCCCAAGGTTTTGCCGCTGCCTTCTCGCCACCGCGTATACACTTGATGACCAGCGCGAGGAAGATAAACTGAGACAGTCCGAAGGCGAAGCCGCCTATGGAGACTATCTGGTTAACATCGGCAAATTGCACCGCATAATCGGGGATACGTCTTGGCATGCCCGCTAAGCCTAAGAAATGCATAGGGAAGAAGAGCACATTGACCGATATTACTGAACACCAAAAATGTATCTTGCCTAACCTCTCGTCATACATGTGACCTGTCCACTTCGGCAGCCAGTAATAAGCGGCGGCCATGATGGAGAAGATGGCACCCGTTACCAGCACATAGTGGAAATGTGCCACCACGAAATAAGTATCATGGTATTGGAAGTCTGCCGGGGTGATGGCCAGCATCAGGCCCGAGAAACCCCCTATGGTGAAGAGTATGATGAAGGCGACTGCGAACAGCATGGGCGTCTCGAAGGTGAGAGAACCTCGCCACATGGTCGCCACCCAGTTAAACACTTTCACCCCGGTGGGGACCGCAATCAACATGGTGCAATACATGAAGAAAAGCTCGGCGAATACCGGCATACCTGTGGTGAACATGTGGTGTGCCCAGACAAGGAATGAGAGTATTGCTATGCTCGAAGTGGCGTAAACCATTGAGGAGTAGCCAAACAGCCTCTTACGGCTGAAGGTAGGCACTATGGCCGAGATGATACCGAAGGAGGGTAAGATCATGATGTAAACTTCGGGATGGCCGAAGAACCAGAAGATATGCTGGAACATCACAGGATCGCCACCACCTGCGGCATCGAAGAAGCTGGTGCCGAAGTACTTGTCCGTTAGCACCATGGTCACAGTGCCAGCGAGTACTGGCATCACGGCAATCAAGAGGAAGGCGGTGATCAACCAGGTCCAGACAAAAAGTGGCAACTTCATCCAGGTCATACCCGGGGCGCGCATATTCACTATGGTCACGACCACATTAATCGCCCCCATGATGGAGCTGATTCCCATGATATGGATAGAGAAGACAAAAAGTGCCGTGCTGTCAGGACTGTAAGTGGTCGACAGTGGTGCGTAGAAGGTCCAGCCAAAGTTAGGTCCGCCCCCTTCCATAAATAGAGAGCTCAGCAGGATGGCGAAGGCAAAGGGTAAGATCCAAAAACTCCAGTTGTTCATCCTTGGCAGCGCCATGTCCGGCGCGCCTATCATCATAGGTATCAACCAGTTTGCCAGGCCAGTGAAGGCTGGCATGACGGCACCAAATACCATGATAAGTCCATGGACTGTGGTCATCTGATTGAAGAAATTAGGCTCTATCAGCTGCAGCCCTGGTTGAAATAGCTCTGCACGTATCACCATAGCCATAGCGCCACCGGTGAGGAACATGATAAAACTGAACCAGAGGTAAAGTGTGCCTATGTCTTTGTGATTGGTGGTGAACAGCCAACGTTTAATGCCCGAAGGGTACAGTTCTTGATGTTCATCATGGTGGTCGCTGGCTTCTTCAACCTGGACCATTTCCATATTAGGTTCCGCTTCGCGGGTTAAAGTATTCATATTTACTCCCTATTGGCCATGCTGACTGACATCAGCTGCCTGAACCGTATCGCCTGTGTTGTTGTCCCATGCGTTACGTTCATAAGTAATTACAGCGGCAATTTCTTGCGCGGTTAATTGCTTTCCAAAAGCCTGCATCGCAGTGCCCGCCTTCCCATTGATAACCATCTCTAAGTGATCAGTTAATGGTCCTGTGGTGATTGGGCTGCCTTTCATTGGAGGGAATACACCGGGTAGACCCATGCCGTTAGGCTGATGACATGCTGCACATCGGGACATGTATACTTGTTCACCTTGGGCCATAAGCTCATTCATGGAGAGGGATTTACTCAAGGAAGCCTCAGCCTCAGCTGCGGCAGTGCTGGCCTGATTTTTTTGTTCGGCTACCCAGATGTCGAAGTCGGCTTGGCTCAGGGCTTCAACCACGATTGGCATGAAGCCATGATCTTTACCACAGAGCTCGGCACACTGGCCGCGATAGGTACCTGGGATATCGATACGAGTCCATGCTTCATTGATGAAACCCGGGTTAGCATCTTTCTTGACGGCGAATGCGGGAACCCACCAGGAATGGATCACATCTTCAGATGTCATCAGGAAGCGAACTTTTTTATTGATGGGCAGCACTAAGGGCTTATCGACCTCGAGGAGATAGTTCTCTCCCTTCTCCTCGGTTCCTTCTATTTGTGCTCTCGGGGTTGAGAGTAAGCTATAGAATTCTATATCTTGATCGAAATAGCTGTAATGCCATTTCCATTGAGAGCCTGTGATCTTGATGGTGATGTCGGCATCACTAGAATCTTCCATGGCGATTAAGGTTTTAGTCGCTGGAATTGCCATAATAATGAGTATGATGAAAGGTGTAATGGTCCAGGCTATCTCGACCTTAGTACTTTCGTGGAAATTGGCTGCTACGGCACCCTTAGACTTTCGGTGATTGATCATGGAATAGATCATTACTCCGAAAACCACAACACCGATGGCGCAACAGATATACAGGATGATCATGTGCAGGTTGTATACCTGTCCACTGATATCCGTGACACCCTTGGTCATATTAAGGGGCATTTCTGATGCCAAAACGTATGGCGTAAATAGCAACGCCAGAAAAATATACAACACTCGCTTCACTAGACTTCTCCTCTGTCAAAAATTAAGACAAAGAAGAGTCACACAGTAAGTCTCTGCTCTATGCAAACTCTTCAGTTCCCAAAAAAGCAACGATGACTTCAAAGTGCAGTGGCGGTTCACTTGTTATTTTAGTTTGGCAGTCACTTACTACCAGAGTTAACCACGCTCGCACCTACGGCTGAATATATCAGTACCGACTTCAGCGAGGTAAATATCTGGCCTTACACAGATGGCAGGGCTTTACTACGCCGACTACTAAATCGTTTGGATATAACAAATTATCGTTGTTATATCCCTAACTTACTTGGTGTTGAATTATTGATCAAGATCACTTTTAATGAATTTTTTAAAAATTTCGAATAAAAATCAAATACAAAAAAGTCCCTTGCGGGACTTAAATAATCATTTTTCTATTGGCTACATTGACTGGAGATTAGTGCAGAGATCCAAATAAACAGGCTTGATTGAAGTGAGCATCTGTTTGTTCATGGGCTTTAGCATGTAAGTGACTATTCGCATCTTCGATGACAATGCCAAGGGCGCGAGCGCTCTTTTCTACGAGTCTGAGTCGTCGGTTGTCACGGGAATCTAGGACCTGAGTCCAGCAGATGACGGCACTGGATGTACCACTTATGAGTGCTTTTTCCATGGCCCATAAGGTTTCGATTTCGTCTTTAGCATGAACCAACAATACTCGGTCCATCCTAACACCGGCTTCGGCTAACATCTGCTTGTAACCTATGTTGGGAGGACTGATCAATACGATCCATTGCCCCTGATGGCTCAATGTGGCGAGCCGATTACTCACCTTTTTCAGTTCCACCCGGCCCTGAGTGTGGGTACTTACTGTAGTGATACTTCCACACTCTTGGGTGATGGACGCTTGGTCAAGGGGATTCGTCCATAAACCTGGGTGTCTAGGGCTATTTCCGATTAAATTTTTCATTACCAAGCTCCTTCGCCAATGTGCGATTTCATCTATTGCCAGTTGCCGTTACGGATCACACCGACTGCCAGCCCCTCAATGCTCAGGCTCTGACTGGTGAGATCGACCACTATCGGTGCATAGTCTTCATTTTCAGCATGGAGATAAACCATGCTGCCCTTTTTCTCGAAGCGTTTTACTGTGACATCCTCTTCCACTCTAGCCACGACAATTTGGCCATTCTTGGCTTGTGAAATCTTATGCACTGCGAGCAGATCACCCTCGAGAATGCCGATATCTTTCATGCTGTCGCCGCGCACCCTAAGTAGAAAGTCGGCACAGGGACGAAACATGCTTGGGTCGACCTGATAATGTTGTTCTATATGTTCCTGGGCAAGGATGGGTTCGCCTGCGGCAACCTGGCCGATCAATGGCAAGCCTAAATCTTCTGGCTCCGCAGCTTGTGTGAGTCGGATGCCGCGGGACGTACCGGGAATGATCTCTATGCGACCTTTCTTAGCCAGTGCCTTAAGATGTTCTTCGGCAGCGTTGGCGCTCTTGAAACCTAGTCGCTTAGCTATTTCGGCTCGAGTCGGAGGCATTCCTGTATCGGAAATATTACGCTTAATGAGTTCTAGAATCTCGGCTTGTCTTGGTGTCAAAGGTCTCATGATGAATCCTGTCTTTCTATACAGTTACTGTTAGTATATACAGTATTTTAGTCAGTGCAAGGATTAACCAAGATTAGTGAGTATGCAAAAAAACTCTCAATCGCAAGCCCATGGTTTATATTTATTATTTTGGTGTGACTACTCGGTGCTTATATAACGTTAAAAATAGGTGGTGGGCATGGCCTCCTTGAATTATATATCTTTTGTGCTGGTGGTTATCTCTCTAAACTGGCTTATTTTATGTTCTAGGCTATCGAGATGAATTGTACCTATACCTAATATTATTAACTTATGTTGCCTTATAAATGTGAACACCCGTAAAGCTATCTAATATTAATTTTTTTGAAAATTATATTCAATCTCAAGTGCTTTGAGTGTCGAATCAGGCATGCGGGGGATTTTGCTGACTACTATTAGGGAGATCTCTCTTTTATCTGGTATTCTATGCCGTTATTAAGAAGACTCACATTGTATAAGAAAAATGTCAAAAAAAGACTCTCTTTGGTATAAATCCTTACGTTGGATTCAGAAAAAGCTGGTACAAACAATAGTTGTACCCCATGACCCCTTCGCCGATCTCAACTTAGATCCAGATAAGCCTATGGTTTATGTGATGAAGACTGAATCTCTCAGCGACATCGCTTCCTTAAGTGAAATCACTAATAAGTATGGGCTTCCAAGCCCTTATGATGAGTTGGTTGTCGATGGTGAGCACACGCCGAGGGTGGTGTGTCTGGAAGGTGCCAAGCCGCTATTTGGCCAAAGAGAAAGTAACGAGTTTTTCTTAAATAGCTTTATGGATCTGCTCAAGGTACATAGGCAGAAGCCTGAACTGGATATACAGCTAGTGCCGGTTAGCCTTTACTGGGGGCGTACTCCAGGTAAAGAAGACGATACCATGAAGGCGGCGGTATTTGAGCGTCAAAATCCTACCTGGCTGCGAAAATGCCTGATGATCCTCTTCCTGGGTCGACATAATTTCGTTCAATTTTCTAATGCCGTCTCAATTCGTTATATGGCCGACGAACACGGCACCGACAAGCGAATTGCTCATAAGTTAGCTCGTGTTGCTCGAGTCCACTTCAGCCGTCAACGTAAGGTCATGACCGGACCTGTTTTGCCTAAACGTCAGGTGCTATTTCAAGACCTGTTAAATTCAGAGTCCCTGAAGAAGGCGATTCTGGAGGAAGCGGCGAGCAAGAAGATCTCCGAAGTCGAGGCCAGAGCAAAGGCGATGGAGTATCTCGATGAAGTTGCGGCGGATTACTCCGAGAGCTTTGTGCGCATCGCCGAGCGTTTCTTGGCCTGGCTGTGGAACAAGTTGTACAAGGGTATCAATATTAAAGGTGCCGAGCAGGTAAGGCAGCTACATCATGATGGTCATGAGATCATCTATGTACCTTGTCATCGTAGTCATATGGACTACCTACTACTGTCTTATATTCTTTATTATGAAGGCATGGTGCCACCGCACATCGCTGCGGGTATCAACCTCAATTTCTGGCCCGCTGGGCCTATGTTCCGCCGTGGTGGAGCCTTTTTCATTCGCCGTAGCTTCAGGGGTAATAAGCTCTATACAGCGGTTTTTCGTGAATATTTGGATCAGCTGTTCACCAAAGGTTATGCGGTAGAATACTTCACCGAAGGTGGGCGTTCACGCACCGGGCGTCTGCTCGCACCTAAGACTGGCATGATTGCCATGACGCTCAATAGTGTGCTGCGAGGCATGGAAAGACCGGTAACTTTAGTGCCTGTGTACTTAGGTTATGATCATGTGATGGAGGTCGCCACCTATCATAAAGAACTTAGCGGCAAGAAGAAAAAGAAAGAGTCTGTTTGGCAACTGTTTGGAGCGCTGCGTAAGCTAGGTAACTTCGGTCAAGGCTATGTGAATTTTGGTCAACCCATCACCTTAGACATCTATCTGGACGAGCAAAGACCCGATTGGAAGCAGGAGATAGCCAAAGATCCTGAGCAGAAGCCGAAGTGGCTGACTCCTGTGGTGAATTCCTTAGCTAATCGGGTTATGACAAGTATTAACGATGCGGCGGCGGTGAGTTCGGTGACTCTGACCAGCTTGGTTTTACTCGCCTCTGAGCAACATGCTCTGGAGCGTTCACAGCTTGAGAAGCAGCTAGATCTCTATTTAAAATTGCTCAAAGATCTGCCCTATACCGAGTTCACCTCGGTACCCGAAGGTGATGGCAAGTTACTGGTACAGCAAGGTTTAGAGCTAAAGAAGTTTCAGCTAGATAGCGATCCGCTTGGTGATATCATCTCAATAGAGGATAGCCTTGCTGTAGCTATGACCTATTACCGTAACAATATCATTCACCTATTGATTGTTCCCTCGCTGATTGCAAGCTGTTTGACTCAGCATGATCATGTCACCAGAGACGAGATTGTCGCTACGGTAAAAGATTTCTACCCCTTGCTGAAAGCGGAGTTGTTTATGGGTATTGAGGACATAGAAACTCATGTTACCCAAGTTTTGGATCTATTTATTGCTCAAGGTTTAGTGACCGAATCCGGATGTCTCTCACCTGTCGAGAGTCAGATCAACCAGCTGTTACTGCTTGCGGGTACCGTGAGTGAGACTATGCAACGCTATGCCATTATATTTAATCTGCTGGCAGTCTGCCCTAAGATGGAGCGCTCTGAACTTGAGCGCGAGAGTCATAGATTGGCACAGAGACTGGGTGCGCTCCACGGCATCACGGCGCCTGAATTTTATGATAAGAAGCTCTACGGCACCCTGAGTGTCAAGCTAAAAGAGCTAGGTTATATATTAGATAGCGACAAGAGAGGGGAAGTCGAACGGATTAGACTGCGAGCCAATGGCCTGCTGCGTTCATCTGTCAGACAAACCATTGAAGATAGCGTCGCTGCGGAGCACAAAGCGTAATGGCTAATCATATGAATGCGGCTAAGAGTGGGACTGAGCGTCGTTCCCTGCTGGGTGGAGCCATGATCATTGCCGGAACCGCAGTCGGGGCTGGCATGTTTTCTTTGCCAGTCGTCGGTGCAGGAATGTGGTTTAGCTATTCGATAGCCATGCTGATCGGCGTCTGGTTCTGTATGTTAGTTTCGGGTCTTCTACTGCTGGAAACTAACTTACATTTTGAGCCTGGAGCCAGTTTCGATACCTTGACTCGTGAGACCTTAGGTAACTTTTGGCGAATTGTGAATGGTCTCTCCATCGCCTTCGTGCTCTACATCTTAGCCTACGCATATATCAGTGGTGGCGGGTCTATCGTTAATCATAGTCTCGAGGCGGCCGGAATCGAGCTGCCTCAGAGCGTGGCTGGTCTGGTTTTCGCCTTAGGTTTGGCATTCGTCGTATTTATCAGCACCAAAGCGGTAGATAGGATCACCACTATCATGCTGGGTGGCATGATCATCACCTTCTTCCTCGCCGTGGGTAACTTACTGATAGATATCGATACCGTGAAGCTGTTTAAGCCAGATGGTGAGGAGACATATCTGCCATATCTGTTGGCCGCGCTACCTTTCGGTCTGGTGAGCTTCGGTTATCACGGTAATGTACCTAGCTTGGTTAAATATTACGGAAAAGATCCCGCCACGATTATCAAGGCGATCGTCTTAGGTACCCTGATAGCATTCGTTATCTATGTCTGTTGGTTAGTCGCGACCATGGGCAATATCGCAAGAAGCGAGTTTGTCGACATCATAGCTCAGGGCGGTAACATGGGGGTCTTAGTCGGAGCCTTATCTGGGGTGATTGCCAGCGATTGGCTAACCAGCATGTTGACCCTGTTTGCCAACTTAGCCGTTGCCTCTTCTTTTCTTGGGGTGACTCTGGGTCTGTTCGATTATCTTGCGGATCTGTTTGGTTTCGACGAGTCTCGTTCGGGGCGTTTGAAGACAGCTACGGTTACTTTTTTACCGCCGACCGTATTGGGTCTGCTCTTTCCTGATGGGTTTCTGATTGCTATCGGCTTCGCTGCGCTTGCGGCTACGATATGGGCGGCCATTGTACCTGCCATGATGGCCCATAGAGTGAGAAAAATGTATCCGCAACATGAAGGTTTCAGAGTGCCAGGTGGGACACCCGTGATCGCCATAGTGATCTTGTTTGGCATCATCACCGGAGCCTGCCATCTTCTGGCTATGGCAGATCTGTTACCCGTGTTTGGCTAAACTGATCAGCAATAGCAGAGCCCTTATACCAATCGGTATTATATGGGCTCTGTTTTTTTACTGTATATCAAAATAATTAAAAGAAGATCCCTGCATTGAAAATAACCCAAGCTGAGCGAGATGCCGTCTATAAAACTATTTTCAATCGTCGTGATGTCAGAGCCGAATTTAAGTCAGATCCTATCCCGGATGATGTACTCAAGCGGATCCTTACCGCGGCTCATCACGCTCCTAGCGTGGGTTTCATGCAGCCCTGGGATTTTGTGATTGTCAGAAGCGATCAGACTAAGCTGAAATTGAAACAGGGTTTTACTCAGGCTAATGCAGAGGCTGAAGCGCTTTTTGAGGGGGATCGCAAAGAACAGTATAGTACCCTCAAGCTTGAGGGGATTCTGGAGGCGCCGATCGGTATCTGTGTCACCTGCGATAGGACAAGAAGCGGCCCTCTGGTCTTAGGTCGCACTACTAATTTAGATATGGACCTCTATAGTTCCGTTTGTGCCGTACAGAATTTGTGGCTTGCCGCTCGCGCCGAGAACATAGGCGTCGGTTGGGTGAGTATCATACATGATGATGTATTGCATCAGACCTTAGGTATCCCGAAACATATCGTACCCATTGCCTATCTCTGTCTGGGTTATGTGAGTCAGTTCTATGACCAGCCTGATCTGGAGAGACGCGATTGGCTCAAACGTCAAAACCTGGACTCTCTCATCCATGAAGAACAATGGCAAGCTAAGTTATAGCAGTTATGGTTTTATCCTTTCCAGATATTGTTGTGGCGTACAGTTTCTGAATCGTTTGAATGCCTTACTAAAACTCTGCTTATTGGCATAGCCAAGTAACTGAGTAATTTCCTCGATAGATCTATCATCTAGCATATATTTGATCGCTTGATTACTGAGAATATAGCCACAGATGCTAGTAAAATTAAAACCATGAAGCTGCAATCTGCGCTGTAGTTGCTGCCTGGAAATATTAAACAGGGCTGCGACACTATCTACCGTGGGTAGGCCATAGTATCTGGCGTAGTTGACCATCTCAAACAACACCTTTGGAGTATCATGGGGTTGGGGCATATCCAGATACTGTTCGAATAGGGAACGGGGCATAGAAACCGTACTGTTTTCCGCTGTCAGCAAGTTTGCTTGTTGTACCAAGGCGTCCGTGCCTATCCAGATCTCTGTCTGAGGGGCGTTCCAGATGACTGGACAATTAAACAGAGATTCAGCTTCCTGTCTACCGACAGCCGGTCCACTGATGTGGATCTGCAGCGGTCGGTAGTCACCACCCAGAAAGTGCTTCAATGTATTGAACAACATGATGGCGACTCGCAGCGAGTCATGGGTCTTGTGTTGATTAAACGCATAGGGGTTACGGTAACACCACTTAATGATTTTCCCAGACTGGATGATGTAGTAACTGGCTCCCGAGTGGAAACTGGCGATGCCATAATTTATACGCCTTACACTCATGGCTAAGTCTGTGGTTGCCAGAAAACTGATCCCGGGAATATTCAAACGAGAAAAATCCAGGTATTGAGCTAATCTCAACATGTAAGCCGAATCTTGAGTGACTTGTTCTAGCCGCTCTAACCAGTGACATATTTGACCAAAAGGAATCAGTGCCATGGGTTCATCCATCAAGGCCTGGGGGATATTCAGCTCTTTCGTGCTAATGCCATACACTCGCTCCACCCCGGTGAAAACTGTGCTTATGTAGCAGGCTCGGATGAATGAGGTATTGAATTTCATGGTCATGGCTCAAGACTTTAGTTAGGTCTAATTAAATCATTTACGGTGATTTTTTGATACTAATAGACTCACTATCTTGCTCCTTATTTCATAAGAGGCAGACTGGATACAAGATTTAACACTTCAATGTAAGTTCCGGCTCGAGTAGCAGAACAATGACTTACCTCGTTTGAATCATTTTCTCGTTAATCCATTTTGCTTACATGGGATCACTTTATTTATGAGTTTAATTAGTATGCCGTTTGTGGACTCGGGTCTGGATATTACGCTACATGTTGTGGCGGCAGTGGTGATGATCACGACTGTGGCCGCCATGGCTATCGGCTTCTGGAAAATCCATGAGCTGCCAATCAACAAGGCGCATAAGGAGGATCACCATCAGATTGGCTTGATCACCGCACTGACCTGGATAGGTTTCCTATGGCATTGGGTTTGGGTATTGGCCGTATTGGTGGCATTTGTCGATGGCGAAAAGGCCCTGCGGAGGATCAGAGACGTTTGGCATGAGGATAAGCTGCCTGAGCCCGAATCCAAGCAGTATCAGGTTAAGGGCGAGGAGGCTAACAATGCTTGAAGGTTTAGCGGTTTGGGCCCTGTTTATCTATCTGCTTAGAATGGTGGGGATGCCATGGAATAAATACAGTAAAAGCTTCGCCTATCTTGGCGGCGGTGCTTGGTTGTTATTCGTATGGATAGGCTTGATTAACTATACGCCTATGGATATCTCAGGGGGCTCCATAGTCCAGTCACCTCATATTCAGCTCAGGCCAGCATCGAGTCAGGTAAAGGGGCTGGTTAAGCATATCTATGTGGTGCCAAATCAGACTGTCGAAGCGGGTCAGCTGATCTATGAACTCGATGATAAGCCTTATCAAATAACCTTGAACAAGTCTGTGGTGGCTCAGGAGTCGGCCGAGCTCGATCTAGCCCTGTCTAAAGAGGATGTTAACTTAGCTAAGAAGGCTCACCAGGCTGCACTGACCGATATCGAAATAAGTGAAAATCAGTTGCAGGCGGGGATAAAAGATCTCAAGTGGAAACAGAAAACTCTGGCGCGCTTTATGGAGCAAAATAGAGTGGTGCCGGACACCATCACTAAGAGTCAGCTCGATGAGCAGAATAATGATGTGGATATCGCTCAAGCTAAGGTGAACGCCTATGCCTCTCAGGTCGATAAGGCTAACCTTGCGGCTAATAGGACAGAGTTGGACATCGGTAAGGCTAAGCTGAGCGTTCAGAGTCGAGGTTCAGATCTGAAAGCCGAAGTTGAAAACCTTGCTAAGGCTCAGTGGGATCTGGATAGTACTAAGGTTTATGCTCCGGCTAACGGTTATGTGACTAACTTCATCATGCGAGAGGGGCAATTTGTCGGCCAGATTCCACGTATGCAGATGTATACGGAAGAGAAATATGTGTTGATGCGAGTCAATCATCAGGCCATACGTAATGTTAAAGTCGGTCAGAGGGCGGAATTTACATCAGCGGTTTACCCCGGCAAGGTGTTCAACGCTGAGGTAGAGGGGATCATAGAGGCAACTGGGGAGTCCCAGGGCAGCCTTATCGCCAGAGATGACAATGTACGTCAACTGACGGGCGCGAATGTGAATAATAAACACCACTTCGTGCGTCTCAAACTCTATGAAACAGGTGATTATGATATTCCTGTAGGGGCGGTTGGACTGGCTTGGATATCGGGTGAGAAACCTATCGCTTTCCTTGCCTTCTTAGATGTGATCAGGGGAATAGTGATCCGCATGAAGTCGCAAATTTACTACTTCTATTCTATGTAGCCTAAATTGAAATAGTCGACTCCACCTCTAAATCATGGTGGAGTCTTTTCTATCTGATAGAGTGACTGAGTCAGAGGCAGATCTGGTTACGACCTTTCTTCTTGGCTCGATAGAGGGCCAGGTCGGCTCGTTTCATGGCCTGATCGAAGCTTTCACCGCCGAGGCGTTCGGCAACTCCGATAGATATAGTTACACTGACCGTCTTCGTTTTCGCATTTCTCGACTTGCTTCGTTTGGCCTTGGCCTGGGTATTACTCTTATTCTGACGTTTATCCTCCCTCAAGACGATACGATAATCTTCTATCGACTCTCTGACATCTTCTAAGTCATCAAGAATCGTTTGCGCATCTTTACGAGGGAAGACGATAGTGAATTCCTCACCTCCGTACCTGAATACTTTACCGCCTCCGGAAACGCGGGCCATCTTTGCCGCTACGAGTCTAAGCACCTGATCGCCAACGTCATGGCCATAAGTGTCATTGAACTTCTTAAAATGATCGATATCCAGCATGGCCACGCTGTATTTCCTTCCTAGGGAGAGTACCAGATTGTAGAGGGCGCGTCGGGATGCGAGCCCAGTCAGCTCGTCTCGGTAGGCCAGAAAATAGGAGTCAATCAAGATGGTAAACAGGTAGATCACGGCCAGAGATGACAGGAGGACGGCTAGGGGAAACGTGTCAGGTTGCAAATAGTAAAATATCCATATCCCTAAGGTCGTTAATATGGAGGTATTGACCAAGTTTGCTCGCCAGATTGCGCGGAAAAGAACGAAGACGAAGCAGAACATAATGGGAACGAGTGTGAGGGCTTGATATGTCATACTGACAGGAGAGTTTGCGATAATTGCGGCTTGAAAGTGCTCTACAGCTTCGAGCCAGATAAATCCCAGCCCCAAGCCGATTATAATGCCTAAGGCTCTCAAGATCCCATGGGATGAGACTAACCCCCTGTCTTTAATGAAGGCAAACCAGCTGATAAGGATGGACCCGCCGATAAATAGCTCATCTGAGTAGTTATTTAGCGTGGTAAACACTTGAGCCGAGCTCTGTTTACTCACATAAAATACCAGTAGCAGAAGAGCTAGGTAGGCCAAGCGACTGCGATTAAATTGTAATGCCATCGCCGCGGCTATAGATAGCAGCCAATAAGGCAGTTGTCTGATTATTTCATCCCAGATCTGCCAACTGGCCTCTGTCACTTGAATAACAGTGAGCGCCATAAGAGTAATAAGTAGTGGCAGGATGAAATAACGACATCCATGTAAAAAAGATGACAAAACAAACCTCAGCAGTGATCTTATATCTGGGATAACAAGGAACACGAGTTCCCGAATACTCAAACGTGCAGAAGATTGAGCTTAACAATATAAGTCGACATTTTTCTTCTATTAGTAAAGCAGTATATGAAGTTTATTTAGTGAATAACACTTGTTTAATGATCACTCTTTAATCTCTGGTTTCATGGTATCGGCAATGATATGTATGACAGATACCCAAGCCTGTCTGACTTCTTCGGTAAAGGCATCGCCCAGGCCAGTTTTTAATGTGTGAATCAGCGCATTTCCGACCGGAGTAAAATGGCTTCTCTTGGTGCCATAGGCATTATGTCGCTGAGCAAGCTGTTGCAAAGCCGGGACTAGTGCCTCGAGATTGTCTAGGCCATCTACGGCCGCCTTTAGCATGGTTATCAGCTTACGCCCCTGTACTTTCATGTCATTGCGAAATAGAGGTTTCAGTGAGGGATCTATGCTAAACAGGGCATCATAGAATATTTCGGCGGCTTTCTCTGCGATGGGTTCAACCAGACTAAAGGAGTGTTGTACTAGATGGATCTGTTTCTGTGTCAATGCCATTGTGTCATCCTTAATTAGGCTCTGTTCATCCTGATCTCTATGACATCAAAATATCATTCAGGGGATCTGAGTTAAAAATTTCTATCACATTCAGCATAGACAGAAAATAGAAAACAAGCTTAACTAAATGCGTCTTTCTCTTTATTTACCAAGGATGTTGTCTATGAGAGTGAATCAATATATTCAGGGCTTACCCTGCTGGGTCGAGCTGGCGAGTCATGATGCATTGGCTGGAAAGCAGTTTTATGCGGAACTTTTTGGCTGGAAGACTCAAGATATGCCGATTCCGGATGGCCTATATACCATGTTCGGTCTATCGCCTGAGCCTGATAGCGAGGGGCAAGATGATATTGGTGCCGCCTATCAGATGCCAAAAGATATGTCTGACCAGGGAGTGCCGACGACTTGGTTAGTTTATTTTTCCGTCGATAGTGTCGATGAAACAATAGAGAAGGTGAAAGCTGAGGGTGGCAGCTTGTCTATGGGTCCATGTGATGTCGGTACTGCGGGTAGGATGGCCATGTTCAGTGATCCCGAAGGTGCCAGATTTGCCGTGTGGCAGGCGGGGGATCATATCGGCGCTCGGCGCCAGGGTGAGCACGGCACCCTATGCTGGGTCGAGCTTGCCAGCAGAAATCCAGAGTCCGCCAAGAGGTTTTACCCCAATGTTCTACAGTGGACTAGCCAGACTGGGGATATGCCAGAGTTCGAATATACGGAATGGCTAGTAGGTGATAAACCCATGGGAGGCATGTTACAGATGAATGAAGAGTGGGGAGAGATACCTCCACACTGGATGCTTTATTTCGCGGTGGATAACTGTGATGAAACGGTAGCTAAGGCCAATGCATTGGGAGGCGAGATATGTGTGCCACCGACCGATATCGCCAAGGTTGGCCGATTTGCCGTGATCAATGATCCACAGGGTGGTTTCTTCTCTGTAATCAC
Organism: Shewanella psychropiezotolerans; assembly: GCF_007197555.1. Classification (NCBI taxonomy): domain Bacteria; kingdom Pseudomonadati; phylum Pseudomonadota; class Gammaproteobacteria; order Alteromonadales; family Shewanellaceae; genus Shewanella; species Shewanella psychropiezotolerans. The sequence continues at coordinate 246,433 of NZ_CP041614.1, forward strand.
CCTTAATCTAGATGAAAGCGACTAGTTATCGGCTGAAATAAGTAAAGTTGTTTGCCGGAAGAATATGGTGGAAATTTTCTTTCCACCATATTCTGATGCAGCCCTTGGCCTTACCTGTCCCCAATGTGCCAATACAATTCCCTGCTAAACTTTAATGAGTTAAACCAGTCTGTACTCAACAGATGGATTTCTTGTTATGAAGCAGCTTTCTATTCGGCAAAAAATAATATTGGGCTTTGGTGCCATAGGTGTACTCCTGATTACGGCGAGTAGCTTTTTTTATCAGTCTTTGAGACTGATCAGCCGAGCTAATCTCGACATCGAAACAATAGCCGTTCCCGTGCAGAAGCAAAGCAATGCATTACAGCTTAAGCTGCTACAGATGGTAAAGCTGGTAGCCGTGGCCAATACTCAAAAGACCAAGGCAAAGATCTTGAACAGCCAGCAAGAATTCAATCAACTCAAGCTTAGTTATTCTCAAGCATCCAATGCACTGGAAAGTAAGATCTCAGATCAAACACAGATGCAGAGCGCTCTGGAACACTCAAGTGATCTCTTCAATGGTTTTATCGAAGCGAGTGATGCAATGATTCGCGCGAATCTTGAAAGTTTGGCCGCTAATGAGGCGTTTAAGCAAGATTTCGAGAAGTTTAATGATGCTCGTCTTGGTGCCAGTAATGCCATGTTAGATCTTGAACTAGTCTCTGCGCCAGAAGAGCAACAAAGGCTGTTAGAGGAGGTCGTTGGTACAGGAACACGCATTGATGACATGCTATTTACCATGGGCAACACCATGGCGAGTTTAATGCGTGTCGAGGAACTCGATTTATTGCTTGCTCACCAAGAGGATATGGCATTTCTACTTAGTAACCTTAAGAGTAATTTCGATTACCTTAAGAGACAGGCTGAGCCTCTGGATAGTCAATATCTGCTCGATGAAGCCAATGAAAAGCTTAACCTTGTCTTTTATTATCTCGAGCAACCAGGGGAATTGTATCGGTTACAGCGAGAGGTGATAGCTCAAGATCGAGATGGGCAAGCTGCATATGGCCAAGTGCAGCAATATTTTTCTTCGAGTTTAAGCGAACTAGAGCGGTTAGTGACGTTGGCAGATGAGAGATTTATGGTTTTGCAGCAAACGGCTAAAGATGAAATCGCGACGGGAAAGACATTAGCCATAGTGCTAGCCGTAATTTTTGTCATCATGGCCAGTCTGATCTCCCTGATGACGACTCGTGCCATGTTACGGCCGCTGAATTCCGTCAACAGGGCGCTAGCGCGAATAGCTAGCGGTGATTTGAGTCGAAGAGTCACTAAGGTGAATGATGATGAATTCGGTACTCTTATCGATAGCATCAATAAGCTTTCGGAAGATCTCACTCAGTTACTCAATAACATTGGGCAAAATGCACATAGATTAGATGAGTCGGCGATATCCTATAGTGATCAGAGTAAAAGGATCGCTGCTGTGGCGAGTGTTCAAATTGAGCGAATAGATGAGGTAAAGAGAAGCGCCGAACAGATGTCAGCTAGCTCAAATACGGTTAGGGATGTAGCCGATACCTCGGCAACAAATGTGTCCGAAGCCACCAAGCATAGTCATGAAATTAAGGACATAGCCGATGCTAATAATGCCAGGGTTACACAGCTGTCTCAGCGGTTACTCGGGGCCGTTGAAATAATGACCAGGTTGAGTAGTCATAGTAAAAATATTGGTGGCATCTTAGACACCATAGTGTCGATCGCCGAGCAGACTAACTTGTTAGCCCTCAATGCCGCCATAGAATCTGCCAGAGCCGGTGAGCATGGGCGTGGGTTTGCCGTGGTGGCCGATGAAGTCAGGACCTTAGCCATGCGAACTCAGGAATCTACCGCGGAGATTCAGGTAACGATTAGCGCCTTGCAGCAGGAGACGGCCAGCGCCGAGGAAGAGATAGGTATGGCACAGTCGCAGGCCTCCGAGTGTGTAGATCAAAGCCAGGAATTAACTCGGGCAATAGAGCTGATGGATAGATCCTTGAGCGTAATAGAGCAGATGAGCAAGAATATTGCCCAGGTTGCGCAAGAACAGTTATCCGATAGTGAGAGCATAGTCTCTGGGATGAATGAAGCCGCCGAGGCCGCGGAGAAAAATGCTGATGAGTCCACCGAAATGTCGAAAGGCAGTACAGAGATGAATGAGCTGGCTCAATCTTTGACGAGTTCAGTGGAGCGATTCCAGCTTTAATTTTATCACTTTATACCTTCAGAAAAGCGTGCATAAAAAAACACCCAGCATTGCTGGGTGTTTAGTATTACAGAGCGCTTAGTTTCTACTTGCTCAGCTTACGTGAATAAACCAAGAGATAGAGGGCTGGTAGTACGAACAGTGATAACAGAGGTGCAGTTACCATGCCACCGACCATAGGTGCGGCGATCTTCTGCATCACGTCATTGCCGGCCCCGGCGCCCCACATGATGGGCAGTAGGCCGAAGAAGATGGTAGCAACCGTCATCGCCTTGGGTCGAATTCGCATCACAGCACCTTCTATCAAGGCCTCTTTCAGATCGCTTACCGCTTCATATTTACCTTTCTCTTTTCTATGCTTGATGGCGTTGTTGAGGTAAACCAACATCACCACGCCAAACTCTGCTGCTACCCCTGCTAAGGCTATCATACCCACGGCAACGGCAACTGACATATTGAAGTCCAGAGCATATAAGAGCCAGGTACTGCCAACGAGTGCGAATGGTAAGCTGAACATGATCATGCTGGCTTGAATTGTCGAACCGAATGTCATCATCAACAAGATGAAGATGACACCCAAAGCCATAGGGATCACTTTTTTCAGCTTTTCATCGACACGCTGCATATATTCATACTGGCCTGCAAAGTCGTAGCTGTATCTTGGCGGCACTACTAACTCGTTTTCTAAAGCTGACTTAGCTTGATCGATATATTCACCAATAGAGGTTCCTTCTATATCGACAAACACCCAAGAGATTAAACGACCATTCTCACTCTTGAGCATAGGGGGCCGTCGGTTATCTCTATATCGGCTAAGTTACGCAGCGGCAGATAATGCCCCGTCTTAGTGATCACCGGCAGTTCTCTGAGTTTCTCGATATTGTCTCTGAGTTCCCTCGGGTATCTGAGATTGATAGGGTAACGTTCCGCTCCTTGAACAGACTCACCAATATCCATACCGCCGATGGCGTATCGGACAACATCTTGGATATCGGTCAGGGTCATGTCATAGCGAGAGGCCACATCTAGCTTAGGTGTGATATCGATATAGCGGCCACCACCTACACGCTCGGCATAGGCCGATTTAGTGTTAGGCAGTTTACTGAGTATGGCTTCGATATCTGTACCTATCTGCTGCAGTTCATTTACGTCGGCGCCGGTGATCTTGATACCCACCGGAGTCTTGATCCCGGTGGAGAGCATGTCGATACGCGTCTTAATGGGTTGAACCCAAGCATTCGTCAGCCCAGGTATTTTAACGGTTTTCTGCAGCTGATCTATGACGTCCTTTAGGGTGTATCCTTCACGCCACTCATCTCTGGGCTTGAGCATTATGGTGGTTTCCAGCATGGTCAGTGGCGCCGGATCCGTCGCCGTTTCTGCACGGCCGACCTTACCGAATACCCGCTTCACCTCGGGGACTGTCTTAATCAACCTGTCGGTCTGTTGCAGTATTTCGGCGGCCTTACTGGCACTGATACCTGGCAAGGCTGTAGGCATATAGAGTAGATCGCCTTCATCCAGCTCGGGCATAAACTCGCTGCCTAAGTTGCTCATTGGGTACCAGGCGCTCATCAGGGTGATTAATGCGACTACCAGTGTCATCTTTGGGAACTTAAGTACCAGAGTCAAAGAAGGCTTGTACAGGGCGATCAGGAACCGACTGATCGGGTTGCTGGTTTCCTTAGGGATTTTTCCTCGGATAAAGAAGCCCATAAGGACAGGCACTAGGGTAATGGACAGCACGGCTGCCGCAGCCATAGCGAAGGTCTTTGTGTAAGCCAGTGGACTAAATAGTCTGCCCTCCTGCGCTTCCAAGGCAAATACCGGCATGAAACTCAGGGTAATGATAAGCAAGGAGAAGAAAAGCGCAGGACCGACTTCGACCGAGGCTTCTGTGACCAGCTTCCAGTGCTCCTTCATATCCGGTCGACGATTATTTTCCTGTTCGAAATGCTCCAAGTGCTTATGCATATTTTCGATCATGACGATCGCGCCATCGACCACTGCGCCGATGGCAATGGCGATGCCTCCTAAGCTCATGATGTTCGCGTTGACGCCCATCTTATTCATGATGATGAATGCAATGAGTATTGCCAAGGGCAGGGTGATCACGGCGACTAAGGTCGAACGTGCGTGCATAAGGAACAACATGCAGACCAAGCCAACGACAAACATCTCTTCGATCACCTTGTGGAACAGGTTTTCCACCGAGCTTTCGATCAATTGAGATCTGTCATAGGTAGGGATGATCTCTACGCCTTCGGGCAGACCAGCTTTGAGCTGTTCTAGCTTCTCTTTAACGGCTTCTATGGTGGCTAAGGCATTTTCGCCGTAACGCATGACTATGATGCCGCCGACGACTTCACCTTCACCATCTAGCTCGGCGATACCACGGCGTGATGAGGGCCCTTTACGTACGGTGGCCACGTCTTTGAGTAACAAGGGGGTTCCCGAAGGACTGGTTATTCCGAGAGGGATCTCCCTAAAGTCATCCAAAGTTTGACGATATCCTTTGGCGCGCACCATGTATTCGGCTTCTGCCATCTCGATAACCGAGCCGCCGGCTTCAGAATTCGACTTAGAGATGGCATCTTTTATCGCAGCGATATCTAGCTTATAAATGGCCAACTTATCGGGTTCTATGACTATCTGATAGCTAAGTTCCATGCCGCCAACAGTGGCGACTTCAGAAATACCGGGAACGCTCTGAAGTTCAAGTTTCAGATACCAATCCTGCAAACTCTTTAGCTGAGAAAGATCTAAATTCCCCGTTCTGTCCACCAGAGCATATTCGAAGATCCAACCGACTCCGGAAGCATCTGGCCCCAGCGATGGCTGCACCCCTTGGGGGAGGCTACTACCCACTTGATTCAGATACTCCAACACTCGAGAGCGGGCCCAGTAGATATCTGTGCCATCTTCGAAGATGACATAGACATATGAGTCGCCGAAGAAGGAGTAACCGCGAACCGTCTTGGCTCCCGGAACAGCCAACATGGCCGTAGAGAGCGGATAGGTGATCTGATCCTCGACCAATTTAGGTGCCTGACCCGGGAAAGGAGTCTTAATAATTACCTGTACATCCGAGAGATCCGGTAAGGCATCCAAGGGTGTATTTCTTAGCTCCTGCACACCCCAGACGGTGATCATTATGGTGACAATCAACACCATTAATCTCTGTCTTATAGAAGCTTCAATGATTTTTTTAAGCATGAGTAGAGCCTCCCGGTATCAAGCCGTAGTTAGGGATAGTTCTGTTACTAATAGAGGCTTCGTAATTAATATTTTTAAGCATGAGCAAAACCTCCTAGTGCTGATGACCGCTACTCAGGCGCATTAAACTGCCCTTGAGACTGGCTTCTGAATCGAGTAAGAATTGACCCGAAGTGATCACGAGTTCGCCTTCGCTCAGCCCATCGAGAATCTCGGCCTTGCCTTGGCTTAGCATACCTACAGTGACCTTACGTGCAGTAAAACTGTTATTTTCAAGCTTCACTATGACGCGGTTTTCTTTGCCCGTTTGGATCAAAGCCTCTTGAGGGATCACCAGAACATCTTCGTTGGGGCCCCCGAAGATGTCTATCTTGGCTAAAGTGTTTGGTCTTAGCTTTGTGTTGTGATTTTGAACCACAATTCTGACCCGTAAGCTACGGGTCACAGGATCGAGTTCCGGATAGATATAATCTATCTTACCTTCGATGCCCTTGATCCCCATGGCAGGTACAGAAACTTCGGCTTTTTGGCCCACTGCGAGCCAGCTTTGCTCGTTTTCAAATACATCGGCGATCACCCATACATTAGAGAGGTCGACGACGGACATCACCTCGGTAGCAGGCTGAATATACATACCATCTCTGATAGTAAGCTCTTTTACTATGCCGTCACTTTCGGCATAGAAGGGGACTCGATATTGAGTCTGTTTCGATTTTGCCAATGCTTTTATTTGGCTCTTTTTCAAGCCTAGTAATTCTAATCTTAAGCCTGCTTTTCTGAGTAAATCTTCGTAACTGGCATTCTTACCAGTACGTCTCAAGGTGTCTTGGGCGAGCAGGAAGTCATCCTGTGCATTGATCAGATCAGGTGAGTAGATTTCATACAAGAGTTGGCCCTTAGTGATCTTGTCGCCGACAGATTTGATAGTCAGCTTCTCGATCCAGCCGGTAACTCTAGCGTGGATATGATTGATCTTACTCTCGTCATAATCTATCTGGCCTACGGTTTGAACAAACTTCCATAGGGTATCTTTTTCTACTTTAGCGACTTTTAGGGCCAGGGCTTGTTGCATGCCACCAGAGACATCTATCTGGATCTCTGTACCGCTGCCACCTACCTCGACCTTCTCCAGGTTCATGCCACAGATAGGACAGGTGCCCGGAACGTCACTGATAATGTGTGCGTGCATCGGACAGACAAACTTGATCGTGGCACCTTCATCGAGTGAAGCAGGCTTAGCACTGTTAAATACTGTATCAGCAGGAGTGAGTGCCGACTGAGCCGTATGCTCGTGCCCCGATTGGTCTTCCGGGATTGATTCGCTCATATTATGGGCCGAGTGATCCATACTCCCTTTCTCTTCCTCCTCCTCTTCCACGAGGAACATGTTACAGATTGAGCAACGGCTACCCGGCTCATGGCTGGTTTCTTCGGGATGCATAGGACATGAATAGGTTATCGCTTCATGACCTTGTGTCTGGCTATGCTGAGCATGCTCTGTCGCCGGACTCTGGGCAATCAGTGACTGAGAATGGACTAACTGGGGTGTCACAACCATAAATAGGCTGAGCAGGTAGGCTAGTTTTTTACGTTTATTGTTCATTTCAAATTGACTCATGATGCCTCATCTCCACTCAAAATTAGTGTTTGTGGTGAACTGCTGGTTTAGTGTCAGCCTTCGCTTGCATAGGCTCTAGGTTCATTCCACATTTCGGGCATGTATCACCCTCTTTCCCTGTTATATCTGCGTTCATAGGGCAGGCATGGGTGTCAGCAGATGCACTGTGTTCATGAGCCGATGTCTTATGGTGCGGGCAATTATCACAACTTTGACCATTAGAGGCGCTTTTGACAGCAGTTAAGTTCATACCGCATTTAGGACAAGTATCACCTTTTTTTCCTGTTACCTCAGGATGCATAGGGCAGGCATGATCGGCTTTCATTTCATGGTGTTGAGCATGTTCTTGCTGCTGAGAATGATCGTGTGCAGATACGGTTGGCGCAACTGAAATCAAGATAAAGGCTGATAAAATAAGGCTAATAAGGGTTTTCATTTATAAATTCCATCATATAGACGGCCGTCTAGATTTGATCTAATAGATCGAAAATAAGTAACGGCTAATATAAAACTAATCACAATGAATAACAGTCTTAATTAAGCATAATAAGTCGATAGTCTGACAGACAGAACAAATCGTGCTGTTAAGAATTTAATTATCAATCGGATCGATACAAATAATTGTTTTAAAGATATAGCTTTGCAAGCAGTCGATAGGACTACTGGATTTAAGATTAAAGCATCTTAAGTCCTATATTTAAGCTATGGGAGGTCTGATATCTTTAGAGATTGAGATTGAATGGAAATGAGGCATTTGAGTGGCCAATGCTAACTCTGAGGGACTAAATCCTGGCCAAGATTTAGTATCGAAAAGAGTGCCTGTCATCGAGATAACGAGACAATGATTACAATCACCCTGGCAGTATCCGTTGCCGTCACAGCAGCTCTGAGCTTCGTCGGGAAGCACATCGTCGAGTCGCTCTGAGTCGCAGCAATGGGGGATGTTATCTGTCTGTTCCGAGTGGCAAGCAGCTCCATCTTTCATACTCATCATTTGTGAATGGTGTGAACCAGACATCATGGCTTCATGTGCTTGTGCTTTTCCTATCATCATAGACCCATTAGATAGCAGCCCTTGGCTCAGCATCGCGAGCAGGGTAAAGGCTATTAATGTGTGACGACGAAAAAACGTAAACATAAAGTTTCCAATAATGAGTTGTGGCTAGTCTAACATGAGTAAGTAATAGTGCATTGACAGAATTCACATTTATCGACTTTGGCTAGTTGGACTCTTCGATATATCTGCTGATGAATATTACTCATTCAATTTTGCTTCATTAACTGTATTCGGACAATCGTCATCTAGCCAATTCAATAGGTCTTGATATTGAATTGGCTTAGATTTTATCAAGAGTTATTCTCTAGCCAGTAGAAGCTGAGCCATCAGTTGGTGGTGAGTAAGCAAGGTGACATCTTTACTCTCTCCTTGGGTTTCTTTTAGGGTGATCACTGGATTATCGATAAAGTCATGGGCTTCTTCTTCGGTATATATCACAGGTGTTATGGCCTGATACTGTACCTGCTCGTTCGAACTCAAGATGAGGTAGAGAGGCGCCGATTTTACCCAGGCGCCCGAGTCATCGGCATTGACTTCGAAGATGTCGTGATACTTAAGCTCGATGAGATTCTTACCCTCGGCAAGTTGAATCTCGTGGGTGCCAAACTTGGTTTCACCATTGATGCCGGTAACCGAGAGCGAATCGGGGAAAGAGACACTAGCGGCTGAAGATGAGAAGCTAACTAGACTGGCAAAACTCAGGGCTGCGATTGTGATTAATGTTTTCATAATAGACTCCAATTGGAACTATGCCGAGACAGAAATAAGATCCAGAAGGCTGTAGACTATGTGGGCTCTAAGATAATAGTGAAGAGCACCTTCATAGACACAGGAATTTGGCTCTGTCTTGAGGCAAAAAATATAATAAATTGTTTTGGGTGTGCCTCTAGCAATATGCCAGAGCGCCGAGCTGATAACTGTTAAGTTAAGCTTATCCAAATTGGAGGGGGTTAAACGTTGCGAGGTCTGCGGTCTGCGTCGACCATGATAGAGTCTGAACTTTACCACTGGATTCTGGTGATGACAGAGAAAATTGAGCTTGAATTAAGATGCCACTAGCGCTGGCACAGTGAGAGATACATCCTCCTGCGCCCATCATCTCGCATAGGGCATCACAGTCGATAAGAATGTCGCTATCACTCGTCGACATACTAGCGACCATCATGTCACATTCTTTCTCCCCATGGGTCATAACCATCTCAGCTTTCGAGCCTGTGTCTGAATCAGAGAAATATGTAACTTGTGATTCGATCGTTGAACTCTGTAGGGCTTGGCCCATGGACATCTTCATCGGTATATTTGAACTGTCCATCTCTGACATATGAGCATGAGTAAATGCGTGCAAAAATCTTGGCATAGCCATCACTGGTGTAAGCATAAATTGCCCCACTAAAGAGATGATTAATACAAGATGTGTAATTTGCTTCAAGATTTCTCGCTCTTAATTCGTTAAATGAATAGTGTGTCGTTCTAATAGACCCAGCAATTATATAAAAAGTTTCAAACTTTGAAAATATTTTTTTGATCGAGGTCAATAAAGGGGGGAATATAAAGTTTTGATATTTGAAGAAATGTAAAAGCTCTGCTTTATCAGTGGATTGAGGTCATTACCTTGCTAAATACATGGGTTTGGCTTAACTTTAGCTAGAGTGAATATAAATTGAGCTAAGTGCTATTTTCTCCATTTCGCAATATAGAGTTAGAGCTAGATCTCATTTGTACTATTTCTCTCAGATCAGACGGTAAGATCTGGTTTATAATTTTTGCCATAGAGATGAAGTAAAAATAAGTACTAAACATAAGTATTAAGTACTAAATAAAAATCATATTTTACGGAGAAGAGTGATGAACTGGCGTGCCCTATTTAAACCAAGCGTGAAATACTCAATATTAGCCCTATTAGTGGTTGGTGTTGTAGTCGGTGTTGTTGGCTACTTTGCTACACAACAAACTTTACACGCGACAAGCTCAGATGAATTTTGTATGTCTTGTCACAGCAATCACTCTTTGAAAGATGAAGTGTTGGCTTCAGCACATGGCGGAGGTCGTGCGGGCGTGACTGTTCAGTGTCAGGATTGTCACTTACCTCATAATCCTATTGAGTACATGATTAAGAAGATCATCGTATCTAAAGATCTATATGGGTTCCTGACTATCGATGGCTTTAACACTCAAGAGTGGTTAGATGAAAACCGCAAGGAACAAGCCGAACACGCGCTTAAATACTTCCGTGCTACCGATTCAGCTAACTGTCAGCATTGTCATACTCGTATCTACGAGAACCAGCCAGATACTATGAAGAAGATGGCGAAGAGAATGCATGAGCGCAACTTCAAGAAAGAAGCCGATAAGCGCAAGACTTGTGTAGACTGTCACAAGGGTGTTGCACACGTTTATCCTAAGGGATAAGCCTTAAAGCTTAGTGCCGATACAGAGTAACCTTGAAAGTCCCATAGTTAGCACTATGGGACTTTTTTTATGCTTGTTCATCTATAGGCATAAACAAGCGACTTTTATTAGGTCCGTATGAGTCTGTACCAGCTTGTATCATTATGAGTTAATATACTCAGAAGGTAATTACTTATCTCTAATGTTCCTGCTTTTTTCAGTTAAATGGATAGGTATTCAACTTACTTCTACAGGGGAGGTCTATGTCAAACCGTTCACCTCTCATTCGTATCGAGGGAGTATTGGCGTATATTCACGATAATTTGCATAAGAGCCTGTCGTTAGAGGAGCTAGCCGAGCAGAGTTGCTGGTCCAGATGGCAGCTGCAGAGGGTTTTTCAGGGGCAAACTGGTTTGAGTGTTGCTCAATATGTCAGAGAATTGAAGCTGAGCCTGGCGGCTGAGCGCATGCTCACCGGCGGCGAGCGTATGCTAGATATCGCCTACGAGTTGGGATTTAACTCTGAGGTGAGTTTTAGTCGTGCTTTTAAACAGTTTTTCGGTGCTAGCCCGCGGGAATATAAGCTCAGAGGTTTGAGAGTGGGCTTGAGAAACCCACTGACCAAGCTAACAGATTTGGCCTCAGGCAGTGTGGTAGACAGCGCTTTTCTGCAGACCCGTATCGAATACAGACCCGCATTCAGCATCCTTGGAGTATCTTCGCCCATCAAGGGGGTGCTCTCAGATTCTCCTGATTTCTCTACTATAGTCCCGGAAACTTGGTGTAAGTTACATAGTGCTCTGGATGCAGGCTCTATTCCTGCCAGCGGGCTAATAGGTGTCGTCGATACCCGTATGATTGGCGAACCGCTTATCAGCTATTGGGCTGGAGTTGAAAGTCAGGCTATCAAACTTGGTGGTCAAAAAAATCACCAGACATTGGGTTTGTTAGAGATACCAGCCCAAGAGTATGCGGTTGTCTCCTATATCGGTGCCATCAGTGGTTTTTCTCATGTGGTTGAGTGGTTGATCTGTACCTGGTTACCCGAGTCCGGATACTCGGGAGTCGAAGGCTTCGAGCTCGAGACCTATGGTGCCATAGAAGATCGTGGTAATGAGGCCTGTACCGAGATGGAATACTGGCTGCCTGTAGATAAGAAAGCTTAAGCCTGCTTTGCCTGAACAGTAAAACTTTAATACTGTGTAACTAAAGTTTAGCTGGCTCGACTGCTTCTCCCTGTCCCTATAGATATTGTGATTTTCCTCTCGAAATGACCAACAAGTTTAATATTTACATTCCCATGCACCAAATTGTTAATTTTATCTCCGTTAAAGACTATATCATTCATTTCTGATAATCATTCTCATTTATATTCTCATAAGCAACTTGGTGTGCTGTTGAGAAAGCTAACCTGAATTTAGTAGAGGGCTCCATGGTCTCAAGTAAGCGTAATCTGGTATTTCATCGCACCGTTCTGGCCACAGCAATTATGGCTTCACTGTCATTCACGCAGTTCGTCAACGCGGAGGAGTCTGATGAATCTGTGGTTGAAACTCCTCAGATGGAGACCATTACCGTACTCGGTCAAGCATATCGAAACACGGCGACTAAGACTTCGCTACGCCCGGAGGACACCCCCCAGGGGATCACAGTTATCGACAGTGAGCTGTTGAAAGAGCGCGGTGTTAAGTCTTTAAATCAGGCCCTAAGATATGTTCCTGGCGTGACTACCGAGCAAAAAGGTGGCGCGGTGACCATGTATGACACCTTTAATATTCGTGGTTTCGATGTTAACCAGAGCTACTATGACGGCCTGGTGCTGCAGTCGCTGACGGGCTGGAACCTGCAACCTCAGATCGATCCTATTGCTATCGAGCAGGTGGAGGTATTTAAGGGGCCGACCTCTGTGCTGTATGGTTCTATGCCGCCGGGTGGCATGGTCAACATGATAGCTAAGACGCCACAAACTATGCCTAGCACAGAGATCACGGCAGCCACAGGTTCAGATAATTTGATGGAAGCTTCGATCGATACCACGGGCCAGATTGGAGACAGTAACTTCTCATATCGCATCGTTGCGTTAGCGCGTAAGAAAGATGGCCAAGTGGATCATACCGAAGAGGAACGCTACGTTTTTGCGCCTTCTTTGGACTGGAATATCTCAGATAGCACCTATATTAACTTTAATCTCTATTATCAGAACGATCCAGCCATGGGAATGAACTCTTCATTACCATCTTCTGGGATGATCTATGATAATGCTGCGGGTAGTACCAGCCCGTCTACCTTCGCCGGTGATAAGAATTGGAGTACCTTCGAGCGTGAGTTCTGGATGGCAGGTTATAAGCTAAATCATGACTTCAACGATAATTGGTCTTTCCTACAGAGTTTCCGTTATCTGGATGCTCAGCTGTATCAGGAAAATACCTATCATGTGGCGGATAACTTCGACCCGGTCACGGGCAACTTAGACAGAAATATCTACAGTACCGATGAAGACTCTAGCGGTTATACGGTCGATAACCAGCTATCGGGCAACTTCTATACCGGTAATCTAGAACACAATGTGTTGATCGGGGTCGATTACCAGAGGATGAGTGGAACGTCTGCATACTCTGAGTTTGGTACCACTAGCCAGTTTGGTGATTTCAATATCTTTAATCCAAATAATGACATGATAGATCCGAGCAAACTGACCTCTACCTATGAAGCCAGAGACAATGTAAAACTTGAGCAGTTAGGCTTCTACTTTCAGGACCAGCTACGTATAGACAAGCTTATCCTGATCGCCGGTGGCCGTTTTGATGACTTTAGCGCTTCGAGTCAGTACACCGATAGTGATGCCAAGACTGAAGCCAATCATAATCAGTTCTCTTACCGTGTCGGTGCCATGTATGAGTTCGATAATGGCGTCTCTCCCTTTATGAGCTACGCCACGAGTTTCGAGCCTGCGGCCGGCACTAAGTCCGATGGCAGCACTTATAAGCCTGAACTCGGTGAGCAGTTTGAAGCGGGGCTCAAGTATATCTCGCCGGCTCAGGATATGACGGCCAGCGTCTCCTATTTCAACATAGTGAAGAGCGACGCCCTGATGGCTGATCCGAGCGATCCCTGGGGAAATAAACTCCAGGTCGGTGAGGTGCAATCCCAAGGACTTGAGCTCGAGGGGCAGTGGTACCTGACGGACAGTTTCGATATTTTAGCCAGCTACACCTATATAGATATGGAGATCACTAAAGACAGTGGTAACGATCTTCAAGGGAAGACGCCCATCTATGTACCCGAGCATACGGCGACATTATGGACTAATTATTACATAGATTCTGGCGTCCTCAGCGGCACGCGTATCGGTGGTGGTGTACGTTATGTTGGTGAGATGCAGATGGATGCCAATAATACAGACAAGGTCTCTTCATACACCTTAGTTGATCTCTCCCTTGGCTATGACTTGAGTACATTGAGTAGCAACTTAGCCGGTGCCAGCATGACGCTTATCGCTAATAACCTATTCAATGAGGAGTATTATACCTGCTACGACTCGATGAACTGTTGGTATGGTGCAGAGCGTACCGTCGAGTTGAACGTTAAATATAACTTCTAACCTGCTATCTAGGTTGGCGGAGAAAGGGAGCTCCGTCAGCCCTATTTTGGAGAAAAATGTGAGCCAAGCGGATTTTGAACTGCTCTTTGAGCAATGTAAGCGAGTGACGCCTTATCTGAAGGGGGAGCTTGGTCGTTCGTTCAAGGGGATGATTTCCCAGCATGGCTCAAACCTGCCGCAGATTAAATCTCTCTATCGTGAGTTACAAATCAGTACTCCCGAGGCCGAAAAGGTATATTGGCTGACACGCAGCTGGGATCTGTTGACCTGGCAGCCTCTCTATCTGGCATTTGTCGCCATCTATAATATGAAGTCGCTGCCAAACCTGGGTAATATGGCCCAGTATCATAGAGGCGATCTCATCGCCGGATTCAGGTTCGATAACACTGAGTGTATTCAAGGTGATTATGAGGGGCTGATAAGCCGAGCGGGTCAACAATTGTCGCAGATGTTTGAGCACTACAGAAGCGAACTCGATTTATGGATACGTTGTCGTCCAGGGTTTGTGCAGCATCTGCTAGCCGACGCCTTGCTGGCTAAGCTAATCCAAGTACAGCAGCGACATAGGGAGATGACCGATGGCTTTATCTTGCACCACGCAAAACTTTGGTTAGCGGCATTTAATATCTCAGACAAGCATTTGGCATCTCTGTATCTGTCTAAATTAGATAATAAGCTCAGATTAAGCCGCACCAGCTGTTGCTCCGTATATAAGACTAAATCGGGTGTCCTGTGTGACAATTGCCCGCGTTTAAGAAGAAACAAAGATGTATGAATTAACCGATGTCAAAGTGATACGTGGTGAACGTACCATTTTGGATATAGATGCCCTACAGATAGATCCCCATGCCCTCACTGTGGTGCTGGGCCACAATGGTTCCGGCAAGTCGACCTTGGTCAACCTGCTCGCTAATCAGTTTCCCCCAGAAGAAGGCGAGGTAACATTAGCGGGTAAGCCACTCATCAGTTATAGCCCCAAGCGGTTAGCACAAATCGTGGCTTACTTGCCACAAAAATTGCCTGAAGTGGCAGGGCTGAATGTGGCAGAATTAGTACGCTTGGGGCGCTTCCCTTGGCGCGGTGCTTTAGGACGCTGGCGTAAAGAGGATGATGAGATCATCGCTCAGGCCATGGCGGAAACCGGAGTCGAGGCGTTTAAAGATACCTTAGCCGATCAACTTTCCGGTGGTGAGCGTCAACGAACTTGGGTCGCCATGTTGCTGGCACAACAGGCTGATTTGTTGATACTGGATGAGCCAACTTCGGCCCTAGACATTCATCACCAATATCAATTGATGGAGCTATTGAGTGAGTTAAACAAGAATACAGGCAAGGGCGTGATCGTCATCCTGCACGATCTCAACCTAGCTTTGCGCTTCGCGACTCAGATAGTGGCGCTTAAAGCGGGCAAGATAGCCTTTAAAGGGGAGGTGGATGTTTTGCTCGATGAGCAGCTGCTATCAGCTCTCTACTCGACCCCCGTCAGGCTTATCGATCATCCGGAGCTAAATCATAAGGTCGCGGTCGTATGCTAGCGGCTCAGTTAAGCGCAATATTAGCCAGAACGATGTTGATTACAGCAATAATATTGGTGTCTTGGGGGAGTCAGGCAGAGATTCAAGTGCCTGTTCAGGTCCAGGATAGTCGAGGACTGCAGATGTTAGCTCAGGTGCCAAGTCGTGTCGCCGTATTGAATTGGGATGTGGCCGAGCAAGTGCTGGAGCTGGGTATCACTCCTATCGCCATGCCGGATATTGCCGGATATCGTGAGTGGGTAATGGAACCGCAAGTCCCCGAATCCGTGCTGGATATCGGCACCCGAGTCGAGCCTAACTTTCAGCGTTTGGCTGCCTTGAAGCCCGATGTGATCATTATAGCATCGCCTCAGCTCGACCTCTTACCTAAGCTTGAGCTGATAGCGCCAGTGCTGTTTTTCCAAACCTACAGTGAACATCACGATAATGCCAAGGCCGCCATCGACAATTTCAAACAGATCGCTAAGGCGCTAGGGCGAGAGGATATCGCTGCTCTGAGATTAGCGAAGATGTACGCCAATATAGAACAGATGAAGGCCAGATTAGAGGCGGCATATCCAGACAGCTTACCTAAAGTGACCACTTTCCGTTTTGCCAGCATGACCTCCATCTACCAATATGGTGATAACTCTACCTCGCAATATGCTCTCTCTTTACTGGGTATCGAGCCCGCGATTGCTCAGGGCCGAACTCAATGGGGCGCGAGACAGAAAAGATTGAAAGAGTTGCGTCATGTGGATGATGGTATCGCCTTATATTTTCGCCCCTTTGCTCAAGAGTCTCAGCTGGATGCTAGCGTGATGTGGCATGCAATGCCTTTCGTTCGGGCTAAGAGAATGAACTGTGTCGAGTCGGCCTGGAACTACGGCGGTGCCATCTCTATCGAATATATGGCTCAGGCGCTGACCAATAGCTTGCTTGAGATTGCGCCCGTTAAACCGGAATTGACCCGAGTCTCAATATCAAAACAACAGGGTGAGTTAAACCAGTAATGCACAAATATCAATTTTTCCGCTATAGCACGACTCTGTTATTTTTACTGCTCATGACTGCCATGTCCGCCCAGGTCGATACTCAAATATCACTATCTAGCCAATGGCATCTGCTGGTGGATTTTTCCCAGCGTCACCTATTGGCGAACAGCTTCGATGAGATCATGTTTGTCGAGTCTCAATTGCCCCGTATTGTGATGGCCATCATGGTGGGAGCTACTTTAGGCTTAGTGGGTAGTTTGATGCAGCAGTTAACCCAAAACCCCCTGGTTTCTCCACTTACCTTAGGTACCGCTTCGGGAGCCTGGCTAGCCTTAGTTGTACTCAATGTATGGTTTCCCGGCTTTGTCGGTGAATACGCTTCACTGGCTGCCATGATTGGCGCCATCTTGACCTTGGGTCTGGTGATCTTGATCACAGGTATTCGTAACATGTCAGGATTGCCTGTGGTACTTGCTGGCATGGCGGTAAATATCTTACTCGGGGCCATAGCGACGGCGATTATTTTGCTCAATGATCAATACGCAAAAAACTTGTTTATCTGGGGTGCCGGAGATCTGGCGCAAAATGGCTGGCTGCAAGTTCAGTGGCTAGCGCCAAAGCTCTCTGTTGCTGTGCTTATTTTTATCTTTGCACCACGGATTTTATCATTACTGCGTATGGGGCAAATTGGCGCAGCAGCAAGAGGCCTTAATATTGTTCCTGCTTTTCTTGGGCTCTTTGCCTTGGGGTTGTGGCTGGTGGCTTCATCTATCACTGCCGTAGGGGTGATCAGTTTTATCGGCCTGCTTGCGCCAAATATCGCCAGGCAACTCGGGGCCAGAACTCCGAAAGATGAATTATTTTTCAGCATGTTGCTCGGTGCTCTGGTGCTGGTGGCTACCGATGCCCTGGCCATGTTGCTGAGTACCTATACCTTCGATCTGGTGCCGTCGGGGACGGCCGCCGCTCTGATTGGTGCGCCGGCACTTATCTGGTTCACCCGGCGCAAGATGGGAGCGCAAGATCAACTGTCTCTTTCTTTACCTAAGAGTCGTTATCAGATGAGCCCCAAGGCCCTGCCCTTGATGGCATTATGCTTACTGGCTCTGGCTGTCATCTCGCTGTTTATCTCTAAGGCAACCGTGGAGCAGGAGATTGTCTGGCTGTTCTCTTTCCCTGATGCCTTCGGTTGGCAAATACGTTGGCCGAGATTGTTGACCTCGATAGCATCGGGTGCAGGCCTTGCGGTTGCGGGCGTCTTGCTACAGAGATTGATCTACAACCCGTTAGCGAGCCCGGACATATTGGGGATCTCGGCCGGGGCAACATTGGCCTTAGTGGGTGGGACTATCTTCCTGGGATTGAATATCTTCGACGGTACTCCGGCCATTGCGTTTATCGGAAGCATGTCTGTCTTGGGTCTGCTGCTGATTTTGGGGAAACGACATCAATACGCGCCCTCCATGCTGGTGTTAACTGGCATAGCTTTGACCGCGCTTATCGAGGCCATGGTGCAGTTCGCTCTTGCACGAGGCGATGAGACCTCTTATACCATCTTAAGTTGGCTCGCTGGCTCAACTTATAGAGTCACCCCCGTATCGGCACTGGTGCTCACCGCTGCCGTGGCGCTATTAATTTGCTTTGCTTTGTTAACGTCGCGCTGGTTGACGCTGATCTCGGCGGGGCGAGAGTTTGCCAAGGCCAGAGGCCTAAACGTACCTGGAGCCTTTATCTCGTTACTCTCTTGTGTGGCACTCCTGTGCGCCATAGTCACAGCTACCATGGGGCCGGTGGCTTTCGTCGGCCTGCTTGCACCTCACATGGCGGTGATTTTAGGCGCGAAGAAGGCTGAGTTACAGATCCCGACTGCTGCTTTGCTCGGTGCCAGCTTGATGGTGTTTTCAGACTGGTTAGGCCAAAATTTGGTATACCCATCCCAGATAGCGGCTGGCACTTTAGTCGCGATCGTTGGCGGACTCTATTTTATTGCTTTGCTAATCCAAGGAAGAAGGGCGACTTAGAAGGTGATTAAAAACCTTCCTAGGTTCTAGAGCCTAGGAACTTAGCCTACACTCTTAATTTAACTGCTCTTCTCTATATTGTGTATCACCTTGCGTCGATAACTTAATAGGCTAAATATGCCGAAGGCGAACACGTTTAGGTAATCACTTTTGTGCAGAGTAAGCCGAGATTTGAATCGAGTATGTAAGATGACGACTTGAAAGCTGTGCATAAAAAGGGTCACGGCAAATAAGATATTCAGGATAACGGTGGTGTTACCTTCGAAGGGCTGAACTAGATTGTAGGTCATCATCAACCAGGCAAGCAGGGTGATAGCCTTACCCGTCATTATAAAAACGTTATTAAACTTCATTTTTTCTCTTAAAATGCTTTTTTAGTTTCAAATAGCGGCGCTAATCTGCGTAGCTCGTAGCTCGTAGCTCGTAGCTCGTAGCTCGTAGCTCGTAGCTCGTAGCTAAGAGCCTTTAAGGCTGATATTGATACAGACGGTAGATGACTTGACCCGCCTTCTTCTCTTTTAACTGCACCCAGTCAGACGGTACGCTTAGTTGGTCCAGCTCGCTTTCAGTCTCCACATAGATCTGAGCATTTTCTTTGAGCCAATTATGTTCAGCGATTAATTGAATACTTTTTTCAGCGAGATCTTTTCTAAATGGGGGGTCAATATAGACGATATCGAAGCCTTCCAAGGGCTCAACCGTTAATAACTTAAGGGTATCGCCTTTGATGACATCGGCCATCGATGAGTCACACTTGAGGGTTTTTAGGTTCAGTTTGAGTTGCTCTGCCGCACTGGCTTGGAGCTCAAAAATCTTGGCATAGCTTGCGTAGCGGGAGAGAGACTCGAAACAGAGTGCGCCACTACCGCCGAAGCAATCCAATATTCGAGCGCCGCTGAGGTCACCAGCAAGCCAGTTGAACAGTGTCTCTCTGACTCTATCGGTTGTGGGCCTTAAGCCTTCGAGATCGTGAATAGGTAGACGTCTCGAGCGCCACTGGCCCGCGATGATTCTAACTTGGCCACTGGAAGGTCTATTTTTTGCCATCTCTTTACCCATCTGTTTAGCTGATTTTTGGTCTTAAGGGAGAAAGTGATAGACTATTTCGCCCAATGAAAGTCGATTATTTTACCCCAAAGCTAGTGGAAATGGTGAAAACCTGAGGTTATTGCTGGAAAAGGCTTGTTTCTCTGCATATTTACCCCTTTCTTGTGGTTATAATGTGGCCCAAAATTAGTTTACTTGTATTGCATCGCAAAAATAATTGTTTGAATGATTATTTACTGGCGAGCAATGGATAAGTAGCAGATAACATCAGATAAAAGTAGATAAACAAATACATGATTGGATGGTTTCATTGAGCTTTTATAGCAACAGAATCAGTAGTTCATCCAGTTTAAAAGTTAAGTCCGTTAGTTGAGCATTGGTATTACACATGGCAAAGAAAGGTTTTTTCTCCTGGTTTCGCAAAGATAAGTCAAAAGATGAAGTTGAGGCTCCAGAGGTAGAGGTTGCGGATAACGCTGCAGAGCTGGCGACAAAAGAAGCCGAGGCTCTTGTTTTAAAAGAAGCTCTAGTTTTAAGAGAAGCTGAAGCTCTGACAGAGGGTGAGGCCGCAGCGCTTGCAGAGAGAGAAGCTGCTGAACAAGAACGTCTTGCTGCACAAGCTCAAGCTGAGATAGAAGCGGCTGAACAGGCTCGTCTTGCTGCGGAGGCTCTTGCCGTGAAAGCGAGACAGGAAGCTGAGGCTCTAGTTTTAAGAGAAGCAGAAGCTCTAGCAGAGAAAGAGGCGGCAGCGCTTGCAGAGAGAGAAGCAGTTGAACAAGAGCGTCTTGCTGCTGAAGCTCTTGCTTTAAAAGAGGCTGAGGCTCTAGTTTTAAGAGAAGCAGAAGCTCTAGCAGAGAAAGAGGCCGCCGCGCTTGCAGAGAGAGAAGCGGTAGAACAAGAACGTCTTGCTGCACAGGCTCAAGCTGAGATAGAAGCGCAAGCGAGACAGGAAGCTGAGGCTCTTGCTTTAAAAGAAGCAGAAGCTCTTGCAGCACAAGAAGCTGCAGATCTTGAAGATGCTTCGGTGACACAAGAGGCGGAAAAGCAGCCTGAACCACAGGCAAAGCCGGTTAAAGAGGGGTTCTTTGCCCGGTTGAAGCGTGGCTTGAAGCGTACCAGTGAGAATATTGGTAGTGGTTTTATAGGGCTGTTCAAGGGCAAGAAGATCGATGATGATCTTTTCGAAGAGCTCGAAGAACAATTACTTATCGCCGATGTAGGTGTCGAGACGACCACTCGCCTGATCGAGAGTTTAACCGAGCAAGCGAGCCGTAAGCAGCTTAAAGATGGTGAGGCCCTATATGAACTACTGCGAGAAGAGATGCAGAAGACCTTAGAGCCTGTATCTATTCCTTTGGTTCCGGATAATGCCGATGGTCCCTTCGTGATCTTGATGGTGGGTGTCAATGGTGTCGGTAAGACAACGACCATAGGTAAGCTTGCCAAACAATACCAGGCCGAGGGTAAATCGGTTATGTTAGCAGCGGGTGATACTTTCCGTGCAGCGGCCGTCGAGCAGTTACAGGTCTGGGGACAGAGGAATGATATTCCGGTTGTGGCGCAGCATACTGGAGCCGACAGTGCTTCTGTGCTGTTCGATGCACTTCAGGCGGCACGCGCCCGAAATATCGATGTCTTGATAGCCGATACTGCAGGCCGTTTACAGAATAAAGCGCATCTGATGGACGAGCTAAAGAAAATCGTTCGGGTGATGAAAAAGTTGGATGAGAATGCTCCCCATGAGGTGATGTTGACCTTAGATGCGGGCACAGGGCAAAATGCAATTAGTCAGGCTGATCTGTTCAAGAAAGCCGTTGGTGTGACGGGTATTACGATCAGTAAGCTGGATGGCACGGCGAAAGGCGGAGTGATCTTTGCCATTGCCGATAAGTTCGGTATCCCTATACGTCATATCGGTGTCGGTGAGCAGATAGATGATCTACGCACCTTCGATGCAAAAGACTTTATCGATGCGCTTTTTACCCAAGACAACGAAGAACAAAAGTAATTTATTTAGCGCCTAGGCCAGGACTCTTTTCAGAGGGAAATGAGAACAGATGATTCAATTTGAGCAGGTAAGTAAAGTTTATCCGGGTGGGCAGAAAGCCTTAACTGATGTTAACTTTCATCTTAAACGAGGTGAGATGGCATTCTTAACCGGTCATTCGGGTGCCGGTAAGAGTACCTTGCTTAAGTTAATTACTGTGATTGAGCGTGCTAATGCTGGCCGGGTGTCCATTAATGGACACAATCTTGCCAACTTGTCTCGAAAAGATGTGCCGTTTCTTCGACGAGATATCGGCATGATTTTTCAGAACCATCACTTGTTGATGGAGAAGAGTGTTTTCGATAATGTCGCCCTGCCACTAGTGATCGAAGGCTTTTCCCATGGCGAGATAAAAAAGCGCGTGTTAGCGGCGCTGGATATGGTTGGACTCTATGGCAAAGAGCGCCACCACCCCATCATGCTCTCTGGTGGCGAGCAACAACGTGTGGGTATCGCCCGGGCGATTGTAAATAAGCCACCTCTGCTGTTGGCCGATGAGCCAACGGGGAACTTAGATCCTAAATTATCTATGGATATTTTGCGCTTATTCGAGACATTTAATGACTCAGGCACTACGGTACTGATAGCTACACACGACTTAGGACTTATCGCTAGAATGAAATATCGCACCTTGACCCTAAAGCAGGGGCGAGTGTTAGGAGGGGAGGAGCTTACTTCTGCTCCGGCAAGCCAATTTACCTTTTAAATCAATATGATGTCTAATGGCACACAGGGAATGACATGAGCAAGAAGCCTCAGCTAACCAGAAGCAAGTTACCCATCTCAGGTCGTATTGTGATGTTCTTCATTCGCCATATACAACATGCCATGGGAAGTATGGGCGAGCTCTGGCGTAATCCTGTCTCCTCTATCATGACTATGGCTGTGTTGGGGGTGAGTCTAAGCCTGCCGGCCGCACTACAAGTCTTAGTTAAAAATGCCGAGACGATAACTCAATCCTGGAACAGCGCCGCCGAGATATCGCTATTTGTCGACGATGCTCGTAGCGAGAGAACAATTCAAAGCTTAATTACCCGGATTAAGGTTTACCCTGAAGTCAGCGAAGTGAATTATATCAATCGTGAACAGGCACTCGAAGAGTTCCAGTCTCTGTCAGGATTCGGTGAAGCCCTTTCTTATTTAGATACTAACCCACTGCCGGCAGTAGTAACAGTGACGCCGAGTCTCAGATACTCGAGCCCTACCGGCGCACGTGAGTTGCTCAAGAAGTTAGAACTGGAGCCCGAAGTGAGCTTTGGCCGACTCGATATTGAGTGGCTGGAAAGACTACAGGCCGTGGTGAAGTTACTCGAGCGTACTGTGTTAGCCATTGCCGCCTTATTAGTGTTAGCCGTTGTACTCGTGATAGGTAATACCATACGTTTAGCCATCATGAATCGTCGTACCGAGATTGAAGTCATGAAGCTAGTAGGCGCGACGGAGGCCTTTATTCAGAGACCCTTCCTGTATACGGGGATCTGGTACGGCATCATAGGTGGCATCTTAGCTTGGATTATCATCAATCTTCTGGTCTGGTATCTCGACAGTGCATTGGCTGAATTATTGGGCTTATACGGTAGCCAGCTGCAGATGCAATCTCTGTCTCTGGCGGAGCTTGGCCAGCTTGTGGGGCTTGCCTCTTTCTTAGGTTGGTTGGGGTCATATCTCTCCGTTCGTCATCATCTGAGGGCGATCGAGCCTTCATAAATAATGCTGGAGGGTTTGTAACCTTCCAGCATTATAGCTTCCTATAAGAACAATGAAGCTTTATGAACTAATCTTCACTTGCCTTGTCTATTCACTAGAGGCGACAC
This sequence comes from Shewanella psychropiezotolerans, assembly GCF_007197555.1. Classification (NCBI taxonomy): domain Bacteria; kingdom Pseudomonadati; phylum Pseudomonadota; class Gammaproteobacteria; order Alteromonadales; family Shewanellaceae; genus Shewanella; species Shewanella psychropiezotolerans. Next base: position 269,978 of record NZ_CP041614.1, read on the forward strand.
TATCGAGAAGTAAAACTTCTTTTAAAGTGGTCCTTAAAAATTCTGAAGACTCACTTTGAAGCTAGTTTGAAAAAGTAATTCGGAAAAAGCCGGAAAAAGAGATAAGTTAGTCGCAATTATTTCATCTTAGGTGTGTTGACATAAGTTGTCAGATCACCGATAGTTCTTCACCCTGCCCTTTTACCTCGGTATTTAACAGAGGGCAAACCGCAACAAATACTTTCATCTTGTTGAAATAAGTCGGTGCTACACTCTGTCTTGTATATCGATGAATGTATTGTTAGCAGTATTTGTTAGACGAGTAAGTTGAGAAAGAATAGGAGCGTGAATGACTGATCAAACGCAATTAATGGCACTTGTGGTTCCTCATGGAAGCGGTAGCCTGGAAGCTTATGTCCATTCGGCACACAACATTTCTATGTTGGAAGCCGAGCAGGAATACGAGTTGGCTAAGCGTTTACAGGAAACTGGTGATATACAGGCAGCGAAGCAGCTGATTATGTCGCATCTTCGTTTTGTTGTTCATGTTGCTAAGGGTTATGCCGGTTACGGCTTGCCTCAGGCTGATCTTATTCAGGAAGGCAATATTGGTCTGATGAAGGCGGTTAAGCGTTTCGATCCTAATGTTGGGGTTCGCTTGGTCTCTTTTGCCGTTCATTGGATTAAAGCCGAAATTCATGAGTATGTGCTTAAAAACTGGCGCATAGTGAAAGTTGCTACCACTAAGGCACAGCGCAAGCTGTTCTTTAACCTTCGTAAGGCGAAGAAGCGTCTTGGTTGGTTTAGCGATGCAGAAGTTGGTATGGTTGCCGAGAACCTGGGTGTATCTAAGGCCGATGTGACCGAAATGGAGTCACGCATGGCCGCTCAAGACCCTGCGTTCGACCTTGCCAGCGATAGCGACGATGACATTCAGGACTATGCTCCTGCCCTGTATCTTGAAGATCACTCTTCAGATCTTGCGAGCCAAGTCGAAACTGATAACTTAGAGGCCAGCAATCAAACTCGCCTTCTGGCTGCCATCAAGACCCTCGATGAGCGTAGCCAACATATTCTTCAGGCTCGTTGGTTGAATGAAGATAAGACGACGTTGCAAGAGCTAGCCGCAACTTATCAGGTTTCTGCCGAACGTATCAGGCAACTTGAGAAGAATGCCATGAACAAGCTCAAGGGCCGAATGGAAGTGTAAAGCTTGCTAGCCTAAATAGAGTCAACGAAAACCTGCCGCGGCAGGTTTTTTTATGTCTGGAACATTTATGCCGATAGCCCATAGCCGAGATGACGCTTCGCTGGTGGTGCTGAGATGACGCTTCGCTGGTGGTGCTGAGATGACGCTTCGCTGGTGGTGCTGAGATGACGCTACGCTGGTGGTGCTGAGATGACGCTACGCTGGTGGTGCTGAGATGACGCTTCGCTGGTGGTGCTGAGATGACGCTACGCTGGTGGTGCTGAGATGACGCTGCGCTGGTGGAGCTGAGATGACGCTGCGCTGGTGGAGCTTAGATGACGCTTCGCTGGTGGGACTGCGCCAGTTATTGCTCCCTGCATAACCGGCATTTCCGCCATTCATGGCGGTCAGATAGGGCTGAGCTGTAGGGATCGGGCCGCTTGTGTTCGTTGTAGGACCGGCTTTAGCCGGGAGAGAACACATCATGATGAAGACCCTCCTACAGGAAAGGGCTGAGAGGCACAGCCGTCCGCGAAGCGATAGGCCACAGGCCGTCATCTTAGCTGTTAGAAGCATCTTAGATTTTAGCTCCTAAAACCGCCTCAATTATCTGCTTGCGCGATACCTTTAAACTGGTCTGCTCTACCTCAGGCCAAGGATAGTAATTTCGAGGGCGTTTAAAGCGTGCGGCTTGGCTGCAGACTAAGGCATCTAGTTCACTTTGCTGTGGGATATCTCCCTTGATTATCGCTGCGGGCAAGTTGCCAAACTCGTCATCAAACAGGGGAAATACGATAGCCTCTTCAATCTCTGGGTGTTGCTTGAGTATCGTCTCTATCTCTTCGGGTTGGATATTCTCACCACCACAGATAAACATGTTGTCGCAGCGACCTAAGATGCACAGATTTCCGTCCTCGTTCCAATAGCCCCTGTCCTTGGTAAAGAACCAGCCATCTGGGTCCACTGTCAATGTTATCTGTTTCTCACTTTCTGTAAGAGAATGGGTAAGAGATTGAGGCTTGAGATAGCCCAGGAAGAGTGTTTCGCCCCGGACATAGATCTTGTTGTCTTGGATCTTAAGCTCTCGGCCCGGTAATAGACGGCCACAACTGCCGTCTTCATTGGCAATACCTGTGGTGATCTGCGAGCCCATCTCTGTCATACCATAACTGGTGAAGCTGCGTATTTTTAGCGTTTCCAATTGGGCTAAGAGAGCTGGAGATATTGCCCCGCCGCCGAGCAGCAGCACCTTCACTTGTTGAAGGCTGCTGGCATCTTGATTCAACAGCCTAACCAGCTGAGTCGCCACCAATGAAAGGTGAGTGATCTTATCTCTGGTTAATTGCTCCGCTAGTCTGGAGTCTCTATCTTGCAATACGACCGCCGCGCCGGCTAAGGCGCAGCGGTTGATGATTGCCAGACCACCAATATGAAACACTGGCAAGGTGAGTAGCCAGCTATCGACGGGCTCGAGAGGGATGAAGCTGCGGGAACCCTCTGCGTTTGCAATATGGTTATTGAGACTGTGCAACGCGGCCTTAGGTGTACCACTGCTGCCAGATGTGAGAATGATGTTGGCAGCTAGCTTGGTATCGACCCTGACCGGTTGAGATGGGATCGGATGGAATTGGCTTGTCAGGCTAAAGTTTAGGGAGATGGCTTTATGGCTTAAGGCCTGAGTCAGCGAGTCACGGTGCTGCTCTCCCGCCCAGATATGGCTCAATGCGAACCTCTCGACTAGCTCGGTTATCTGTGCCGGGGGAAACCGTGGTGAGAGTGGACAGAAGAGTATCCCTTGGTCGATACAGGCCCAATAGAGCATGACTAATTCGGGGGAATTACGGTCAATGCAGGCGAGCCGGTCTCCTCTTGTTAAGCCTGAGGATAGCAGTTGCTCTCCCAGGACCATGACCCTCAGGCTCAGATCTGAATAGCTGAGCGCCGTGTTGACTCCCTTGCTGCGCCAGCTTATCGCTATCGAATGTGGATGAGTTTTCGCCGTCTGATGTAGGGGAGAGATAACAGGGACTCGTTGCAAGGGACCTCCTTTCCTAGACTGATTTGATCAAGGTGAGTTCATCACAGCTCAGGCATTTAGCCTTGCCCGAGTCGAAGATCAGATCGGCGCTAAATGCACCTAAGGTATCTAGCCCGGGGATCTCATCCGGCGACATTATCTGGTTTAATCTCGCTAAAGCTTCAATACCTAGGCTGGCCTCCAGACTGGAGCTTAATATGGTGCGCACGCCATACTGGTCGGCTTCATGTTGTAAATTTTGTATCTTCTCTAAGGTGCCGATGAGCATAGGCTTGATGACTAAGGCCGTGAGGCCCGCTTGCATCACAAACTTGAATTTAGGATCGTTAAGGGTTTCATCTAATGCCCAGGGCATAGCGACGGCTCGATAGAAGTTTGGGTTGTCATTATGATCGATGCAAGGCTCTTCTATGTACTCGACGGCGTCGATAGGCAGACAAGCGGCAAACTCGATGGCCTGCTCTAAGCTGAAGCCTCGGTTGGCATCGAGTCTAAGTTTTAGATCGGGTCTTATGGCGAGTACCTGATGCACTAATTGAATCTCCTCTTCCAGTGAGGTCTGGGCGACTTTTATCTTAACCGAATGCGTGTCCCTAGGTAGGGCGCGTACTCGGTCGTGTAAAGTGCTAACGGACTCATCTTGCCCGCGATAGATAAGCGGAACGACTCTAGTCTCCAGAAGTGACTGCTCAGTGTCATCGAGCTGGCCGATAAGCTTGCAATAGAGCAGGCTCAAGCCGAACGCGACTGATGGGTATTGAGTCTCTTCGGCGAGGTCTAACAGCTGGATGACTGGTTTACCTATGAGCGACTCGAGACGTTCTTCCAGCAGTTGGCTGACCTCTTGCGAGCTTTCCTGGCTGAAACCCATTAAGGGACGGCTATCGATATCCAGACCCGACAAAGGGCTTATCTCAACCAATTCGGTGCGTACTCCAGATGTTCCCTCGGCTTCTGAGTTCTCATTCACTTGGAGTCTGAGAACCAGTCCGCTGCGCAGTTCGATACGTTGTTTCCCGACAGGAAGCAGTTTATCCAGGGGGATTTGGTAAGAATATAGTTGAGCAGAGGAGATGATCATTGAGGGGTCTCTATGAGTTGTAATATCAATTGCTGACAAAATTTATCCGCAGCAGCCAAGTGAACATTGTGTCCGGCTCGCTCGAATTGATGCACGGTTAACCTTGACTGACTTTGCCAGTGCAGTGCCAGGGCCAAAAACTTACTGTCATCCTTGCCGACGTAGTAATGGCAGGGAGCCGAAATCTGATTGGGTAACTGAGTTAGATCTTCCTGAGCGGCGAGTGATGTCGCTAGGTAGATCGACTGCAGCGCCTGAGCACTATTATTGCTGCGCTTTTTGACCAAGGCTTGTCGTGCTACCACAGACAGCTCGGAAAACACCCCCTGCTGGTACCAGGCATTAAGGAACTCATTCAAATTCAGGCTGGCGAGTCTGGAGTTCCACATTTTATCGTTTGTGAGTCTGGCCTCTCTATCGCTGCTGTTGAGTCCCGGGTGAGCGGACTCGATATGTAAGCTAAGGACCTGATCTCTGTATAGCCGGGCGATATGCAAGGAGATACGGCCGCCGAGTGAGTAGCCCAGTAGATGGTATTTGTCTATGTGCAGAGCCGAAATAGATTGATGAACTGCTGTGGCCACCTGATACAATCCGGGTGTGTCGAGTGATAGTTCTGGGCTGTCTCCGTGTCCTGGTAAGTCGATGCAGATGCAATAAAAATGTTTGCTCAGCTCAGGTAGCAGAGGTGTCCAATCGACTCTATTTCCCAAGAAGCCATGGATCATGACCAGAGCCGGTTTAACGTTATCACCATTGCACGTTAAGGTTAACATTAGCTCTGCTTTACCCAGGAAGCGATTGTAGTTATCTGTTCGCTGGCCTGCTCTTGTTCCACGGTCACTTCGATAACAGAGGGACCATCGAATTCAATGGCATCCTGATAGGCTGCATTGAAGCCCTCTATATCATCCACCTGGTTGTAGGCGATGCCAAACATGGCGGCAGCATAACCAAACTCCAACCCGTGGGAGAGGCGGTAATAATCGTTTCTTAACTTCTCGTCAGGGACGGGTAATAAGTTAAAGATGTTGCCGCCATCGTTGTTTAAGATCACCACGACAAAAGGTGCTTTCATGGTGCGTGCTATGGCAAGGGAGTTTAGATCGTGTAGCTGGGATATATCCCCAATGACTAAGGTGGTTGGTGTCTTGCTATGCTTGGCAATACCACAAGCCGTCGCTAATAGCCCATCTATGCCCGATGCACCGCGGTTAGTGTAAGTAGAGCCGTACTCAGGGGTCATAGGGGCAAACATATCATAGAGGCGCACGGGTAAGCTGTTGCCAATAAATAGTTGCTGTGATGGTTTCTGCGACCTGGCGATGGTACGAACCACCATGGCCTCGCCGAATTCACCATTGTCTATCTGGTGTTGGAACAGGGTTTCCAGGTAGTCATTGACTTGAGTCAGCTGCAGAGCCCAATTGACCTGTGAAGATCTGGGCCAGGCTAGTGAGGCAAATGTTTGCAGATCACACAGCCAAACCTGTTTTGCGCTATGGCTGGGATCTAGCCTTATTTGTGTCGGCAGCACTTGCCAGTAACTCTTCCATTTTTGCTCGGCAAGATAACTGATTAATCGCTTCGATATAAGACGACCACCGAAGACTAAGACTCGCTCGGCCTGTTGCAGGAGTGCTCTGGCCTTGGGCTGATGTAGGAGTTGATCTATATTGCCAATAACACCTGGGTGTTGTCTGAGTTGAGATTGAGCATCAGTGAGTAACGGCCAGCCGAGCTTTTGTGATAACAAGATCAAGGCTTCCGGGGACTCTTTGGGAGACAAGGTTCCGGCAATGATCACTCCCTTGCCATGAACGAAGCGTGCCAGTGAGTCCTGGCTTGGTATGCTCTGCAGTTTTGCCTTGCCATATTGAACATAGGGCTGACTGGTATGTTGCCAGGTGCCTAAGGTGCTCAGATATTCGGTGAAGTTGGCACTCATGGTGGAAGGGTACAAGGGTTCTCGATACATGCAGTTGATGTGTACAGGTTGAGTCTGATTACTAATGGCTTCATCTAATGTTGCCAGCAGGGATTCGGGGCGAATAGCGAGACCCGGTGTGGGTAGGTTTACCTGTTTAGCGTATTGAGAAAAAATAGCCAGCTGTACTATGGCTTGGTTGGCGCCGCAGTCGATGAGTTCCGGTGGCCTATCCCCGGACAGAACAATGAGAGGGACATGGGTCAACCAGGCTTCAATTATCGCAGGGTAAAGGTTAGCAACAGCCGTGCCCGATGTGGTGATGATAGCGACGGGGGCTAGACTCGCTTTCGCTAAACCTAAAGCCAAAAATCCCAGGCCGCGCTCGTCAAAATGCAGATGTTGTTTCAACTTTGTCTGTTTAGCGGCGGCCAAGGTTAACGGCGTCGAGCGTGAGCCCGGCGCCATGCACACATGTTGCACGCCAAGGCGCGCAAGCTCCTCAAGTATAAGAGTGCCCCATAACAAGTTCAGTTCAGCTGTCTTTTCGATCTGCATGGATAATTACCTGGAATTTAGTACCCATAGTGTACCCCTATTCACTTTAAAGGAAAATAATTAGCCCTGATAACAGCTTAACAGGTGCATTACCCTCTCAATTTTTTCTACGTCAGAGATGTTGAGATTATGTATTTAATTAGCTCTAAACTCTTGGGGTTTAGAGCTAGGTCAAAATAAGTTTTCCTGCTGGTGTGCTTATTATCATAGTTGATGAAGCTATTAAGACCTCGGGTGCCTAATCACATGTATAGTTATAAAAATCTTAATTTATAACTAATTATTAAAAATTTGAACTTCATCATTTGGTATCCCTTAAGTGGTAATTTAGGTTTAACATCTTGAACCTCAAGTATTAACATTAGCTAGGTACTGTCTCGTTTGAATTTTATTCATAACCTTAATATTCATTGGTTTACGTATAATTGTACTATGTGGTGAATAAGATTCATTATTAATTGAATCTTGTTCGAGTTCACATTTTTCGTTTATTCATTGAGCCTATCTCAAATTTGTTTCTGACCTGTTTAACAATCAAGAATTAGTACTTGTTTACCTTAGAATATTGACAATCTTAACTGGTTAACTCCTGTTCAAATGGTGAGTTAATCATTGTGTTAATTATGTAAGGTTCGATTAATGATCTCTCATCTCTTGAATAAGGTATTAATTGGGATAGTCACACTTATGTGCTTATCTCTTAGTGCAAATGCCACCCCTGGAATCATCTCCCTAGTGAACAACTTGAGCACAAATTAGCAGAAAAATTCTCGGCTGGTGAATATTCATCGAAAGGCGCCGATTCCTGCTTGATGTGTCACCGAAAAAATGAAGCCGTAATGGCGATTTTCGATGGTACCCACGGCATGATGAACAATAAGCAGTCACCAATGGCTGGCTTACAATGTGAAGCCTGTCATGGTCCTCAAGGAAAGCATAACAAAGGTGGCAAGGAGCCGATGATCGCCTTCGGTAAAGACAGTAAACTGTCGGCCTCTGCTCAAAACAGTGTTTGTCAGGGGTGCCATAACGATCCTAAACAGATGGCCTGGCACAGCAGTACCCATAACCTCGAAGAAGTGGCATGTTCCGACTGCCATACTCTGCACAGCGCCAAAGACCCTGCTTTAGATAAGCTCAGTGTTAATGACACTTGCACTTCGTGCCATACCAAAGAGAAAGCCGATATGAATAAGCGCTCATCTCACCCGATGAAATGGGACCAGATGACCTGTATCGATTGCCATTCACCTCATGGTTCTATGAGTGAAAGCGCCCTGAATAAACCGACGATTAATGACACCTGCTATTCATGTCACAGTGAAAAGCGTGGCCCTGTGTTGTGGGAGCACGCACCGGTTACCGAGAACTGTGTCACCTGTCACAACCCTCATGGCAGCGTTAATGAAGGCATGCTGAAGAGTCGTGCGCCTCAACTCTGTCAACAGTGTCATGCCCCGATGGTCATGCCAGTCGAGTTGTGCAGGAACCAGGAATGGATGCCTTCGGTGGTGGTAAGAGTTGCTTGAATTGTCACAGCAAGATCCATGGTTCTAACCATCCGTCAGGCAGCTTGCTGCAGCGCTAATAGGGAGCAATATTATGAGATTTAAACTCAATATCATCACTGTGTCGCTCTTGGCCGTCTCAAGCTCGGCGATGGCCACAAACTTCGGTGTTGGTAACGCCAATATTGACTCGATCAATATGGATAAGTACCAGTGCAAACGCTGCGTCTCAACCAATGGCTACCGCGGTGAAGTCACGGTCTCTGCGGGTTATAACTCAGTAGACGATATCCATGCCGGCAATGCTCTGGGAACCGCTGAAGATGGTGCCATCGCTGCGGTAAGTGGTGACATTCGCTACCAAAATGAGACCGGGTATCAGGCTCAAATGCAAGCGCATCAGTTAGGCATGGACAATGGCTTTGTCAATATCAAGGTGGGTAAATCAGGTCTCTATGAACTGGAGTTGGATTATCAATCGCTTAAGAGTTATCAGGCGGGCGATGCACAGAGTCAGCTTTGGCATAACGATGGGATGTTAACACCCAGCGCCTATACCAATGAATTTGATCTAGCGCTAAAGCGCGAGAAGTCGACGATAGGCTTCAATTATGGAGAGGGAATTTATAACACCTTCATCCGCTATAGTCAGGAAGATAAAACGGGTCATCAATCGAGCAGCTTGGTAGCCCCGAGTCCGGTCAATTTTGGTTTGCCTGTCGATGCCACCACTAAGCAGCTCGATGCAGGAGCATCGTTAGCCGGTGATAACTGGTTAACTGAGTTGAGCTATTTCGGTAGTTATTACAGCAATAACATCACAGATCTCAGTCTGCCTCATATGAATGATGTCTATTCGACAACCCCGGATAATCAGGCTCATCAGGTTTCACTCTCAGGCCAGTATCAGCTTAATCGCACTGTGATGAGTGGTCGTTTGGTGACAGGACGGATGATCCAGGATGATGCGCTTATCCAGGTGAGTGGTAATCCACTGCAAAGTTGGGATGGGCAGATTGATACCTTGGATGGTCGTTTTACGGTGACCTCTATGTTGAGCAATCGCTTGCGATTAGGCGCTCGCGTCGATTACAGCAAACGCGATAACAAGAGCTCAGTGTGGGAGTTTACTCAGTACAGTTACAACGGCTTAAGCGGCGCGTTTAAACAAAATGTGCCTCAGGACATCGAACGCAACACCTATAAGATCAATGCCAGCTATCGTTTAGCCAGTGGTTACCGTCTACAAGCGGGTTATGACAGAAAAGAGGTCGAGCGTAGCTATAGCGAGCGTGAACAGACCAATGAAGATAGCCTGTGGGCCAAATTTAATGTCAGCGCCTTCGACCAGTTTAACATCAACCTGAAAGCCAGCCATGGTAATCGCGGTGGCTCGGATTATGAAGTTAACCAGATCACCTCATCCGAAGAGAACGCCTTGATGCGCAAGTACTATCTTGCAGACCGAAAGCGTAATGCCGTTGAGCTTAAGATTAATCACTCACCTTTATCCTGGGTGAGCATCGAGGTTACAGGGCGTTACGCTAAAGACGATTATGACGCTACCGAGATCGGTCTGACTGAATCGGAAGACTTTGGCTATGACGTCAATCTGAGTCTGCAGTTTAGCAAGCATCTGTCGGCTTACGGTTTTGCCGGTCAGCAGTGGATCAACTCGGAACAAGCTGGTAGTCAGAGCTTTTCGAGCCCGGACTGGAACGCCGATATAGAAGATGAGTTTATCAATATCGGTGCCGGTTTTAGCTATGGCGGCTTGATGCAGGACAAGCTCACCTTAGGTGGTGATTACTTGTTTAGTAATTCAATCAGTGACACCTCGGTCGGGGGCACCCTAGTCACGGCCAATAGTAGCCAGCCATATGGTGATTACTTTTCTTATAACCACAGCGTGCGCATGTATGCCGATTATGCCTTGAGCAAACAGATGGCATTGAAGCTGAGTTATCAATACGAACGATATTACGACACAGATGCGGCTCAAGTCGCGACGAATGCTGTGCCGGGGCTAACCACGTTAGGTGAGCTTAACCATGACTATAACGCACACCAAGTGATGTTGTCGTTTAGCTATTTGTTGCGCTAAGGCGCAGTGCGGAAAATCGCAAGAGGAAATATTAATGGAACGTAGAAGTTTCTTAAAAATGAGTGCAGCCATGGGCTGTGCAGCAAGCGTAACGGGTTGTAAAACCAGTTCAGACGATGCCAATGTTGTGCCGCCAAAGCCACCAGTAGGCGACGAGCAAATTACCTGGTCAGCCTGTCTGGTTAACTGTGGCTCTAACTGCCCGGTTAAAGTGTTTAGCCGTGATGGTGTTATTACTCGCGTTGAAACCGATCACGATGTGGTCGATGGCGATGATATTTATCAAGTGCGCGCCTGTGCCCGTGGTCGTTCACTGCGCCAGCGCACCTATGCCGTCGATCGCTTAAAAACACCGATGAAGCGTGTTGGTAAGCGTGGTGAAGGTAAATTTGTGCCTATCAGCTGGGATGAAGCGGCAAAAACCATAGGCACTAAGCTAACGTCGGTGATTGCTGAGCATGGCAATAAAGCCATCTTCCGTAGCTATGGCTCGGGGGCTTACTATGGCTTCGCTTCTAATGCCTGTTTTAACCGTTTATTTAACTTAAGCGGTGGCTGCCTGAATGCCTATGGTAACTACTCCTGGGCGCAGCAGATGGAAGCGGCTAAGCATACCTTCGGTACCGGTAGTACTTCAGGTTCATCGACGGTGACTCTGGCAAACAGTGACCTTCTGTTAGGTGTGGCTTATAACCCAAGCGAGGTCCGCCAAAGCGGCAGTGGCGAAGGCTATGACTACTTAAAAGCGCTGCAAAAAAGTAACGGTCTGAAAGTGGTGATGATTGACCCTCGCTACACCGACTCTATGTTAGGTAAGGAGTCTAAGTGGTTGCCCATCCGTCCGGGTACCGACGCAGCTTTTGCTGAAGCCATTGCTTATCAAATGATTAGCTCGGGTTGGGTCGATCAGAACTCACTCAGCTTTATTAACCAATATGCCGTCGGTTTCGACGCTGCTTCTATCACTGCGCAACAAGAACTTTTTGCTACGAGTGGTGATGCCACCAAGCAAGAATACGCGAAGGTGATGAAGCCTGAAGAAAACTACCGTGATTATATCTTAAGCCAAGGTATTTACGCCGAACAGCCGTTGAAGACGCCCGAGTGGGCCGAAAAAATCACTGGTATTCCGGCTGCGCAGCTTGAGCAAATTGCCACCGATCTACAAAACGCTAAGGCGCCATACATAGTCGTGGGCGCCGGTGTTAACCGTCAGGCCAATGGTGAGCAAAGCATGCGCGCTCTGTACATGCTGTCTGTATTAACGGGTAAGTTGGGCACCTTAGGCGCATCGAACGGTGAGCTGCCATACATGAGTGGTATGTACCGTGCCGGTATTCCAACGGGTAGCAACCCGGTTAAAGAGAGTATCTCATTCTTTACCTGGTCTGAAGCGATTCATAACGGCGAAACCATGACTGCGCGCAGCCACGGCGTTCGCGGAACTGACGGCCTGGATACGCCACTTGGCACCAATATCAAGGTCATTATCTCAGCCTCAGACAGCTCGCTGCTGAACCAGCACGCCGAGATCAACAACACCGCTAAGATTTTAGAAGATGAAACGGGTGTTGAGCTGATTGTCAGCTGTGATTGTTGGATGACTCCTGGGGCTAAGTTTGCCGATATCATTCTGCCCGATACCAGCTGGTTAGAGTCAAATGACCTAGTTAACGACAGCTACGCCTCAGGTGCGCTGGGTTACATCACAGCGATGAAGTCGGCGATTGAGCCTATGTGGGACTGTAAGTCTATGTATGAAGCGGCAGCGCTCATCGCTAAGTACATGGGTTGTGAGGCTGAATTCACCGAAGGTAAAACTGAAGAGCAATGGCTCGAAGAGTTATATCAGAAGACCAAAGACAGCAGTAAAAACCTTGGCGTCGTGCCAGCCTTCCCGGCGACTTATAAAGACGCGCAAAAGGTCGGTTTCTTCCGTAAAAACATGAACGACAAGCATGTTGCCTTGGAAGGTTATATCAAGGGCGGTAAAGCACTGTCGACGCCAAGTGGCAAGATTGAGATCTACTCAGCCGAGCTCGCATGGCGGGCGGCTAACTGGGATCAAGAAAATAGTGTCGACAACCCGACCCAAGTTAAGGGGGACACTATCACAGCAATTCCTCAGTACACGGTGACTTGGGATGGGTATGAAGATGAAGACACTAACATCGATTACCCAATTCAGTTAGCGGGTTACCACACTAAGGGCCGCACCCACTCTAGCTACCACAACGTGCCTTGGTTACGTGAAGCGGTTGAAGATGCGGTTTGGGTGAACCCGATGGATGCAGCAGAGAACGGTTTAAGCGCTGGCGACAAGATTGAGATGTATAACGAGCGTGGTTCGATTGCCGTTAAGGTTCGCATCACTCCACGTGTCGCACCTGGTGTGTTCGCGCTAGGTCAAGGTGCTTGGTTTAAGCCTGGTAATACGGTTGGTAGCACGGGTCACATCATAGATGAAGGCGGTGCGATCAATACGCTAACCCGCTATCAGCCAAGCCCTGTTGCTAAAGGCAATCCACAGCACACTAACCGTGTTGCAATTAGAAAGATTTAAGAGACTCGTTAATTATGACTCAACCAACTCAATATGGTTTTTATGTAGACAGCACTAAGTGTACTGGCTGTAAGGCATGTCACGTGTCTTGCAAAGACCGCCAAAGTAACGAAATTCGTAATAATAGTAACCCAGAGGGTAATACCTTACCTGCACTCGAGGGCGTAACCTGGCGCCGCGTGTATGAGTACGGTGGCGGAGAATGGACTAAGGGTAACAATGGCTGTTTTGAGCAAAATGTATTTGCTTATTATATGTCTATTGGCTGTAACCACTGCTCCGAGCCAGTATGTGTTAAAGCTTGTCCTACCGGTGCTATGCATAAACGTCGTGAAGATGGTCTGGTTCACGTGGCGTCTGAGCTGTGTATCGGTTGTGAGAGCTGTGCGCGTGCTTGCCCGTACGATGCACCGCAAATTGATCGCGATCGCAAGGTGATGACTAAGTGTGATGGTTGCTTTGAGCGAATCGCCGACGGTCGTAAGCCCGTATGTGTCGAGTCTTGTCCGCTACGAGCTTTGGACTTCGATACTATGGATAACCTTCGGGCTAAGTATGGCGATGGAGACGGCCATATTGCACCGCTACCCTCACCTTCAATCACTTCACCTAACTTGATTATCAAGGCAAACGTCAATGGCCGCCCGGCTGGCAGCGGTGAAGGGCAAATATTAAATTTATCGGAAGTTTAATTGTTTATGGCGCCCATGTGGCGCCATTTTTAATGAGATGTAATTGTGATATCAGATAGCGTAAATACTTATTCAGATCTGCAGGCTATAGCACGAGTGCTGCATAATGTTCTGTTGGATTACCCCTGTGAAGTTTCGATTGACGGTTTTGCTGAAAATGAACTTGGTGACACCTGGCCTAGCCTAACTAACTCGGCAGAAAATCAGCAAGGCAAAGTGCTGCTTGATAGCTTTTTGGCAAAGTGGAACTCAGAACAGATAAATGAGTTAAAGCTTGATTATGGTCAGCTGTTTTTTGGTCCAGGAGAGCCGACAGCTATGCCATGGGGCTCAGTATATCTGGGCGAAGAGCAGTTACTGAATGATAAATCAACGGTCGCCTTGATGGCGTTTTATAAACACAATGGGATTAGCTTTGATCTAGCGCAAAACCAGCCACTGGATCATATTGGACTGTTTTATGCAGTACTTGATCAGCTGTTAGGTCAGCTAGTCGCAGATTCAAATAATAAAGCTGTGTATGAAACTATGGTGATCTTGATGCAGCAACATATGTTGCTTTGGTCCGGACGCTGTTTAGAGTTAGCTCTTGAGCACGCAGAAACAGATTATTACCAAGCCATTGCATTATTGGCGCTAGATTTTCAATCGGTATTGAGTACAGAGCTAAATATTATCCCTGTATCTGCTCGCTTATTTAAGTAAGGAGTCTTTATGGGGGTTATATATGCAGTAGGTGCGCAATGGGAAAAGGCCGAGTTTGCAAAACAGCTTAGAGAGTATTTTGTTAAAGATAATCAGCTAAGAGACATGTTTAGCGGGGCGACGAATATAGAGACGCTGACCCATGTTATGGCTGCTCTGATTGATGACAGAGAAAAAATTCAGGCAGTAAAAAATAACCTAAATGCTGAATCTGTCTTCTTAATTCTCTTTGATTGTTATTTGCTGTTGTTTATAAAGGAGCTGGAGCACGGTGGGCTTTCTCAGGCAGAGCACCTTATTACTCAGATAAGCAGACGATATGCTGAATCAGCTAAAAAAAACATTTGTAATTCAATTGTTTGTATTATGGCGGAAAGATTGTTGCTGTCAGCTAAACAGCTAGATTCTCTGTATCTTGATAGAAGAGGTGATCAAAGAAATATGGGGGCTACAATTTAGGTTAATCATGGCTATATTACTTTGCTATTGGGATAGCTATACCTCAATCAAACAGTGAGCCAATATTGTGGTCTACAAATCCATTACCTCCGGTTATCGATCCATTCACTCATGACCACATGGGTTTTTATTTTGATGATATCGGTCTGGGCATCGATATGTTCTCTGATTTCATGGAGACGTTTCATCGAAGCAGCCTGAACATAGACCAAGAGATCCATATCTCCTGTGATGCCTCGGCAGGTAACGACCTCAGGAATAGCCTGGAAAACATGAACCACATCGGCACAACGCGGACATTTGTGCTGGATCTCGAAGTAAGCTGATACTCCCTCTTTTTGAGACTCGCTAAGTAGCACCTGATAGCCACGTATGATACCTGTGCTCTCGAGCTTCTTGATTCGCTCGGAGACGGCCGAACGAGACAAATTCACCGCCTCGGAGATGTAGGAAATGCTCTGTCTGGCGTTTAACCTTAGCGCGGCGATGATAGCTTTGTCGAATTTGTCTAATTGATCCACCTAATACTCCTGATTACCTATGTTCAATGTTACTTGTTGCCAACTATTTGTCTGAAATCCTGACTATTACCGACATTATGACGGTGTATGAGTCAGATCCGCTTATTGAATACGACAGTTTGTATCGAGAGTTAAGTTTATACTAATGGTGAAGATTCCCATACTAATGGGAGCCTGTAAGGTATTTAAGCTAAATTTAACTCCATAATAATATGAGCCCTATGCCAACGTTTTGATGGTTATCTAAGTGATATTACATTCTTGGGTATAGGGCGGCTATAGCAGTATAAGGGCAGGGTAGATGGATCAGATAAAGGGAACAATTGGCCGTTGGCAGGGGGCGGGTTTGATGGCAACCACGTTATTGGGGACAGGAGTATTTGTCTTACCTCAGATGACGATAGCGACGGCAGGTAATGACGCCTTAATCGCATGGCTTTTGCTAACCCTTGCAATTATCCCCGTCACACTGGTTTTTGGTCGATTAGCCGGGGCTTTTCCCCATGCAGCCGGACCTGCATATTTTGTCGAGAAGGCATTCGGTCGAACGGCGGGTCGAACCATAGGACTTATTTTTCTCTTGGTGGTGCCACTCGGTGCCGCCGCAGCTATCTTAATGACATTTCAATTTGTCGAGACCATGGTGCCCGTATCTGGCTGGAGTGAGGTCGCGATGCAGTTGGGCTTGCTAGTTGTGCTGTTTTTGCTTAATTTCAGAGGCATACATGTTTCTGCTAAGCTGCAATTTGTACTGACAATCGCCATTGTCAGTGTCGTGGTCTTGATGTTTGGCGCGGGGGATTGAATCTGCATAAGCTGGAGTCTATATCTGCTGGAACATCGAGTGATGCCGGCTTAATCATGGCGGCTGCGGGTATCGCTTTCTGGAGCTTTTTAGGGGTGGAGGCCATGACTCATTTGGCCAATGACTTTAAAGATCCCAAGAAAGACATGATCCCAGCCATGATGATAGGCACTGTCTTAGTGGGAGTCGTTTATCTCGCGTGTACCGGACTCTTGCTAATGACTCAAGTTGATACCGGCGCAGGGGCAGGCTTAGCCATGGTAACAAGTTTCGATAGCTTGCTTGGTGGTTATGGTGCTCAAGTGATTGGTGTCTTAGGAATCGCCGGTGGTTTAGCGACTGTAAATGTGTATACCGCCAGTGTTTCGCGCTTGTTGTGGAGCTTTAGCCGGGAGGGGATACTTCCTGGTTATTTTGCTTCAATCAACCGCCATCAGGTTCCGGTTAGGGCGCTGTCCGCCGTGTTGCTCACCATGGCGTTGGTCATTGTCTTAACTTATGTTTTGGATCAGGAACTTGAACATCTGATCGCATGGAGCAATGGGGTGTTTGTTATCATCTATCTGATGTCTATGCTTGCTGCGGCTAAGCTTCTGAGCAAGCGTTACTTACCCTTAGTGGCGGTAGGGAGTCTGTTCTGTATCATGCTTGCTTTTGCCTTGGGCTCGAGCATGTTATATGCGGTGATCATGATCTTAGTGGTCGCACCTATATTATGGTGGCAGAAGAAACATCTTTCACGTAAACAACTGCTGCAAACTGCTTAGGCTAGCTTATTGTATAAGGCTCCGGGCTAGCGATAAGTAAACGGGATTCGGTGAGAGATAAACCTGAGCATATTTGGATTTTCTGTCCTATATTTTTAACTCTAAGTTAAAGAATTTGTGGAGGAACAGAATGGATTCAGCTGCATTACTAAGTCATATCGATGAGCTACCACGCTTACCTAAGGCGGTCAGTGAACTGCTCGACCTGGTTAATAATGATGCTGCTTCGGTGGCGGAAATAACAGAGAAAATCTCTCATGATCCTCTGGTCAGTGCCCGAATCTTACGTTTAGTCAATTCGGCCCACTATGGTCGTAGCAGGGAGGTTGGTTCGATCGATGAAGCTGTGGTTCGTTTGGGGATGCAAACCCTAAGAACTTTAGTGATAGCTTCGGCGGTAATTGGCGCGGTACCCACTATCGCCGGTATCGAGCTGGGGGAGTTTTGGGGGCAAACCTTTGAAGTTTCTCTGTATGGACAGGAGATGGCCAAGCGATGTGGTGCTGCCCCGGATATGGCATTTACCTGTGGCATATTACACGATATTGGCGAACTGCTCATTGCCACCATTGAGCCTGATAAATCGGCGAAAATTCGTGAACTTGCCACTAATGGGGACAAAAAATCACTCATTGAGCAAGATATTTTGGGGTACGAGTCGGCAGAAGTGGCTGCATTATTGGCAAAGAACTGGAAATTTTCTCCCGAACTTGTCGAAGGAATAAAGTATCAAAATCACCCCTATAAAGCCGAGCCCTTCTCTAAGCAGGCAGCGTTATTAGCACTTTCTCATACAATCTTAGATGAGTGGGATCGGGTCGATGAAAATGAGAGAACCAGTTGGTTATCTCAGCAAGCAACGGCTGTAGGTTTGAAAATGGAGGTGGGAGGGCTACAGGATAAGATACTTGGCTTGAGAGGTAAGGGCTTCGATATTGCCAAGCAATTAACCTAATAATCTCATCTGTAATGAATCGATTTGACTGTCAGCTCTGGGGCTCAGCTCCCCAAGAGCGAGCTTCTTTGCTTTTCTAAGATAAAGCCTAACTGTCCATCGCTAAATTGCGCATCTGTATAAGTTCGCTGTGTTTAAGGTAGAGCAGGTCAGCTGTCCTACGAATTATCTGATCTTCGTATTGGCACAGTTGACCATCGGCATAGGCTAATTTCCACATGGCCAATATCAACTTTTGTTTTTGCTCTACGTCGCACTGCTCATTTATCTCCTTGGTAAACTCATAGAGGGAGATCGAGTCGCCTTGTATCTTCTTAGCTTCATCGATTAGCGCTTCAGTCTCTGCCTGAGTCAGAGATAGGGCCTTAGTCATGAGTTGTGGCAGCAGTTGTGCTTCCTCTTCACTCAAGGTCTCATCGGCATAGATGACTTCGAGCAGTAAGCTCACGGCGGCTAAATTTAATTGGCGGGCTTTCTCTTCCGGTGTGACGGCTTGTGAGTGCGACGTTAGAAATTGTTTTAATTTGGCTAACATGAAAGACCCTGTCGATTTGAAGTGAGTTCAGCATAAAGGGTTAGAGTAGAAGATGAAATAAGAGTTCACTTGTAAACCAGATACAATAATGAATATTACTTCATCTATCTTTTCAGCTCTAAGAGGTAAACTTAAAGAATGGCACCTAGGCCTTTCATAAGCATATCTGTTGTACCCTCTCCGGCATTGCTATCTAGGTAGCCTTTAACGATATCGACCATAGGGGCCGCGAGTTCTTTTGAAATCCCAAGTTTTTCGAAGGCATCGTAAACTTGAGCACCGCCTTGAAGCGAGCTACCCAGATCACCCGCTTTTGCCAGTAAACCTGACATACCTGATTCGTTATCTAGGGCTGGAGCCGCTGATAATAGGCTTTCTATACCAGGAATAGCATTGGCAATAGAGCCAAAGTCATCACCACCGAGTGTGGATTTTGCCAGAGAAAGTAGGCTGCCTAATCCGCCTTCAGCCTGAGACTGATTGAGTCCGAGCTGAGACATGACACTGCCCACTAGGTCGCTGTTTTGCGTTTGTACGACCTGTGGTTTTGCTTCTTCTGCTGCAAAGAGGTCATCAAACCAACCTGCAGCCGCTGGTGCGCTTAAAGTCGTGCTAGCGAGTACTAGGCCGATCACAGCTGATAGTTTCATTTTTTATTCCAATGGTGAATTAATTAGATTGTTGTGACCATTCTATCTTTTTTAACAATATTATTGCATCTATTTTACTGTTTCAGCTTTGTATTGTGATATTTCATCGGTGCAATAACTATCAATTTTCGGTATCCTAGCGACCTTACTCTGCTTTTTTAATTATCTATTGGAAACACCCATGTCATTGTCTGCGATATTAACTGAAGCCTACAACTTCTTTCGTAACCATATTAGCCAGTTAGCCGCATTGACTGTGCCTATTTTATTTATTCAGGTTGGTATTCAGCTGTGGCTGGGCATGGAGATCAGAGGTGCCGATCTAGAGAACCCTCAGTTTGGTGCCTCTCACATGGCGGCCATGATGGCCCTGTTACTGGTGTTTTCTTTATTGATTGCGGCCTTGACTCTCTTCTTAGAGATCCGCTCACAAGGCCATGAAGCCAGTACTGCGCTGATATTGAAGACCAGTTTGAACTTCGTTCCAGGCCTGTTACTCGCCGGTGTATTTTCAGGCTTAGCGATTCTCGCTCCTGTGATGATTTTTGCAGCCTTCGGCCCTTTATGGCTAATCGGACTCACCATGAGTATTTATATCTTTGCCAGACTCGCCTATGTGAACTTTATGGTTGTCGTCGAGCGGTTAACGCCATTCGAAGCGATTAAGGCTAGTTTTAAATTTAGTAGCCCGATAGCATTCAAGACTCTGATGGTACTCATGTTGTACATTCCTTTGTCTCTCGTGGGTGGTTCAATTTCTGCTCTGGTGCAATCATTAGGTTTCCCAGTCCAGCTGATCGTCGAAGTGTTTGTCGCGTTTATCGGCTTATTCGTCAATGTGGCACTTTTCCGTTTGTACATGGTTTCACGCCCTAACAAGGTAGATGAAGAAGCTTAAGTCATAGGAAAATTTAGTGCTTAGCATTTAGGAATGGGAAATACGGAGTATCTGTTGTGCTTACTGATGTGGACTTAGTTACTCAATTTTCTGCCGAATTAGGTCATGACTACTGCATCGCTAAGAGCTATGTAAAAGATGTGCCTACCCAGGCATTACTGCTGCTTCGTAGTCTTACCCATAAATTAACGGATTTGCTGGCTGAGTCCAAAGGAGTCAAGTTCGCGGGTCCAAATCTATACGACAGAATAGAAACTCTTAATAATCAGCGTGTCATCGATGTACGTATTACCAGAGCCCTGCATCGTTTACGAGGGGATGGTAATCGTGGAGCCCATCCGGAAAAATATCACCTGACTGCCGAACAATTACAGCAGCTCAGTGAAAAATCGATAGAGAAGCTATTAAAACTCATCGAATCTTTGTTTAAGCAAGTCACGGGTAAGTCACTGCCTAAGTATAAATTTGAGCCATTCGATTTATTGGTGGGGCGGGATCTCTGTTATAGAGCCGTGATGCAAGGCGAAGCAGAAGCCCAATATCTTGTAGGAATGTCACTCAAAACTCGTGCTCTTATGCAGCAAGAACAAGAGCTGGCACTCGAGGCTCTCGATGATGAAGAGGCTGCCCAATCAAACCTTTCCAGAGACACTTTAGCCAAGGCCCAATATTGGTTTTCTCTGGCTGCCGATCGGAATATGAATGCTATGCACGAGCATGGCGTCGCCTTAATTCACGGTTACAAAGGTGAGTCCGACGTCGTTGCAGGGGAGAGGGCTATTGCTTTGTCTGCCCAGGCTGGTGTTGCCAATGCTATGGCCTTGTTAGGTTACTTCTATCTGGTAGGTAGTGAAACCGTCACTATCGATCTCGATAAAGCTCAAGAACATCTGCAGGGTGCTGCCGAGCTGGAGCAAGCGGAGGCGATGGCGAACTTAGGTGTGTTGTTTTATCAGCAAGGTGATCTTGTCCAGGCTAATGACTTTATCTCCCAAGCCGCTAAGGCTGGCTTTCCCCATGCTCAATACAATCTTGCCTTGATGTTGGCAAAAGGGGAAGGCACAGAAATCGATCTATTGGCCAGTGAGCACTGGATGAAAGAGGCGGCAGAACAAGGGCAGCTCGATGCCATGTTCTCTCGTGCCCAGGCCTTGCTCAATGATGATGGTTCTACAAGTGTTGAGCTGGCTTTGGCCGAGTCTTATCTCAGAGAAGTGATCAAGTACGGTCATAGTGTCCCCGCCATGATTGAACTCAGCATAGCCTTAGCCGACGGCATGCTTGATAAAATTGATGTAGTAGGCTCTGCGGCTCTGCTCAAGTTAGCCAAAGAGCGGGCAAGTAACGAGGAACTCTCCGTCATAGAGCCATTATGGCACTCTCTGCTGCAGCAGGTTGAAAATGTGCTCTGTGTTGCAACTAAGACAGAAGAGTTAGCTGCCCTAGAGAGAGCAAAAGAACTGCTTTCTGATTAATACCTATCTATAGCGGTAGATATAAGTCCATCTGGTCAACCCCTCTTATTCTACTATTTAGAAAACTAAAATTGAAATTCTGCGCACTCAATATTTGCATACAATATGCAATGTGTTACATTTATGTTATTCAGGCTGAGAGGATACTTAATTGCTGACACGTGCGGACGAAAGACAAGACTGGGAAGGTGATCTTATGGATGATCAACAATTGAACCGGAAGCTCAATGATATTGCCGAGTGTTATGTCAAGTTGGTACTCGCTATCGGCCTGCATGATCCCTTCTATGTCGATGCCTTCTACGGCCCAGAAATTTGGCGATTGGAGTGTAAAAAACTCAATCTGACAGAGCTGCAGAAAATGGCAAAAGCACAGCTAAAGTGCCTGAACTCTCTCAGTCTATCGGATATTGACGCTAAACTCATCTCCAGGCATAGCTTCTTAAACAAGCAAGTATCATCTGTGGTTTACTACTTGAGCCATCTGCAAGGGGATAGAGGTAGCTTCGATGTTGAGTCTGAAGGTTTATACGATACTCAGTCGCAAAAATTTGGCTTATGTTCATTCGAGTCGATACAAGATGAGATCGATAAGCTGTTACCGGGCGAAGGAGAGTTAGCCGAGCGTTTCGAGCAGTTTAGAGCGGAATTTATAGTGCCTCAGAGCAAGATCCCTGCGGTATTCGAGGCTGCGGTAGATAAAGCCAGAGCGCTCACTGGGGTGCATATAGAGCTGCCCCATGATGAAAATTTCAGTATCGAGTTTGTCACCGATAAGATCTGGACCGCCTATAACTGGTATCAAGGTAACTATAAGAGTCTCATTCAGCTTAACCAAGATCAGCCTCTTTATATTGAGCGGTGTCTGGAGCTTGCCAGCCATGAAGGCTATCCTGGTCACCATGTATTCAACCTGTTGCAGGAGAGAGATCTGGTCAGAACCGAGCAATGGATCGAATATGCAGTTTATCCTCTCTATAGTCCTATCTCTTTTCTTTCGGAAGGCAGTGCTAATTATGGCCTGAGCCTTATCATGTCTAAGCAAGAGGTGATCGATTTTGAATATGAGACCTTGATGCCATTAGCAGGTATCGAGGGGGATATTGAGAAATACCACAAGGTGTTGGCGTGTTATAAGAAACTCGCCTATTTGGATAATTTGGTCTGTGAGCAGTTGACCGATGGTCATATCTTGGAAGAGGATGCTCAAAACCTCTTGATAAAATATGGTTTGTATACTCAGTCAAGAGCTAAGCAAAGGGTGAAGTTCTATCTCTCTAATCGAGCCTATGTGATTAATTATAATCATGGAGAGGAGAGTGTAGCCCGATGGGTAGAAAAAGATGGCGAGACGAGAAAACATGAGCATTGGAAGCGTTTCGAGGCGCTGTTAAAGCGGCCTCTGACAGCTTCACAATTTAAAGTATAACGCTTAGCGCTTTCCTGTGTCAGCGCCTGAAAGGTGACGCCTGCTAGCTTGGGTCGTGCTCGTAGGTACGTCCTTGGTGCGGCTCAGCTTGATGACGTTTATCCGCAAAGGCCTTATCGGTAAATATTTGCTGGTTCTGCTGTTCGCTAGCGGTAGAGAAATTACTTTGTTGCTGCTTATCTGTATAAGCTCCCTGGGCTTGCTGCTGTTTAAACTTAGCTAGCTGTCTCTTAAGAAATAGACGACCAAACAGGCTTAACAAGATAAAGCTAATAGCGCCGAACAATAGCAGGAATGGCAGAGCGATGAGCGCTAGGGTGATGACTGCAATACCGATAGCAAACGCCATCCAACCTTTGGCTCCGGAGAATCTTGTCTGGAAAGGTGATTGCTGAAATTGACTATAGATCATAAAAACTCCAAAAATTAACTGTGTCCAGTTTGCATATTTAATAACCTAAGATCACGTTAAATTCAGTTAATCTGGCTGTGAATATGTAACAGATTGTCTGTAAAGGCGATAACACCTCAAGAGTCACAATGATAAACCAGTTTGGATTAATCTAAGCTGAATAGCGGGCTAATTATCACAAGTTTCGTTATCGAAAGCTTCGGCGACACTCTTACATATGGTTTCCCTTATCCATTTATGACCGGGTTCCTCGTTATTTCGAGAATTCCAAAGCAGAACATAGGCCAATGGAATAAATTCGAATGGCAGTGGCAGCTCGACCAATGGATACAGCTTTCCGGCATGGCGGGCAAAGCTAGATGGCAAGGTGAATATCAGATCGCTATGAGCGCACACACTTGCCGCACCATAAAAGTCCGGTACCGTAGTACTAAGTTTACGTCTATGGCCTAAGTTTGCCAGATGATAGTCAAGGGCCCACCAGTCATTGCCTTCACAGCGCACCTGTACATGTGACATTTCCAGATAGATGTGTATATCCCATTGGCCTGTTTTTACCGCAGAAATTATTGGATGATTTTCTCTGACCAAACAGATCTGCTTATCGGTAAACAGGGTCTGGTGAGATATTCCGTGGGGAAGCCTGTCAATTTGAAAATCTGATTGTGGATGTAGGTCTCTGCCTGATATGCCGAAATCGATCTGTCCCTTCTGTAAGGCCTGCATGGATTGCTCCATCCATACATAGGTATCGAGTTTCAGGTTTGGCGCATTATTGAGTAATGGGCCGATAAAATAG
Organism: Shewanella psychropiezotolerans; assembly: GCF_007197555.1. NCBI lineage: Bacteria > Pseudomonadati > Pseudomonadota > Gammaproteobacteria > Alteromonadales > Shewanellaceae > Shewanella > Shewanella psychropiezotolerans. The sequence goes on from NZ_CP041614.1 coordinate 294,027, forward strand.
GGTAATAAGGTTTCATAGGCACTCTCAACCATAGCGAAAGAGAATTGACGATTGCTGCTTGCTGGAGTGAAACTAGGAGGTTGTGTCAGCTGGTATAGACCCTGAAGCATATCTGGTAATTTCTGGCCCAACTGTAAGGCATGGGCCGTGGGCTTTAATCCATGGGCGGTGCGATGAAACAGGGGATCTCCTAGAGTATCGCGTAGGCGATTAAGGCTCTTACTGAGCGCCGATTGACTCAAGTGCAGACGACTGGCTGCGCGGGTGACACTTTGTTCTTCCAGCAGTACCTGCAATATGACCAGCAGATTGAGATCGATTCTCGCCAGGTTATCCAGATTCATTAGTTATTCCTTAAAGGAAATTCAGTTCTGAAATTATACCATTTCTGTTCATAACATCACTGAGCTAAAATTTGGCCATAGAATAATGCTACATCTTGAGAAAAATAATGCGTCGAAATCTGTTACCCATACTCATGTCTATGGTGGTACTAAGTCCATTAGCCATAGATATCTATCTACCCTCTATGCCGGCGATGGCTGCCGAGTTTTCTGTTTCATCGAGTGAAATTCAATCGACCTTAGTGCTGTTCCTATTCGCTATGGGGGTGGGGCAAATTCTCATTGGCCCACTAGCGGATCGTTATGGACGTCGTCCTATAGCTATCTTCGGTATTTTACTCTACATAGCTAGCAGCATATTTGCGGCCATGGCCATGGAGTTTCATTGGTTGCAGTTGGCCAGAGTACTACAGGGGCTAGCGGCCTGTTCAACATCGATCGTGGTCTTCAGTGCGGTGCGAGATTGCTTCACCCCTAAAGAAGGTGCGCGATATTATAGCTATCTCAATGGTGTTATCTGCGTGATCCCTGCATTGGCTCCGACTCTGGGTGGTTTGTTGGCGTTGCAGTTTGGCTGGCGCTCGACCTTCATCTTTATGACGCTCTACGCCATAGTGATGATGTTAGTCGTAGGATACCGTCTACCGGAAACCCGACCAGCTAATACTGTTACCACAGGCCCTCTTTACCGTTGGTCACGTTACAAGCCTGTACTGAGTGAGCCCCATTTCATGTTCTATGCATTATGTTGCATGGCTGGAATGGCGGCGATTTTGAGTTATGTTTCCTATGCGCCAGTTTGGTTAATCGAGCACTTGGGCATGTCAGAGCTGGCCTTCAGCGGGCTGTTTGGTCTCAATGCTGCCGTCAATATAGCTGCCTGTTTCCTGGCTCCTATGGTGATAAATAAGTTAGGCAATCGTCCTACTGTTATCCTGGCACTGAGAATCATGTTGCTATCGGCAGTGTCGCAGGTTCTGGTTCAGATCTGGGGGCCACAAGCAGGGCTGGCAGCGGCATTTAGCTTTATGCTGCCTATGATGCTGCTCTGTATCGGTTTTGCCCTACTGCTTGGCCCTGCAACGAGCATGGCTCTGTCGGCATTCGGCGAGCGAGCCGGAACAGCAACGGCCATGCTTGGATTCATTCAGATGAGTGGCGCCTCTCTATTGGCCGGACTTGTACAACAAACGGATCTGACGGCTCCCTATGCAGTTGCGCTGGTGATGGGGGGTTAGCTATTATGTTATTAGTTATGTTGGCCATACCGCGTTTAGATCATTGGCATCAGGAGCAGCATGCGCACTAGGAGAAGTGTCTAGGTTCTAGGAATTAGGAACGAACTTGTATCAAGCAACACCCTTTGCCCGCCGACTGCTAACCACAGGAGACGGGCTTTTTTTTGTACATGGACCTTTCTTTAAAACTGTTATCCAAGCATGCCATGGATGGCATAGGAGGGGATTTGTATCGGGTTCAAGATACAGTTTATATCTCATGTCGGTTACACTAGTGTTTCTATATATTAATTGAAATAAGAGAGCCCAGTGGCCCGCCCTATTTGCCCTAAATGTCATTACCCCTTGAAGGCTTGTCTCTGCGAGAGTATCGAGCCGATGCATGCCTCGACTGAGTTGGTTGTGTTGCAAGATCCAAGTGAAGTGGGTCATGCCAAGAATAGCGTGCGCTTGTTATCTCTGGTTATCCCGGAGACGCAAGTCTTAGTTGGTGAGGGGCCTGATGATTTTTCGCAACTGCGCCAATATCTCGATGCCTGTACTAAGCCTGTCTATCTTGTTTACCCCTCCGATAAGAGCAAGAATGCCGAGGAGGAGAGATTCGATGATGAGGTTATCTTGCTGCTGCTCGATGGCACTTGGAGGAAGGCCTATAAGTTATTGCAGCTTAATCCTTGGTTACTTAAGTACCCTTCCTTGCATCTGGATCTGCAGTCAGGATCGAATTATACCATTCGTAAGGCGAGCCGCAGTGATAGCCTCTCGACATTGGAGGCGACGGCCATGGTGCTCAAGGCCATAGAGCCCAAATTAAGTGTGACTCCTTTAACGCGTGCATTGAGTGCCATGGTGAATCAACGCCTTAACTCTATGCCTGCGAGTGTGCGAAAGCGTTACGAGTAATACCGATTGATATAATAAGCTTCTTTATTTGTTAGGGCCGACAGCATCTTTTTATAACAGTCTTGGCCTATGAAAAATTATCAGAGGTAAAGGTATCAGCTGTCTTAGGGTGACCAAAAAAATATCCCTGACCGAAGCCTTTTCCCATCTGTTCCAATATCTCTTTCTGTTGCTTGGTTTCTATGCCTTCCACCACAAAACTGATATCTAGGGCTTGAGCTAGCTGGATCATCGCCTGACAAAGCTGTTTCCCTTGTGGTTCACTGAGCCTACGTGCAAATCCTGCATCTATTTTCAAGCTGTCGATCGGTAGGCTGCCGAGTTTGCTGAGGGAGGATAGACCTGCACCAAAGTCATCGATTGCAATGCTAACACCTAGATTTTTTAATAGGCAGAGAGTGTTCTGAACTCTCTCTGGTTGTCTCAAAAGTGCCGATTCAGTGATCTCTAGTACCAGAGCCTCTGCGGGCAGCGAGCTTATTGTTAAGGCTTGGCTGACGTGCTCGACAAAGTCTGGGTGTTCCAGTTGCATGGGTGAGACATTGACACAGACCTTGAGGTCGGGAGCGTGCTGTTTACGCCACTCTGCTATTTGCTGACAAGCTTGCTTGAGTACCCATTGGCCTATGGTGACCAGTAGGCCGGTTTCTTCCAGTAATGGCACAAAGTCGCAGGCTTTGATAACTTCACCATTACTCTTTTGCCAGCGCAGTAGTGCTTCGGCACCGATAACGGTATTGCACTCTAAATTAACGATCACCTGATAGGCTAACTTAAACTGTTTTAGGCTGTGAGCATGCCGTAGTTCGCTGAGTAGGATGAGTTTTTTCTCTGCTTCTTCATGCATCCAAGCATCATAAAACAGCACGTGTTGTGGGCTTTTCTTGGCACTGTACATAGCTGTATCGGCTAGACTGAGTAGCTTGGAGGCTTGATTGCTGTGCTCTGGAAACAGGGCTATGCCTATGCTGGTGCCCAGATAAAACTTCTGATCGTTAATTTCGAACGGGGCATCGAACAGCGTCATTATCTGCTTTGAAAATGCTTCAATCTCACCTCTATCTTGACAACCCTGTATGACTAAGGTGAATTCATCACCGCCCAGACGAGCTATTTCGGCCTTATCTATACAGCTTGCCTCTAACCTGGCCGAGACCAGTTGTAATACTTTGTCTCCGGTGGCATGACCAAAACAATCATTGATGTTCTTGAAACCGTTGAGGTCGAGAAACATCAAGGCGCCGATTTCATTTGGATTGTCTTTGATCTCTTGCAGGGCTTGATTGAGCAATAATTTTAAGTGAAATCGATTGGGTAAGCCTGTGAGTGCATCATACATAGCTTGCTCGGTTAGCTTAGCTTCCAATTTTTTCTTGGCACTGATGTCACTGAAGATGGTGACATAATAGATGTTTCCATCTGCGGATATTTTCCGGCAACTCTTCCATGCCGGAAACTCTGAACCATCGGATCTTTGTTTCCAGACTTCCCCCTGCCAGCTGCCACGCTCTTCTAAGGTGTTGTTGTATTTCTCCTCTTCGGCTGGCGTATGTTTCCGCATAACGATGAGTTCTGTATTCTTCAGTAGCAGTTGATCTGCGCTATAGCCACAGATGCGACACATGGCTTTATTAACGGCAATGATTTGGTGTTTTTCATTGGTGATATAAACAGCTTCGGCGCTGTCTTCCAAGGTGATAGACATCAGCTCTTTGGGTAAGGCGTCGAAGCCATTTCCTGTAATTGTCCTGGCTCTGTTACGTCTGTTGGTTGCAATGAACTGTGCCAAGACAACTGTTTCGCCCCCTAAGTCAAATGGGAAGAGAGCGACTCTGGTTGGCAGCTCTGTTCCTTGTTGGCTCAGATGAAGCCAGTCAAATTCGATGACATCACCTGCGATGGCTTGGCGGATCATCTCCTGAGAATATTCGACACTATTTCGTCCGGAAGATTGAATTCGAGGCGAAAAGTCATAAGGAGTAGCATTGACGAAGTTGTCAGCTTGAGTTTGAAAATACTTAAGCGTGGCCAGATTAGCCGCGATAAAGCGATAACCTTTGATTATGGCTAATGGAGATGAATCAGCTTGCTGTAGCCAAGACTCAAGCTTCACGGATAAGCTTGGCCTATCTGAAGTTAGCTTAGATAATAGATGAGGCCATTGGTCCATTCCTTTACTCCCTTGTCCCATATCCCTGTTTATCGTTTAGGTGTTAATTCAGTTAAAAATGCATTGTATCTATTAGCACAAGATTACAGCAGGATTAAAAATAACCTTATTTCCTCAGTTACTCAAACTTGAAATGCATTTTTATAATATATAACCGATATTTAGATGATTTCCCCCTGCATTTTTTGCTAGGACTTAAGGTTAAGATACAGTTTAAATCGTACTCTGCTCTTGGGGGAGAGCTTAGAGGAGTTTATTTTCGATCATTTAGGGGCTAGTTTATTTCTTATTCGGCATAAAGATTCGACGCCCTAGATCCATTGCTCTGTTGTGAGCTGCCTACAATAGAGGTAACCGAGAGACTTCCCCTTAAAAACCTGCGCCAAGCCAGAATAAATGTTGATAAGGAGTTCGCTTTCAACCGGGCTATCTGTTTTCCAAGCCTCTATCTAGGGGGTAATTTATTGCGTTTTGGTATGAAAGCCATCAAGCTTATGTTCAGCAAAATGATAATACCGATATGCCTGATTTATATGCTCTCAAGGAGGAGTGAATGATATCTAATAGAAGTTACCGTTTCAGTCTGAAAGCCTGTGTATTTGGGGCGGCTTGTTTATTTCCCTCAACTTTCTCCATGGCATCAGACACTCAAAGTTTGTCTCAAAAAGCCGATGCGGCACGTGAACAGTCCCAAAAATTGGAGCTCGAACAGTTACAAAAAGCCAGGGATGCAGCGGGCGAAACACAAGCGCGAGAGAAAAAAATCTACAAAAAAATGCAACCAAATGACTGGGAAGCCGAACAGAGAGTTAAGGCGAAAAAGCAATTTGTTGAGCGCGAGTCTCGCGAGGGAAAATACCTTAGAGAGGCGAGGGAAGCGGCCTCAAAAGAACGGAAAATACCAAAACCTTTTTAAAGCTAGCTGAGTAAAATGTACTTATTCAGACTGTTTTAGCAAGTGATTGAGAATCACTTTTTGTACAAAAATCTCAGCCTCACTCTGGGGGCTGTTTATGATAAACCCATATTGGAGCTGTTCTTTGTCATGTTCGATTCCAATTGCATTCTTAACTGTGATCGACATGGATAAAGTTTCCATGTCTGGCATGATTTTAACCTGAAGCAGGTAGTTGCCTTCCTTTTCTATTGTGTCATTATTTTTGCAGACAAAGGCCCCACCCTTGATTGATATATCGCTTAAATTTCCATGTGCCAGAGGCTTAGCCTCAGCGCTATTTCCGCTTGCTTCACTAGATGCAGGCCTGAGTAACGATTCAACATTTATAGAGATTCTAGAGTGTTGTCTAAGCGCTACTTTT